>NZ_CP033169.1:1853624-2162561 GCF_003691585.1 Biomaibacter acetigenes | reverse complement strand
AAATGCAATACGCCAGGAGCCTGCTGTAAAAGATGGCAGCATATGCGCAAGGAGCATCATGATTCTCAGCCTGTCATTCGACCATCGCCTGATTGACGGTGCCAGTGCCGCAGTATTCCTTTCGGATATGAAGAAAATACTTGAAAATCCCGAATTGCTGGTACTATAAAAATATAACCGCTATATTTAGGCGTCTAAAATATTTTGAGGAGGAAGGCCATGGGATACGATTATGATGTAGCTGTGGTTGGAGGCGGCCCGGGAGGTTATGTGGCGGCGATAAGGGCAAGCAGGCTTGGTGCAAGGACTGCATTGATAGAGGAAAGGGATTTGGGAGGCACGTGTTTAAACCGCGGCTGCATTCCGACAAAGGTTTTTGCTCATGCGGCATCGATTATAGGTGAATTTGAGAGTGTCAAAGACTTTGGCATCGATGCCGAGCCTCGGCTGGACGTTGAAAGGCTGAGAAAAAAGAAAACAAATGTCATTTCAAGGTTGAGAAACGGAGTAAGCTATCTTATGAAGGCTCACGGCATAAATGTGATAAATGGAAGGGCTGTTTTTGCCGATAAAAATACAATTGAGGTTCAGGGAACAAGGTGCACGGCCGATAAATTCATCATTGCCACGGGCTCAAAGACTTTCATGCCACCGATACCGGGAGTGGATTTGCCGGGGGTTATAACCAGCGATAAAGCGCTGGAGATGGAAAAAATCCCTTCAAAGCTTGTGATAATCGGGGCGGGGATTATAGGGCTTGAGTTTGCGTGCATATATAGCGCCATGGGAAGCAAGGTTGCTATTGTCGAAATGCTTCCCGAACTGCTTCCGATGCTGGATGGCGATATTTCGGGCATCATGAAGAGAAGCCTTGCAAGAAAGAATATCGAACTTTATCTTGACAGCAGGGTCAACAAAATCGAGGGCGGAACGCAGGGATTGAACGTTGTGTTTTCCGCCGGCGGCAAGGTTCTGGAAGAGGAGTGTGAACAGGTGCTTGTTGCGGCAGGGAGGACGGCGAATATCAACGGAATAGAAGCCCTGGGGCTGAACATGGATAAAAAAGGAATCATAGTTGACAGCTTTATGAAAACAAGCGAGAATAACATATACGCCGCGGGAGATGTGACAGGAGGCATACAACTGGCACATGCGGCGTCATATCAAGGCGCTGTAGCCGCTGTCAATGCAATGGGCGAAAAAAAGCAGGCGGATATGAAATCGGTGCCGAGCTGCATTTATACCGAGCCTGAAGTGGCATGGGTTGGGATGAATGAAAGGCAGGCCCGTGATAAGTACAAAGATGTAAAAGTAGGGACTTATTCGTACTCCGCATCTGGCAGGGCAATGACTACGGGAGATGATACGGGTTTGATAAAAGTAATAGCGGAGCCGAAATTCAACCAGATTGTCGGCATGGAAATAATAGGAAGGTGCGCTAATGAAATAATTCACGAAGGCGCCCTCAGCATAAAAAATGAATTTACTTTGGAAGAAATCGTAGAAACAATACATGCCCACCCGACATTTTCTGAATCAATAAAGGATGCCTGCGAAAGCATCTTGGATTAAAAATTATTTATAACATACTTTGTATATAAGTCATGTTTCATGTTATATTTAACTTTAGAGTTACTAACTTTGGAGTTACTAACTCTAAAGTTAATTTTTTCGCAGGGTGGCGATATGATGCTTATAGGCAGAGCCATTTTTGGAGAATGTAAATGGAAAAATTAAAAAAATAAAAGGAAAGGCTGCCGAAATCTTAAAAAGGATTAAAGTATTTTTCGGCTTCGGATACAAGTTCCTCCATCAATTCTTTTACCGTCACCATATTTTTTATCCTGAAAACATTTGCCCCAGCAAAGGCGAATCCTTCTTTAAGATTTCCCTTCTGAGCGTTGATTAGAGCATCGGCTATGCAGTAAGGGGCTTTCAGAGGATTGCATGGTTTTAAGCAATTGCAAAGGCAGCGGATAGGCTTTTTGAATCCGGCTTTTACTTCATCCAGGAAGTCATTCCTGATAGCCCTGCCAATCATTCCCACCGGGCTTTGAATGATTTCTACATCTTCCTGTTTTGCATCTATATATGCCTGTTTGAATTCTTCGGAAGCGTCACATTCATTGGTGGCTACAAACCGGGTGGCCATCTGGACACCGGAAGCTCCTGCATGGAGAAGGTCGGCTATATCCTTACCGGTAAAAACTCCCCCTCCTGCGATGACCGGAATCTTCTTTTTAAACTTTTCTTCAAAGGGTTTAACTGCTCCCAGAACATCCTGAAGAATCTCTTTTAGTTGATGAGACGGCTTATCGAGTTCATCGATGGAAAACCCGAGATGGCCGCCTGCCATAGGGCCTTCTACCACCACCGCATCGGGAGTCACCTGATAGTGCTTATCCCATGTCTTGCATATCAGGGCTGCAGCACGGCCTGAAGAAACTATGGGAGCAATCTTTGTATCGGACCCCTTTGTAAACTGAGGCAGTTTTAATGGCAGTCCTGCCCCGGAAAATATTATATCAATTTTTTCCTTTACCGACTCCATCACCATTTCTTCGAAATTGTTCAGGGCAGACATGATATTTACCCCGATTATGCCCTTTTTGCAGATTTCCCGGGCTTTTTTTATGTGAGCCCTCAATGCTCTGAGGTTAGCCTCTTTTTTATTTTTTAAAAAATCCGGTTCGTTAAATCCTATTTCCACTCCCGATATTACTCCTACACCGCCGTTTAAAGCCACTGCACCGGCCAGAGAAGACAGGGATATTCCCACACCCATCCCTCCCTGGACGATGGGAACTTTCGCTATGAGATTCCCGATTTTGAGTTCAGGTAATTTCACTGGATGACCCCCTCAAAAAATTAATAGTAGCTCTTAATACATGATATAAGCTTTCTTATAGTATATATCTTATTTTACAAAAAGAAAAGAGGAAAAGTAAAATATATATCAGTAAACTTGTTGAGGGATATATTTCCCAAAATAAAATGTAATGCATATAAAATCAAATTATGTTAGAATGAAATCATAAGACAAACAAAAACAAATCGAGGTCATTCGAAAGGAGATATCTATGAAAAGACATTTTGCGCCATTTATCGCACTCCTGCTGGCAGCCTATTTACTTTTTGGTCCCATTATTACATACAGGCCATTGATGGCTGAAGATAGCGCTTCCCCGGAAATTCCTCCGGAAATAAACTTCCTGATTCAACTGGACGAGTTTTTGAAAAACAATTATGTAAATGAAATCAAGGATCTGGACCTGATAAGAGGTGCCGTAAAGGGCATGGTGGAGTCCCTGGGCGACCCGTATTCCGAATACTTTTCTCCTAAAGATTTTAAAAACTTCAATGAATCTACCAGCGGAAATTTTGGTGGAATAGGTGTTGTAATTACTTCAAAAGACAAATATGTAACTATTGTTTCGGTACTGGCGGGAACTCCGGCGGAAAAGGCGGGGTTAAAAGCTGGCGACAGGATTGTAGAAGTGGATGGAAAAGATGTTTCGGGCCTTTCCACTGCCGAGGTTTCCACCCTTATAAAAGGCGAACAGGGGACAAAGGTAAGCATTGGAGTTGCAAGAGACGGCGAAAAGCAAATGCTGAAGTTGGATATAACCCGCGATATTATAAAGGTTAATCCCATAGAATATAGAATTCTCGATCAGGGTGTAGGTTACCTGAAAATCAGCGAATTCAACGAAAACACCACGGAAAATATAGATAAAGCCCTTGCGGATTTTAAAAAGGGAGGGGTTCAGGGCATAGTGCTGGACCTTAGAAACAACCCCGGAGGCCTGCTGGACCAGGCTATTGAAGTGGCCAGGCGCTTTGTTCCGGAGGGGCCTATAGTTCATGTGGTTTCCAAAGAAGGCAAGGTGCAGACCTTTTCATCTGATTCAAAACCTTCACCTTTTAAACTGGTGGTATTGGTAAACGGAGGTTCAGCCAGCGCGGCCGAAATCCTTTCGGGGGCCATAAAGGACAGGGGGGCCGGTCTGCTGATTGGGGAAAAAACCTTCGGGAAGGCCACGGTGCAGCGCACTCTTAACCTGGGGATTCTTGGCGGAATTAAACTTACGGTGGCGCGTTACACAACGCCGAATGGCACCGATATCAACAAAACCGGCATTACGCCGGACATAGAAGTTAAATCTGATACGGCAGACCTTTTAAAAGATATTATCCCTTTGAAAGGGGATAAAATCCTCAAATATGGAAATATAGGGCTGGAAGTGCTGGGCATACAGCAGAGGCTTGCTATAATGAACTTGTTAAAGGCCCAGCCTAACGGAGTATTCGGCCCCAGGACCCGGACCGCAGTCAAAACCCTTCAAAAGAAAAAAGGCCTTGCGGTAACGGGCATTGTGGATGCCGCCTTTTACAAGGCTCTGGATGAAGCGGTATATGAATACCTCCATACCCGGGAAGATGTTCAACTCAGAAAAGCCATAGATGTGCTGAAACAAAAACTTAAAAGTGTAGAAAACGCAGCGTAATTATTATCTAATACAAATCCTGGAATAAATCTTGTAGTTCTTTGAGCATAATCTCCCTGGAATATTTTTCTATTAAAATTTTATAGCCCTCTAATGCCATTTTTTTACCTTCTTCGGGGTTTTTAATAAGATACAACATGGCGTCCGCCAGGGCCTCCGGATCATCCGGAGGCACCAGCTGGCCCGTTCTGCCATGAGTGATAATTTCGGGGATACCTCCTACATTTGAGGCTATGACCGGTTTCTTGAGGGCCAGGGCTTCCAGGATGGAAATCCCCAGACCCTCGTTGCGGGATGAAAGCACTACCATATCGGAAAGGCCGATCAGATTATATATATCCTTTCTAAAGCCTAAAAACCGAACGTTTTTTTCTATGCCCAGATTCCGGGCCATTTTTTTTAGTTCGGGCATCTGTGGGCCATCGCCGGCGATAAAGAAAAGCGGTTTATCTGAAAGAACCGGTGGATTGCCCCGGCTTTCATCTGTTGAAATACCTTCACCCGAGTTATTTCCTATAAGAATTGCGGCAGCCTTTAAAAAAACGTCCACTCCTTTGGAGGGAATGAGACGGGAGATGTTGAGGATTATTAAAGAGGTGGCCGCTGAATTATGAAGTTCGGATACAGCTACGGGACTTCTGTCTGAACCTTTCTGAATCTCTTCTACATCAACGCCGTTGTATATAACCTGAACCCTGTCCCGGTGAATATTCCAGAGCGTTGATATGAAATCTCCCAGATTCCTGGATACCACGATAACCCGGCGGTTGAATTTGAGCAAAAAACCCGATAGAAGGTTGGAAAGGCGCTGCTTAATGCCGGTGCCTTTAATAGCCGGAAAGTTATGTATAGTAGTTATGATTACCGGTGTTGCGGCAAGAATCCCGGCAACGGTGCCCATAACTGCGCATGCCATACCGTGAGCGTGAATGATATTTACCTTTTCCTTTTTTATGATTCGAACCAATTCCAGAAGGGACTTGAGCAGTGTCCAGGAACTTTGCCGGTCACCCAGGCTGATTTCATACATATTATAGATGTTGTCTTTCAAATCACTGCGGTTAAATTGCCCCCTGGAACAGGCCAGGATAATGTCAAATCTGTCTTTATTGAGCCCCAGCAGCAGGGTTTCTACATGCTTTTTCATACCGCCCTCGGCATCCCGTACCACTTCAAGGATTTTTATCTTACTCATGTACGTTATACATCTCCAGGTTAGCATCTATTTTCTAATATTATTCCTTTTCAGGATTGCGGTATTTCATCAATCACCAGCAGCAGCAACGGCAGGGCAATGTATACCATCATGGTGGCAGCGGCTACGATACCGGAATCATTAAATATCAAGGCTAAAAGGCATCCCGTTCCGGCTCCCACAAAGCCACTGTACAGGTTGTGGTATTTTTGAAATATGTTTTTTCAATATGTGAGGCGGCCGGTAAAATAGGGCTACAATAACGCCTATGGAAGTTAGAAGAGCCCGGGTCCAGGGCGTGTATTTAAGGAGTTTTAAATTCATGGAAAGCTTACGGCCCACTATATCCCATAGAGGCATCATTCCCTGGACTTTAACCGAGGCCAGGGTCTGGCTTATGTGGCTGGGTGGATTGCTGGAACCTGTCGCAGCCAGGAGAAGCACAATAAACAAAACCATTCCTGCTGCTATAGGTCCCAGGTGACTCGATTTTACTCTGATGCCCAGAAGCATTAAAATGGTTATGGTAAAAGCTCCGTATGCGCTGATAAACCCGCCCACATTGCTGCCGTATCTGGGTGAAAATATGAGGTAAACGGTGGCTGTAAAAAGGACTGCGCATAAAATAGAAAGACTCGTTTTTTTTCTGCTTCCCATGCGGGATTCATCGATAAGAGCAGTGATACCCGTTGTAAATGAACCTATGAGGACCCCCATATATTCGTTCCCCAGGCCATAATACCTTGCTCCGCCGATGGAGTCATATCCCAGTATGGATAACTTCATCAGCGGCGCGCCCACTAATAAATCCAGCAAAATCCCCGATGACGTGGAAAGACAGATAAATATAATGGACCTCAGAGTTTCCATAAATCTTAGAGATACCAGGACTATGCCGGTGGTTAATAAAACCAGCCATAAATATTTTGAAAAAAGCTTATCGGAAGCCACCAGAGGAAGCAGTAAAAAACTCAAAGGTATAGCCATGTTGGCCAGAATAAAGGGCCTTAAGGTTTTTAGACGGTTTTTCCTGAGGAAAACCAGCAGCAAAAATCCGAGGGAAACAAAAATCTGCATGGCTACATAGGGTTTTATAAGGTATGCCCTCTGAGTGTACGTGGCGACTATTCCGCGGTTCATGCGGATAAAGTATTCCAATGAATTTAATGTTATATTTCCGGTTCCAACTCCCAAAACCGTGTGACCCAACATTATTACAGGTGCCGGAATATTAAAATACTCCAATATTGTGGGGGCTATATCAATATTTGCCACCAGGCCCGGGCGGCGTGTGGTGGCCGATGTGGCAAATCCGGGCTTAATACCGGGGCCTGCAGCGATAAAAGGTGTGAGAAGGTTTCTTTGCCGGTAGCCGGAAGTGGATGGAAAGGGAGTAATTACCATCAAAAGGTCTTGCGCCAGGTTCATGTTTCGCATCAGCCTTCCGATGAACGCATCGGCATCTTTTAATGCTTTTTTTCTATAATGTTCATATTGCTGAGGAATTGCCAGATTTAAATAATCATTGGCCCTTACCGTATCACCCGGATGAATTATAATTAGTCCGCCGGACCTGGCGTATTTCACAAATTTTTGATAGAGCTTTTCATAATCCGTTTTTACAAAAAAAGGGCTTTCATCATCATTGACCAGAAGATCCCGGCTTACATCTCCCGATGCTATTATTCCCTGGCAGTCCATGGCTATCAGTGCTGCTGGGCGGTTTTTTTCATCTAAAAAATCTGCATTTCCCAGCACCGCCACCGGAATGCCGTGATTTTTCAGTATTTCCCCCAGGAGACCCGGAACAGTCTCGTGGTCCAGTTTCGAGTTCTCCTGGATTATTCTGGGCATATCCGGCACTACCAGGTTTTTGCCTCAAGGGTTTAATGCCGGTATAATTTGTGAAGACTTTTCCCGCTTTCTGGCCGCCATACTCCTCATTATATCCAAAAGCCTCGTCGATACCGCCGGCGTAAGCCCTGGTTCCTGCGCCGATGGTAAGATAGCTCGATGCGTGGTCCATGCGCACACTGGTGCTGGTGTTCATCAGAGCGGATGCTCCCTTTTCCATAAGTCGTCGAATATTGGGATAGTCCCCGGCTAGATCTTCTATGTTTATCCTATCCAGTATCACCATGACAACAAGTTTTTTGCCGGAATCCGGAGATTCCTGAATAATTCCGGCACCATAGGCCTTCTCTGGGGCTATTTCGAATAATAAGGATATGAGAATAATCGGTAATAATAAAAGTGACAACGCTTTTGTCATACATAGCCTCCTGAATTCTATAAAAATACTTTTAAAGAAAGAAGGACTTTTTTAATAAAATTTATCCATGCTTACCATATTTTTTATTATTTGCTTAAGTTTCGGTTTTATAACAGGGTTTTTGTAATGAACTTATTGCAAAAACCGGATTTAATGATAATATAAAGATGATTGTGGTGTAACCACCGAAAGCAACTTTTTAAATCAATCAAATATGTGCAGAGTAAAGGAGGTCTTTTTGCTTGTTTAAACTCAGTGAGGACCAGGAAGAGAGAGCCCGCAGGCTCCATAAAGAGAGTATAGTTTTTGACGCCCACTGTGACACCATACTATCCGTCATCGACGGAGAGCGCAGCCTCGGTGAAAAATCAGAAAAAGGTCACATAGACATCCCCAGGCTGAAATCCGGTGGCGTAAAAGCTCAGGTGTTCGCAGTTTTCGTGCGCCCCGAGTGGTACCATGATGCGGTTCACAGCACCATGAAAGGGATATCTATATTCAAGAAGCAAATAGAGCAAAATAGTGAAGATGTATGTTTTGCCGGTGCCGCAGGAGATATAAAAAAGGCTGCGGAAAATGGGAAAATAGCCGCATTGCTTAGCATAGAGGGCGGAGAAGCCCTTCAGGGAGATATCCACATGTTGAAGATATACAGGGAACTGGGGGTAAGTTCCCTGGTGCTGACATGGAACCACCGGAACGCCATTGCCGATGGCGCCCAGGACTTGAGAAGCGGTGGCGGCCTTTCGGATTTTGGTGTAGAGGTGGTAAAAGAAATGGAAAGGCTCGACATGGTGGTGGATATTGCTCATATCTCTCCGAAGGGGTTCTGGGATGTGCTGGATGTGGCCCAAAAGCCCTTCATAATATCCCATTCCCTGCCCAGGAAATTCATGGATATCCCACGAAACCTGGATGACGGGCAGATTAAAGCTGTTGCTGAGAAGGGCGGGGTCATCGGGGCCACCTTTTACTTTTCCAGTTATGGAGGGCAGCAGGGTTCTATCGAAAATATACTGGATGTCATAGATTATTTTGTAAATATTGCAGGAGTCGAGCATGTCGGCATAGGTTCCGATTTTGACGGATACGATGGCAATGTGAATGGGCTTGAATCCTGTGAAAAGATGATAAATCTCACCAGGGGCCTGGTTTACCGCGGGTATTCCGATGAGGACATAGCAAAAATTCTCGGAAAAAACTTTATCAGGGTATTTGAAAAAAACGTCTTATGTGATTGTGACGGCCTAGCACCTGACCGTTCAGCCAGACGTTCTAAAGCTTGCTCCTTCGCTCCGCAGGGTTACGCCGGCAATTCGGCGTCCTGCCTCAATGCCGGCCGGCATGCATCCGTGCATGCCGCCCCTGCTCCGCTCGTTTCAAGCTTAAGAACGTCTTTGGCTTCACTCTACGGTGCCTTTGGCCGTCACGAATCACCAGCGCTAAAGTTTTTACATCCGTATCAATTTTCTCTATGGAAAACTAGCAGAAAGGAGTTTTGCCATGCTTTTTGGCGCCCATATTTCCATTTCTAAAGGCTACGAGCACGCAGTGAAAGAAGCCCTTTCCATCGGGGCCAATACCATGCAGTTTTTTTCCCGAAATCCCAGGGGCAGTGCCGCAAAAGCCCTGGACCCTTCCGATATTGAAAAGGCTGAAGAACTTTGCAAAGAACAAGACTTCGGTCCGCTGGTAGCCCACGCTCCCTATACCCTGAACCTGGCCTCCACCAAAGAAGAAACCCGGGATTTTGCGCTGATGGTATTAAAGGATGACATGGAAAGGCTGGAAGTTGCAAAGGTCCCCTATATGGTACTTCATCCGGGGAGCCATCTGGGAGAAGGAGTGGAACAAGGTGTACGCAAAATCGCTTCGGGAATCAAGCAAGTGGTAACGGGCCGGGAAAAAGTAATGTTACTCCTGGAAACCATGGCAGGTGCCGGAAGCGAGGTAGGTTACACCTTCGAGCAACTGTATGATATCATGGACAGCACAGGAATGCCCGAGAAATTCGGAATATGCATTGATACATGCCATCTCCTGGGGGCCGGTTATGATGTCATTGGACATCTGGATGCGGTCCTGGCTGAATTTGACCGAATTTTGGGGCTGGGGAAGATTAAGGCCGTCCACCTGAATGACAGCAAGTTTCCCCTGGCCAGCCGCAAAGACCGCCACGCCAACCTGGGGGAAGGAGAACTGGGCCTAGAAACCATAAAAAATATCATAACTCATCCAGCATTGAAAGATAAGCCCTTCTTGCTGGAAACTCCCGGAGGCATGGAGAATTATAAAAAAGAGATAGAAAAATTAAAACAAATGGCGGGCGATTAACCGGAAACTTGCCTCATCTCTAGCGATATGGTTGAAAACAGACCTGGGAAATATAAGAAAGTTTCCCAACCATGGAATGGAGAAAGAAGAAAAGCTATGAAGAAGATAACCGGTAAATCATCAAGAAAAATAAACAAATGTAATATAACTGATAAACACAGGCATGTAAATCCAGATAATGATGAGAAAAGAATTTCAAAAGTTCTATCGGTCCTTGAAAATACCTATCCCGAAGCCACCACGGCACTGCATTTTGAAAATCCCTTCCAGCTCCTGATTGCCACCATCCTGGCTGCCCAATGCACCGACAAGAGGGTGAACCAGGTGACGGAAAGGCTGTTTAAAAAATACAAAAGCCCTGAGGATTTTGCCAGGGCTGATTTATATGAACTGCAGGAGGACATAAAGGAGTGCGGGCTTTTTCGCAATAAAAGCAAAAACATTATAGAAGCATCCAGAGAACTTGTGGGAAAATACGGTGGAGAAGTGCCGGCAGATTTTGAAAAACTCATAAAACTCCCCGGAGTCGGCCGCAAGACCGCCAATGTGATCCTGGCCAATGCTTTCGGCATACCGGCCTTTGCGGTGGATACCCATGTTTTCAGACTGGCCCGCCGGCTGGGTTTTTCCGATAAAGAGGACGTGCTGGGCGTAGAAAGGGACCTCATGGAAAAAGTCCCACGGGAACTCTGGATAAAAGCCCATCACTGGCTCATATATCATGGCAGGAGGGTTTGCCGGGCAATAAACCCGAAATGTACGGAGTGTCCGCTAAAAGATTTCTGCCCGAGCGTCAAAGTTTCTTAAAAAGATACGGCGCTCCTGCTGTAAGCCAAAGGCCCAGGAGGAAATATCTCGCCATGGCGGAAATATTTCCTGCCGGAAGAATTTTCTTCAGTCCCACATATATCAATAGAAAACCTGCGGCTCCGATGATATATTTTGAAGCAGTTTTTAAAAAGCCCGTATTTTTTGGTTCAAATCCGATAAAGTGATCTTCCAGTAAATACCCCAGCCATGCAGCCGACAGCATGCCCATGTGTTTAAATACATCGGGATGAGGGAATATAACAAGTAATACCACGGGGATAATTACAGCCATGAGGCATTTTACGCTAGCACTTTCGGAGAACTTGAACCTGTCGGTATTAATGACAACCATTACTATGATATATCCCAGAATTATGCCTCCGATGATATCTTGAGGCCAGTGCACCCCAAGATAAAGCCTGGACAGGCTGACCAGCAAAATTATGGCAATGCCCAGGATGTAAACTAGGGTTTTTTTGTAATGAGCCATAATTATACCCCAAACGGTGGTGCTGCCCTGGGTATGGCCACTGGGAAAGGAATATCCCCCGGCGGAACCTGTGTAAATGGACCTTATACCCGGATATCCTATAGGCCGGGGGATGGCCGTGATTTCCTTGAGCATCACATTCA
The DNA here is from genome assembly GCF_003691585.1 of Biomaibacter acetigenes. GTDB lineage: Bacteria > Bacillota > Thermosediminibacteria > Thermosediminibacterales > Tepidanaerobacteraceae > Biomaibacter > Biomaibacter acetigenes. The sequence goes on along the minus strand of NZ_CP033169.1, from coordinate 2,150,809 downwards.
AATACATTGATAAAAGAAGAGCGCTGCTCAGCTTAATCCCCATTTTTTTATTTATGCTCCAGTAGAAAATGGGAATGAGCAAGAAGTAAAAACCTTCGCTGCCCAAATTTGTGACAAAAATAAAAAAGTAATCCAGGGCAGGTGAAGAGAAAGACTGGATAAATTTTATTATTCCCGCCTGAAATTCCATGGGGCACCTCCTGCATTTACGCAAATTTATAATATATGGTTTTAATTCTTTATTTATTATATTTTTCCTGCAGGCAACTCTTTCATTCCGTACTTTTTTGTATATATTTTGTATATATTATTATATTTTTATATGATAAAGTATCTTGCCGTAACCAGAACTTGGAGTTATAATTTTAAAAAAACTCTTTTATGAAAGGAATGTTTTTATGGACTATAACAGATATGTAGCTAAGAGGGTAAAATCCGTTGAAATTTCCACAATCCGGTATTTTTTCAACATGGTAAATCAGGTAAAAGGGGCCATTTCCCTTTGTATCGGAGAGCCGGATTTTACCACACCCGGGCATATCAATGAAGCTGCGGTAAAGGCGTTGAATGAAGGCAAAACCTTCTATACGCCCAATGCGGGGCTCCTGGAACTCAGGCAGGAGATATCAAAGTATATGAATCGGCGTTTTGCACTGGAGTATAAGCCCGAGACCGAAATAATTGTCACCATCGGCGCCAGTGAGGCCATCGAGGTGGCCATACGGACATTAATAGAGTCCGGAGACGAGGTGCTGATACCCCAGCCATCCTTTGTGGCATATACGCCCTGCACCATACTGGCGGGAGGCAAGCCGGTCTTTGTGCCAACTTACATGGAAGACGATTTTGCCCTGAGGGCGGATATCCTGGAGAAATACATTACGCCAAAATCCAAGTTACTTGTCTTGCCGTACCCCAACAATCCTACAGGAGCGATAATGAGCAGGAGGCAGCTTGAAGATATAGCCCAGGTGATAAAAAAACATGACTTGATTGTAATTTCTGATGAGATTTACTGGGACCTGACATATGGAGTGGAACATACCGCCTTTGCAAGCATATCAGGAATGCGGGAGAGGACCATTACCGTGAGCGGCTTTTCAAAATCCTATGCCATGACCGGATGGAGACTGGGTTACATTGCCGCCCCCGAAGGATTAGCCCAGGAAATACTTAAAGTGCATCAGTACAGTGTCACCTGTGCCGCCACTATGGGACAATATGCCGCCATCGAGGCTTTAAAAAACGGCGATGAGGATATCGCAAGGATGAGGGATGAATATAATAAAAGGCGGATTTTTCTTTTAGAAAGTTTGAGGGACATGGGGCTTGAGTGCTTTGAACCCAGGGGAGCCTTTTACGTATTTCCTTCCATAAAAAACACGGGCCTTTCTTCCGAGGAGTTTGCGGAAAGGCTTTTGCGCGAGGCAAAGGTGGCAGTGGTTCCCGGCACCGCTTTCGGTGAAAATGGCCGGGGCTTTGTAAGGATGGCCTATGCCACCTCCATGGAAAACCTGGAGGAAGCGGTGAGGAGGATAAGGACCTTCATAGCCCGGGTTTAAATCCGGACATTATAAAAAAAATTAACAAAAACGTTCGGAAAAACTGTTGCCAAAAAACATACCCTGTGGTAAGATTAGAATGTAAAGTTTAAAAATCGAATACACATTAATAGAACCTTATATAATTCCGGGAATATGGACCGGAAGTCTCTACCGGGTGGCCGTAAACTACCCTGGCTATAAGGTATGATGGTTTATTATCTTTTTTGGGCTAAAATTGGGGTAGAGATTCTTTATACCCTTTTATTTTTTAGTCAAAGACGAAAAAGAATTCGGGAGGTGTAAACCTATGGACAAACTGGACATGCTTTATGAAGGTAAGGCCAAGAAAGTTTACAGCACAGAAGATAAAACATATTACATCATGGAATTCAAGGATGATGCCACGGCTTTCAACGGCCAGAAAAAAGGCACCATACATGATAAAGGAATCATTAATAACAGGATTTCGGCCTTTCTTTTTGAACTGCTGGAAACAAACGGCATAAGAACCCATTTTGTAAAGCTTTTGAGTGATAGAGAGATGCTGGTAAAAGCGGTGAAAATCCTGCCACTGGAAGTCATTGTGAGAAACATCGCCGCAGGAAGCCTGGCAAAGAGGCTGGGCTTAGAGGAGGGTACCGAGCTAAAAAGGCCCGTTCTGGAATTGTGTTACAAAAACGATGAGCTGGGAGACCCCATGATCAATAATTACCATGTTATGGCCCTGGGGATCGCCGGTGAAGAGCAGGTGAAATTCATTGAAGAGACATCATTGCGGGTAAATCAGATTTTGAGAGATTACTTTATTGAAAAGGGCATAATACTGGTAGATTTCAAGCTGGAGTTCGGAATATTCGATGGTGAAATACTCCTGGCTGACGAGATATCCCCGGACACCTGCCGCTTCTGGGACGCAAAAACCGGCGAAAAACTCGACAAAGACCGCTTCCGCCGCGACCTCGGAAATGTCGAAGAAGCCTACAAGGAGATATTATCGAGAATAGGAAAGGAGATTTAACATGATAATAAATGCCAAGATTCACGTGCGCTTCAAATCCGGCGTTCTCGACCCCCAGGGAACTGCCATAAAGGGGGCCCTGAAGCATCTGGGCTTTGAGGAAGTGGAAGATGTAAGGGTAGGAAAGCTTATCGAGATAAAGCTAGATGCCGCCAGTAAAAAAGACGCGGAAGGGCAGATAAAGGCCATGTGTGAAAAACTTCTGGCAAATCCCGTTATAGAGGATTACAGCTTTGAGTTATCTTTGTAACTATTCAGCACCTTTCGTTGGTTCAGTATTTTTCCTTCTCGCTCCGAAGATGCTGAATAGTTAAAATCAATTTTAAGTCTGGAGGCAAAACCATGAAATGCGCTGTCATAATGTTTCCCGGTTCAAACTGCGATGTGGACTGCTACCATGCCTGCAGGGATGTACTGGGACAGCCTACGGAATATGTTTTTCATAAGGAGAAATTTTCACCGGGGGATTTTGACCTCATAGTGCTGCCCGGGGGATTTTCCTATGGTGATTATCTCAGAGCCGGAGCCATTGCCAGGTTTTCACCGGCTATGGATTCGGTGGTAAAAGCCGCCGAAGCCGGAAAGCTCATACTCGGAATATGCAACGGTTTTCAGATTTTACTCGAGGCAAAACTCCTGCCGGGTGCCATGAAGAGGAACCGGGACCTGAAATTTCACTGCCATGACATATTTTTGCGAGTGGAAAACAGCAACACGCCCTTTACCGGGCTTTATAAAAAGGGCGAAATAATAAAAATGCCCATAGCCCACGGGGAGGGTAATTATTTTGCCGACAGGGATACGATGGAAAAACTGAAGGCCCGGGGCGGCGTGGTGTTTACTTACTGTGACAGGGACGGAAATGTCACCGAAGAAGCCAATCCCAACGGTTCGGTAGAAAACATAGCCGGTATTGTCAGTGAACAGGGGAATGTGCTTGGCATGATGCCACATCCCGAGCGGTGTGCGGAGGATATACTGGGCAATACGGATGGCAGGAGAGTGTTCGAATCGATTCTGCAGTATGTTGAGGGGAGTGTCGCTCATGGCAGGTAGAGATGATGCTAGAAAGCTGGGTTTGACCGATTATGAATATGACGAGATAGTGAAGACCCTGGGGCGCGAACCGAATTATCTTGAGTTAGGCATGTATAGCGTCATGTGGTCCGAACACTGCAGCTACAAAAACTCCAAGCCCATCCTGAAAAGATTTCCCACTTCCGGCCCCCGGGTGCTGCAGGGTCCAGGGGAAAATGCCGGCATAGTGGATATAGGCGATAACCTGGCCGTGGTAATGAAGGTGGAAAGCCACAACCATCCTTCTGCTGTAGAACCCTATCAGGGAGCTGCTACGGGTGTTGGGGGCATTATCCGGGACATCTTCACCATGGGGGCAAGGCCGGTGGCCCTGCTCGATTCTCTGAGATTCGGCAGCCTCGATGATCCCGGGGTAAAATACCTTTTTGGCGGGGTCGTCTCCGGCATAGCCGATTACGGCAACTGCATGGGCATCCCCACCATCGGCGGAGAAGTGTATTTTGATGATTCCTATAGGGACAATCCTCTGGTCAATGCCATGTGTGTGGGAATAATCCACCACGACCGTATAGTGAAGGGCAGAGCTGCAGGGGTGGGAAACTCCGTCATGCTTGTAGGCTCCACCACAGGCAGGGACGGCATGCATGGAGCGAGTTTCGCCTCCGAGGAGCTTTCCGAGGACTCGGTGGCCAAAAGGCCTTCGGTGCAGGTGGGGGACCCCTTTATGGAAAAACTGCTTCTGGAAGCCTGCCTGGAACTTCTGCAACATAAATGGGTAGTGGGCATTCAGGACCTGGGAGCCGCAGGGCTTACATCATCTTCCTGTGAAACCGCTGCCAGAGCTGATAGCGGGATAGAACTGGACGTGGCCCTGGTTCCAAGAAGGGAAGAGAATATGACCCCCTATGAGGTCATGATATCCGAATCCCAGGAACGCATGCTGGTAATAGTGGAAAAAGGTCATGAGGAAGATGTTAAAAAAATCTTTGAAAAATGGGACCTGAATGCGGTAAAAATCGGCACCGTCACCGGCGATGGCATGCTCAGAATACTGGAGAACGGGACTGTGGTGGCCGAAGTGCCGGCCAAATCCCTGGCCGAAGGAGCTCCTTCGGTAAAAAGGGAGAGCAAAAAGCCTTCATATATGAAAGAACTTGATATAGATTTGTCGAAGATTAAAGTTCCTGCTGACTTAAATGAGGCCCTATTAAAATTATTGTCATCACCTAACATTGCCAGCAAAGCATGGGTATATCAGCAGTATGATCACACGGTAAGGACCGATACTGTGGTGCCTCCCGGCTCGGATGCGGCAGTACTGCGGATAAAGGGGACAAAAAAAGGTATAGCCCTGACCACCGACTGCAACGGCTATTATTGCTTCCTGGACCCCTATGAAGGGGGCAAACAGGCAGTGGCCGAAGCTGCACGAAATCTGGTAGTCAGCGGAGCCCAGCCTCTTGCAATCACAGACTGCCTCAATTTTGGAAATCCCGAAAAGCCCGAGGTTTATTACCAGTTTGAAAGATGCGTTGATGGCATGGCTGAAGCGGCCCGCTATCTTAATACGCCGGTTATCAGCGGCAATGTAAGTTTTTACAATGAAACAAAGGAAAATGCCATATTCCCCACTCCAGTGGTGGGAATGGTGGGCATTCTGGAAGATGTGGAAAAACACTGCACCATGGGATTTAAGAAAGAGGGCGACATAGTAGTCCTTTTGGGAAATAACACCGACGAACTTGGGGGTTCTGAATATTTGCGGGAGGTAATTGGAGTTCGGGGAGGAAAGCCGCCCAGACTAAATCTTGAAGTGGAAAAAAAAGTCCAGGATTGCTGCCTGAAAGCCATAGAACTGGGCCTTGTTCACTCTGCCCACGATGTTTCCGAAGGAGGGCTTGCGGTGGCTCTGGCGGAAAGCTGTATCACGGGAAACACCGGCTTTTCAGGGGAAATAGAAACTGAGCTTCGCCCCGATGCTGTGTTGTTCGGAGAGGGACAGTCCAGGATAATCATGAGCCTTCCTGAAGAAAATCTTTCCCTTCTTCAAAAACTTGCAGGGGAAATAGGTGTTAATATATCGGTGCTCGGATTTGTCAGACCGGGGAAATTTAAAATAGAAGTCAAACATAAAGGGCAGAATGTGGGTAAGATTGAGATTCCGGTGGAGAAAATAGCTTTAAGTTGGGGGAACGCCATAAGATGGAAAGTCGAGAACTGATGGACGATAAATTGAAAGAGGCCTGCGGCGTATTCGGTATATACTCAAGCCATGAGGATGCTGCATTGAGCCGGACGGTTTATTACGGCCTTTATGCCCTGCAGCACCGGGGGCAGGAAAGCGCTGGGATTGCCGCGACTTCAGGTAAAGGAATAGATTACCATAAGGGTCTCGGCCTTGTTTCCGAGGTTTTCGATGACGGTATTCTGGACAAATTGAAAGGCCACATAGCTATAGGCCATGTGCGCTATTCCACCACCGGTTCCAATACATTGATTAACGCTCAACCATTGGTGGTAAAATATAAAAACGGCTCGCTGGCTGTAGCCCACAACGGAAATCTGGTAAACGCTCTGGAAATCCGGAAGGAGCTGGAGGAAGATGGCGCCATATTTCAAACCACCGTGGACAGCGAGGTCATCGCCTTTTTGATTGCCAGAGAACCTTCCGGAGATATTGTCAAAGCCGCCAGGTCGTGTATGAAAAAAATAAAGGGATCCTATGCCCTGATCATAATGACCGAAGACAGCCTCATCGGTATAAGGGATCCAAAAGGAATAAGGCCTTTATGCCTCGGGAAATATAACGGTTCCCATGTGCTGGCTTCGGAGACCTGCGCTCTTGATACCGTCGGGGCGGAATTTATAAGGGACATAGAGCCGGGAGAAATAGTTATAATAAATAAAGATGGCGTAAGAAGCGTCATGACAAAAAATGAACCCGGCTCTTCCCTCTGCATCTTTGAATTTGTATATTTTGCCAGGCCTGACAGCACCATCGACGGTATGAATATTCATATGTCCCGGTGGGAGGCCGGCAGGCAGCTGGCGCTGGAACATCCCGCCGATGCAGATCTGGTTATAGGAGTCCCCGATTCCGGCACGGTTTCAGCCATGGGATATGCCGAGACCTCAGGAATTCCCTTCGGCATCGGCCTTATAAAAAACAGGTATATCGGCAGGACCTTCATACAACCCAGCCAGGAATCCCGAGTGCTGGGAGTAAAACTCAAGCTCAATGCCATGAAAGAAGTAATAAAAGGCAAACGCCTCGTTATGGTAGATGACTCCATCGTGAGGGGCACCACCAGCGGGCAGATAGTAAAAATGCTCAAAGATGCCGGGGCAAAAGAGGTACATGTGAGAATAAGTTCCCCGCCCATAAAGTATTCCTGCTATTTTGGCATAGATACTTCCACCCAGAAGGAGCTCATCGGCGCCAGGCAGCAGGTGGAAGAAATAAGAAAATTTATTGGCGCCGACAGCCTGGGTTACTTAAGCCTGGAAGGACTGCTGAAGTCTACCGGTCTTCCTGCGGCAAAATTCTGCACTGGATGTTTTTGCGGTACGTACCCCATGGAAGTGCCGCAGGAAGGCAAGAAGTATCTCTTTGAGAAAAGATAGCTATAGATGTTTTTACCTCGCTTAAAGTTCCGCCCATAAGAAGCTCTAAGCTCGCTGCGGGCAGTTCCAAACTCGCTCGCTGGGCTCGCTCAAACATATGGAACTGCTTTTCCTTCGCTTCGCTAAGAGCTTCTAATGGGCTACACAATGCGCTTCGCCAAAAACATCTATAACTTCTATATCAAGGATGGGCGTATAGTAGATGCGGCAGTTCTATGATGCTGGTTGGCTGCAGCGGTCTATTTAATCATGAGTAAAAAAAGATAGGGGAGATATTATGACAGATACAATGTCATATAAAGATGCCGGGGTGGATGTGGATGCTGGCAATAGGGCCGTGGAGCTCATGAAGACCCATGTGAAATCCACCTTCCGGCCAGGGGTGCTGGGGAATATAGGCGGGTTTGGAGGATTTTTCCAGTTGGATATAAAAAAATACCGGGAACCGGTGCTGGTTTCCGGTACTGATGGCGTAGGGACAAAGCTCAAGATAGCCTTTGCCATGGATAAGCACGATACCGTGGGGATAGATTGTGTTGCCATGTGTGTCAACGATATCCTGGTCCATGGTGCGGAGCCCCTGTTTTTCCTTGATTATGTCGCATTAGGGAAACTAATTCCTGAAAAAGTAGCGGAAATTGTAAAGGGTGTTGCCGAGGGTTGCAGGCAGGCGGGGTGTGCCCTCATAGGCGGGGAGACTGCAGAAATGCCGGGCTTGTATGATGAAGAGGAATATGACCTGGCGGGTTTTGCCGTGGGAGTTGTGGATAAGGCTAACCTCATAGACGGGTCCCGTATTCGGGAAGGCGACGTGGTTATTGGTCTCACTTCCTCAGGGCTTCACAGCAACGGATACTCCCTCGCAAGAAAGGTCCTGTTGGAGAAGGCTGGATATTCTCTTACCAAATACATAGAAGAGCTGGGCAAAACCCTGGGAGAAGAAATGCTGCTGCCCACCAGAATATACGTCAAAACGGTTCGGGAGCTCGCCCATCTTGAGATTCGCGGCATGGCCCATATAACGGGGGGAGGCCTTGTGGAAAATCTCCCGAGGATATTGCCCGAAGGACTGGAATTTGAAATACATAAGGGTGCCTGGGAGGTGCCGCCTATTTTCCATATAATTCAGAAGGCGGGAAATGTTGAGGATGAGGAGATGTACAGGACATTTAACATGGGCATCGGATACGTAATAGTAGCTCCTGAAAATCAGGCAAATGATATTCTAAATGTAATAAATAATAAAAATAATAATAACGGCGGGCTGTCAGAAGATACAAAGGCCATGATCATCGGAAGGGTTACCGCCGGAAAAGGCGGGGTGGTATTTTGCCGGCACTCAAGCTCGGTGTTCTAGTTTCAGGGGGTGGCACTAATCTGCAGTCCATCATAGATCATATAGAGTCGGGGTATCTTCCGGCCGAAATCGCGGTTGTAATTTCCAGCAAAGAAGGTGCCTATGCTCTGGAAAGAGCTAAAAAGCATCGTATTCCTGCTTATGTGGTAAAAAGGAAAGATTTTGACTCCCAGGAAAAATATGAGGATGAGATGATAGAGTTATTAAGGCGGCACCATGTGGAACTTGTAGTGCTGGCAGGATTTATAAAAGTCCTTTCTCCCCACTTTGTAAGAGCATTTCCGAACAGAATAATGAATATTCATCCGGCACTAATACCGTCTTTTTGCGGTAAGGGCTTTTACGGCGAAAAGGTGCATGAAGCTGTTTTAAACTACGGTGCAAAAATAACAGGCGTAACGGTGCACTTTGTGGATGAGGGCACCGATACCGGGCCCATCATTCTTCAAAGAGCAGTAGCCGTCGAAGATGATGACACTCCAGACACCCTGGCGGCCAGGGTCTTGAAGGAGGAACACAAAATTTACCCCGAGGCCATAAAGCTTTACGCCGAGGGCCGTTTGGAAATCCGGGGCAGACGAGTAATAATAAAAAGTAAAAGGAGGAATTTTAATGATTAAGCGGGCACTCATCAGCGTTTCCGACAAGACTGGACTTATAGATTTTGCCAGAGGCCTTTATGATATGGGAGTGGAGATTATCTCTACAGGGGGTACTGCCAGGGCATTGCAGGAGGCAGGCATAAAAGTGACCGCAGTATCAGATGTCACCGGCTTTCCCGAGATACTGGACGGGCGGGTGAAAACCCTCCACCCCAGGATTCACGGCGGGCTTCTGGCCCTTCGCCAAAACCTGGAGCATATGGAACAGATTAAGAAGCTGGGCATTGAACCCATCGACCTGGTGGCTATAAACCTGTATCCTTTTAAAGAGACCATTCAAAAGCCCGGCGTGACTTTTGAAGAGGCCATAGAAAACATCGACATAGGCGGACCATCCATGCTGCGCTCGGCCGCAAAAAACCACCAGGATGTTGTAGTGATTTGCGATCCCCAGGACTATTCCAAAGTGATAGACCGTTTGAAGAAAGAGGGAGATGTGGATTTAAGCTACCGAAGGATGCTGGCACTGAAGGTCTTTGAACATACAGCGCACTATGATGCCCTGATCTCCGGTTATCTGAGAGAAGTTGTAAGTGAAGATATAAAGCAAAGCGCACCTGATACAGCCTCCGGTGAAACGGTGAAGGCTACGGAAAGCGGATTTCCCGAGAATCTTACTCTGGCTTTTGAAAAGGCCCAGGACCTGAGATACGGAGAAAATCCTCACCAGAAAGCAGCCTTTTACAGAGAAGTCGGAAAGATTCCGGGCACCATAGCCGGGGCAACACAGCTTCATGGCAAGGAACTTTCCTTTAATAATATAAATGATGCGGATGCAGCTTTTAGGGCGGTGCTGGAATTCGATATGCCCGCCGCGGTGGGTGTAAAGCACACGAATCCATGCGGTGTGGCCTGTGGTAAAGACATCCATGAAGCATATCTCAAGGCCTATGCCGCAGACCCCGTTTCAATTTTCGGCGGCATTGTGGCCCTCAACCGGCCTGTAGACAGGGCTACCGCCGAAGAACTGGTAAAAATATTTTTGGAAATCGTCATAGCACCGGCCTTTGAACCGGATGCCCTGGAAGTATTGAAGATAAAAAAGAATCTCAGGCTGCTGCAAATCGATGTATCACCTGAAACTATATCACCTGGAGCCCGAGCAGCGTGGGATATGAAAAGGGTTTCCGGAGGCCTGCTGGTGCAGGATGCAGATGTACATGATTTTGATGAAAAAGATTTAAGAGTCGTCACTAAAAGGGTGCCTTCAGACAAAGAAATGGTAGATCTGCTCTTCGGATGGAAAGTGGTAAAACACGTAAAATCCAATGCCATTGTGCTGGCAAAGAACCTTGTTACCGTCGGAATCGGCGCCGGACAGGTAAATCGAATATGGCCCACAGAGCAGAGCATTGCCCATGCCGGGGATAAGGCCAGGGGAGCCGTGCTGGCCTCCGATGCATTCTTCCCCTTCTCCGATGTGGTGGAGGCGGCAGCCGCTGCAGGCATCACCGCCATCATCCAGCCCGGAGGTTCTTTGAGGGATGAGGATTCCATAAAGGCTGCTGACGAACACGGTATCGCCATGGTGTTTACCGGTGTGCGCCACTTCAGGCATTGAGAGGTGATTTATGATGAAAGTTATGGTCGTAGGCGGCGGAGGCCGGGAACATGCACTGGTGTGGAAGATAGCCCAAAGCCCCAGGGTAGAGGAGATTTTCTGCACCCCGGGCAATGCAGGTATTAAAAAAATAGCCCGGTGTGTGGATATATCTGCAGAAGACATTAAAGCCCTGGCTGATTTTGCGGAAAAAAAGAGCATTGACCTGACGGTGGTAGGTCCCGAAGCTCCTCTGGTAGAAGGTATAGTGGATGAATTTGAAGCTAGGGGGCTGAAGGCCTTTGGTCCAAATAAAGCAGCGTCCCAAATAGAGGGCAGCAAGGTTTTTGCCAAAAACCTCATGGAAAAATATAATATTCCCACCGCTGCTTTCAGGGTATTTGACAATTCTATAGATGCCATAAATTATATAGATAGCATAGACGCTCCCATGGTGGTCAAGGCTGAAGGACTGGCGGCCGGCAAGGGTGTTGTGGTGGCAAAAGATAAGGATGCAGCCGTATCGGCAGTAAAATCCATAATGGAACAAAGGATTTTCGGCAAAGCAGGAGCAAGGGTGGTTATCGAAGAGTATCTGGAAGGACCCGAAGTTACTGTCTTATCCTTTTGTGATGGAAAGATTGCCGTACCCATGGTATCAAGCCGCGACCACAAGCGAGTCTTTGATAACGATGAGGGGCCTAATACCGGAGGTATGGGGGCCATTTCCCCGGCACCGGCTTACAGCATGGAACTGGCCGAAGTGGTGGAAAAGGAGATTATCCAGAAAACCGTTGAGGCTATGGCGGCCGAAGGCATACCTTTTAAAGGAGTGCTTTATACAGGCCTCATGCTCACAAAAAAAGGGCCCAGAGTACTGGAGTACAACTGCCGGTTCGGGGACCCGGAAACTCAGGTGGTACTTCCGAGATTAAAGACAGATCTTATTGATATAATGGAAGCCTGCATTGACGGCAACCTTGAAAAGGTGATGATAGAGTGGAAAGAAGAAAAAGCTGTATGCGTGGTGCTGGCATCAGGAGGATATCCCGGTCCATATGAAAAGGGCAAGGTCATAGAAGGCCTATCGGAGGCGGAAGCAGAGGGAGCGCTGGTATTTCATGCAGGCACGGCAGAAAAAAACGGTAAGATCATTACTGCCGGCGGACGGGTCCTGGGTGTTACCGCTCTGGGGGACACAGAAGACAAAGCCCGGCAGGAAGCTTACAATGCTATATCGAAGATAAGTTTTGAAGATATGCATTACCGTAAAGATATAGGGAAAATACAATAGAAATGTTAGAATTACCATCAAGTTTAATACAAAAATTTTTTTATAAAAAGGATTTTGACGAAATAAGTAGAATTTAAAAAGTATAAAAAGAATGGACCGGTATAACACCATGGCCCAAAGTGGAGCGCTCCAGGAGATGCCCTAACTTCCAAAAGCTTTCAACAAAATAAAAAATTCCTATTGCCTTCATGGTTTGAGGGAATAGGAACTCTATAGAAAAAGTTTTCGCATTATGATGGCGACCTGTTATAAGAAAATGGGGTTATAGCCACTCTTTTATCATAGAAAGTAATGTGTTTTTTTTATTCAATGTTGGATTTTTTATAACTTCTTCCAGTAGTTTTTCTAAAATGTCTCCCACCTTCGGCCCCGGAGAGATGCCCAGTTCTTTGATAATATCTTCGCCTGTAACATTCAGATCCTTTATTTTATAATCACTGTGTTCATCTTTTAATATTTCCAGGTCTTCTATAAGTTTACGAAGCCCTTTTCCCACAGCCACTTCAAAACCGCTGGCTATCCTGTCAGCCACTCTTAAATCTATGAGGTCGTAGATGTTTTCCCATCCTACTTTTGATATGAGACGGCGGGCATCGGCTATGGGGGTGTCGGGAGTGTAATGAAACATGTGGTGCTTAATTAAAAGCACCACTTTTTTGATAATCTTTTTGTCAAAACGGAGATTTGCCAATATTTCATTGGCCAGTTGAGCCGAGCTTATGTGATGTTTTGGGAATTCCAGCCCCTTTTCACCCCGGATGGCAGTGCGGGGTTTTGCCACATCGTGGAGCAGGGCGGCAAGGCGTAAGGGCAACGTATTCCTTATTATCCTGCAGGCTATGAGATTGTGTTCCAGCACATCCACCGGCTTGTTGAAGTGCATCATGCCCATGCCTTCCATGAGCTCAGGGATGATGTGTTCCATGAGTCCTGTTACGACGAGGGTTACAAGGCCATTAAAGGCATGGTCTCCGGTTATGAGTTTGGATAACTCGTCCCGGATTCTTTCCCGGGAAATATCGGCGAGCCCGGGAGCCCCGGCTCTTAGCGCGTAAAGGGTGGAAGCATCGATGGAAAACCCCAGCTGAGCCTGGAAGCGGGCGGCTCTCATGGCCCGCAGGGGGTCCTCCCAGATTCTTCTGGTGGAACCCGTGCATTTTATGATGCCAGATTGTAAATCTTTCCGACCGTCGAAGGGATCTAAAAATTCCCCAGAAACGGGGTCGTAGGCCATGGAATTTATGGTAAAATCCCGGCGAGCCAGATCGGTATAAATGGTGCCGCCGAAAGCATAATCCGGCTTTCGGCCGGGAGCATCGTTCCTGAAAGGGGTAATCTCGATTTTGATTAGATTTTTGCGGTTTTTGTACCCGGGTTCGATGCCCTTGCGGTTCTGCAATTCCTGATTTTTGGTTTCAATGACGCTGTCACTCTTTTTCCGCAACACCATCATAGTCCCGAAATCTCCGTAAGGTATCGCATCGGGGAAAACGGATGCTATCTCATGAGGCAGAGCACTGGTGGCGATGTCAAAATCCGGGTTTTCACGACCCAACAGCATATCCCGCAGTGCTCCACCCACCACGTAGGCTTTAAATCCTGCAGAATTTAGCTTTTTGCAGATTTCCTTTATGAAAGAAGGTATTTCAAATCGAGTCTCCATTTTTATCCCCATTCACAAGAATATCAACTTAACCGTTAAAAGACTGTAATAAACAAATATTTTCTTCAAAAGGGCTGCCTTTTAATGAGTTTACAAGTCTTTCATCAGCAGAGATAAGTTGGGTACGCCCTTTTAACGCCAGAGCAAGATACATGCTGTCATATACTGTCCTTTTTGTATTATGAGCAACTGTAAAAGCAGACGATATAAGGTCTTTTGAACTTACGATTTTAACCGGATTTGTTTTGATTATATTTTCTATAATCTTTTTTGCCATGTCAAATGAAATCTCATTTGTTATTGTTTTTTTCCATAATACGTTGCCTATCTCCGATAAGATGAGTTCCGGCGCCATTAACTTAAAGCGTCCCTGCTGTATCTGATATAATATGTTTACTGCTTTTTCAGAAAAAATTTCTGGAATATACCATTTTATCACAACACTACTATCTATAACATAATATTTCATCGCTCTCTATCCTCACGGATTAGATCGACAGAGTTCGAAAAAAACTTTTCGGAAGACAGTTTTTTTCTGATATTTTCAGATACCCGCACCGTTTCATTGATATCGTAATTTGCGGCTTCTTCCAGGACCGAAAGAATTTCTTTCTGAAGGGAAGTGTTTTTGGATTTGGCTCTATCCTTAAGTTTGTTTAAGATTTCTTCAGGAACTTTTCTAATTAAGACATCGGGCAAATACACCACCCCCATTATTTAGATATCATAATGATATCACCGATTCTTTGTGGTGTCAACAAAAAGAGAAAAAGCTTAACTTTAATGAAACTATTATTATTGAAAAAAAGTATTTGGAAGCTTTATTGAGGGATGATATAATTATTTTAAGAAACATTATAATGATTTTAAAAGAAATAGGAAGGATGAATTCATGATGGATGTTCAGGAAATGTTTGAAAAAGGGGTAATATATAGTGATTTTTTAAAAGGCGCCGATGAAAAATCATATTTAAAACTTCATGAAATCTATAATAACCTTCATTTTTCAGAGGACATAAAAGGGCGGATAAAGAGCATAGGTAGGGAAATAAATGTGCTGATTTTTGCGGAAACCTGGTGTCCTGATTGTGTCGTGAGTGTTCCGGCGCTCGTAAAGATGGCCGAAGAAAACAAGAACATAAAATACGCCATTCTTCCCAGGGAAGGTCATGAGGATTTCCTTGAAAAATATAGATATGAAGGGAAACCCAGAATACCCACCTTCGTATTTTATGATGAGAATTTTAGTGAGTTAGGTTCTTTTGTGGAAATCCCTCAAAAGATAAAAATAATCTACGAAAAAGGTTATCAGCCGGATATTATCGTAGCTCGGCGGGAATACCGGCAGGGGAAATACTATAATATGATAGCAGAAGAATTTTTGAAAATCATTAGAGAAAACAATCCTGATAACATAGGTTTGGGTGGTATACCCCTGTCGGAAAAATTTAAAAAGTAATTAAAATAATGGCTCTCTGCCAGGATTTTATATTGACTTTGCTAATTTTAAAAGCGCTTGAAGGCCAACGATTAAGATGAGACCTTTCAAGCGCCATTAATTTAAATAAGAATAATTTCGGTGTAAAGATTGGAACCTCTGTCGGGAGATGGCCAAAAGCACCGTTTAGTGAAGCCGTACCGTTCTTATTTCATAATTACAAGCTCATCCATGTTTTTCCTTATCTTCTTAAACTCGTGGGTTTCGGCATATCCTATGGGAGTAAAGGCTATGGGTTCTAATCCCGGTTCCGGTTTTAGAACTTCTTTTACGGCAATAGGGTTAAATGCCCCTATCCAGCAAGTTCCAAGGCCCAGGTCGGTAGCTGCCAGGATGATGTGGTCCATGACGATAGCCGCATCGATATCACCGTAATTTTTGCCGTCGCTTCTCACCCAGGCTTTATCAGGAATGGAGAAAATCCCTATGATTACAGGGGCTTTTACAAACCAGTCTCTATTATAGATTTTTTTTAGTTCCTCTTCCTTGCCGGCAGTGTGGATCACCATGATTTTAAAAGCCTGTCTGTTTGCCGCAGTAGGAGCTAACCTTGCCGCTTCTAGAATTTTATCAATTTTCTCCTGTTCCACCGGGTATGATTTATAAGAGCGTACACTGTGCCTCTGTTTAATAAGGTCAAAAGTTTCCATGGAATCTTACCTCCGTTAAGTATTACTTTACTGTTACTACTTTCATATTTATCCTTCCCACACTTTAAATCCGTTTTTCATTAGATTTTCTCTAAGCTCGTTTATGTTGCCGGTATCCACTTTCAATTCCACAAACTTGAGGTTCATGACTTCGGCGTCAAAGGTGGCCATGCCCACTATATTAGCATCATTTTCTACAATAAGGGAAGTTAAGCGGGCAAGGGTACCTTTGTATATCTTTGACCCTCATGGTGTTCAAAAATTCTTCCCTATCGGAGAAGTTTCCCTTAAAGAAGGTCTCAAATATTTTTCTGCGGGTTATGATACCTGAAAATTTATTGCCGTCAAGGACGGGGAAAGTAGTATAACCCTTTTCTTCCAACCGTGTGAGAGCCTGCTTTAATGTGTCATCTTGTGATAAGAAAGACACATCCTGCTTTTTAACCATGATTCCCCTGATAAGCATTTGATTCTCCCCCCTTATGTTATTTTTCTCAACTTATAATAATTATAAACTAAATTGGGATGATATTCCACTGCTTTTTACTATAATCATATAAAGCAAGGTATATTTATATCCTATTGTTAATCTGCTATAATTATAATTGTAAATGAAATAAAAGACGGTGATAAATTTATGCCTTTTTTGTTGTTATTGGTCATGCTACTGGTAATATTTCCATATCTTATTGTTCCGGTAATGGTGTTTTTTGGTATAGGAATTTTATTTTTACTCCCTTATGTTCTTATTTTTAATTCCTTTTATAACGTTTTTACAATCCCGTGGCAGATAATGAAGATTGCTGCCGATAAAAGGATCAGGAAAAACCATAGTCTCGAGCATGCCACGGTAAATATCCTGGAACAGCGCTACGGCAGGCCATTGAGGATAGGGGGTCTTGCGTATTCCAACGGTTTTTCTATATCCGGTCCTGACCTACCGTCACCTTATGAGGTGCTGGATGCCGCCAGAGAGGGTCACTACAGAATGGCCCGGGGTGAAACATATCTTGCTGTACATCCCCGTTGCGGCACATCCATGGCTGCCGCAAGTTTCCTGTTCTCCCTGGTGTTTATCCTGGTTTTAATATTTTTTCATCATATATCTTTGCTAAATATAATACTGGCTTTTCTTGCGGCAAACTTACTGGCAAAGCCTTTTGGAAAAATACTCCAGAAATTTTTTACAACCTATCCCGATGTAAGAGACATGGATGTGCTGGATATATACGGAAAACCGACGGCCTTCGGTTTCCCTTTTGAGATAATGGTGAATCCCAACCGCACGTATTTCATAAGGACCACCGCCGGCGGGAGAGGCTCCTGGTTTTTTCTATCGTAAGAATAATTTTGGCGTAGAAGCCAATTCCACTGCCGGAGATGGCCGAAAGCACCCGTTTAGTGAGGCTTTTGCTCTTGAGCTGGAAACAGGAGGCGGTAATTAATATTAAAATTATTGTATCAAAACAGGAGTGCTGATTTCATGATAATTCCTGGGAAAAAAGTTCATGCTATTTTTGAACAAAGGCTCAACAGATTTGTGGCTAAAGTGAATCTTAAGGGAGAAAGCATCAAAGTCCATGTTCCCAACAGCGGCAGGTTAAAAGAGCTTCTAACACCGGGGACTGTGGTAATATTGAGAGAATTGGAAAATCCTCTCAGAAAGTTTAAATATGATATCATCATGGCTTATAAAGACGGCAAGCTTGTCTCAATAGATTCCTTACTGCCGAATAAACTGGTGAAAGCTTTTTTAGAACAAGGCATCAATACATTTGAACATAATAAAAAGGACATCGATAAATTGTTTGAATATGATTTTGTGAGATCCGAGGGTAACATTTAAAAAAAGTAGATTTGACATAGGCCTTGGTACAAGTAATAAAGTTCCGGTAGAAATAGAAAAGGAAGGTACTCATGATAAGGCAGAAAAAGGCGGTATAAAATATTATATGGAATTAAAGGGGTAACCCTGGTGGAAAAAAGTATTGCCCGCTTTCCGGATGCCCCTACTGAAAGGGGAACAAAGCACCTCCTGGAACTTATAGAGGCAAAGCGAGAGGGCTTCGGAGCGGGCGTATTTTTTGTCATACAGCGGGAGGATGCGAAATTTTTTTCCCCGAACGATGCCATGGACCAGGACTTCGGAAAGGCTTTGAGAGCAGCCGCCCGGGCGGGGGTGGATATTTTCGCTTACAGGTGCAAGGTAAAACCCGATAGCATCGAATTAGCGGAAATAGTAAAGATATGCCTTGCATGACCGAAGTGTATCATTGCATTAAAAGCGAAGACCTATCTTTTCCTGAACCTTTCTTAAAGTCCTTGCAGCGATAGCCTCAGCCCTTTGAGCTCCCTCGGCAAGGACCCTTTTAATCTCATCTCTGGACAATCCATAATATTTATCCTGTATTTGTTTTAAAGTATTTGTCGTGATTTCTACCAGGTCTTTTTTCAGTTGTCCGTAACCCTTCCCATCATACTCTCTTACAGTTTCTTCAATACTTTTACCTGTCTGGACGCTCATGAGGGTAAGAAGGTTGCTTATACCCGGCTTTTTATCAGGGTCATAATATATTTTGCTTTCCGAATCGGTAACGGCCCTCATTATCTTCTTTTTTACCAATTCCGGCGTATCCAAAAGTAAAATGCGCCCCATTTCATCTTCTGCACTCTTGCTCATCTTTTTTTTCCGGGTAAGTGAGGGACATAATCCTTGCGCCTACATTGCTTATGAGGGCTTCAGGCACCACGAAAGTTTCTCCAAACCTGTTGTTGAACCTCTGGGCGATATCTCTGGTCAGTTCCAGATGCTGTTTCTGGTCGGCGCCTACGGGCACATAGTTGGTGTCATAGAGCATATGTCCGCCGCCATGAGGGTAGGATAGGTAAAAAGGCCGCAAGATACATTTTCCTTGCCTTCACTTTTATCTTTGAATTGCGTCATCCTATTTAATTCCCCAAAATATGTGATGCACTGCAAAAGCCATGCAAGTTCACTGTGGGCAGGCACATAGGATTGAGCAAAAAGTACGGTCTTTTGGGGTCAAGGCCTATAGCAAGATAAATGCCGGTCAGTTCTATTATTTTCTGCTTTAAGACATCGGGATCCTGGGGGACTGTCAATGCATGTAAGTCCACCACGCAGAAAAAACATTCATGTTCATCCTGTAGTTCTACAAAGTGCTTCATAGCACCCAGGTAATTCCCTATATGAATATCGCCTGTGGGTTGTACTCCGGAAAAAACTCTCGTCAACTTATTTCAGCTCCTTGCTAAATCATTTTTGTTAATTTGATATTATTATAACTATATTTTCCCTACTATTTCAATATCATTCTAACATGAGAATCCAATCCATTGTAGGATTTAAAAATCAGCCTTTCCATATAATCTTTCCTTGCTATAATCTTTCCACGCAGTTGTATAAAATGCCGCAAAATGATAAAATTATAAAAGTTAAAAGTAGAAGGGGGTCGAAGAGTGGTCAGGGCGGAATTTGGATTTATAAAACCGGAATTCTGCAACCTGGGAGAAAAACCCTATAAGATTCTGGGAGAAAGTGTGGTTACCCAGGCCAGGCTTTCGGAGCCCGTCAGGATTCTTAAAGAAGAAGATAGCTGGTATTACATAGAAATGTCTGACGAATACAAGGGCTGGATTCACTCCAAGGATGTGGACGCGGTGGATGAGCGGAAGTGGCACAAATGGCTGGAAAGCCCTCATGTGCTGGTTACCGAAAGCTTTTCGCCGATCCTGTCTGTCACGGACTATAGAGCAATAAACGGAGCGGTGATGGCTACCATGCTAAGACTTGTCGGGGAAAATGCCGGATATTATATTGTGGCTTTACCCGGTGGACAGGCAGGTTTGCTGTCCAAAAATGCGGGATTTGTGATATCATCTTTCGGCGAAATTCCGAAGGGAAGCTATGACAACATTATCGAAACCGGCAAAAGATTTATAGGCCTGCCCTATTTCTGGGGAGGCACCACCCCTTACGGTTTTGACTGTTCGGGTTTTGTACAAACACTCTTTTTAATGAACGGATACAAGCTACCCCGGGATGCGGACCAGCAGTTCGAGGTGGGAGAGGTAATAGAAAAGCGCGAAGACCTTGAAAAAGGTGATGCGGTGTTTTTCAGCACTTATGCACCGGGTCCTTCTCATATAGGCATTTATATAGGAAACGGGGAATACATCCATAGCTCCGGTAAAACCGGTGTTGCCATAAACAGTTTCAATCCCGAAGCTGAAAATTACCGGGAAGACCTCGATAAAAAATATATCGAGGCCAGGCGGTATAGATTATAGCTAAAAGAGGTGAAAGCATGAGAATCACAAAAGAAACAGTGGAGCATGTGGCAAATCTTGCAAGGCTTTATCTTTCAGAAGAAGAAAAAGCCGAAATGACGGAGAAATTGAATTCCATCCTGGATTACATGGAGAAACTCAACGAACTTGATACCAGCCAAGTGCAGCCCACCGCCCACGTGATACCCATTAAAAATGTTTTCCGGGAAGACAGAATTTGGGAAAGCCTTCCGCTGAAAGAAACATTAAAAAATGCTCCCGACAGGGATGAAAACTTCTTCAGAGTGCCCAGGATTATTGAGGAATAACTTTGCAGATTGGAGGTTAAGGTTTTGGAACTACATAAGCTCACCATCCATGAATCCCATGAGCTTTTGAAGAAAAAAGAAATTTCTTCGGAAGAGCTCACAAAAGCGCTCTTTGAAAGGATAAAAAATGTAGACGATAAAATAAAGGCTTATATAACCCTTGATGAGGAAAGAGCTCTGCTAAAGAGCCGCGAGGTAGATAAAAAGGGTGATTTTTCAAATCCCCTTACCGGAATTCCGGCAGCCATAAAAGACAATATCTGTACAAAGGATTTAAAGACCACCTGTTCATCAAAAATCCTTGCAAATTTCATACCGCCCTACGATGCCACCGTTTCGGCAAGGCTAAAAACCGGGGATGTAGTGTTCCTGGGCAAGACCAACATGGACGAATTTGCCATGGGGTCCTCCACCGAGAACTCTGCTTTTTTTGCCACCAGAAATCCCTGGGACACGAGTCGGGTGCCTGGAGGGTCTTCCGGTGGTTCCGCAGCGGCGGTGGCTGCGGATGAGTGCATTTTTGCCATAGGTTCCGATACTGGTGGGTCCATACGTCAGCCTGCAGGATACTGCGGTGTGGTGGGGATGAAACCCACATACGGCAGAGTTTCTCGCTTTGGCCTTGTAGCATACGCCTCATCCCTGGATCAGATTGGCCCTATTACGAAAGATGTCACCGATTGTGCCCTTGTGTTAAATGCCATTGCGGGACATGATAAACTGGATTCTACATCGGCAGACATACCGGTACCAGATTATACCGAAAGCCTGAAGCCCGATGTAACGGGTATGAAGATAGGCATCCCCAAAGAATATATGGGTGAGGGAATTGATGCAGAGATTCGTGAAGCAGTTCTGGAGGCAGCCAAAATCTTCGAAAAGATGGGGGCTTCCTTTGAGGAGATTTCCCTGCCCCACACCGAGTACGCCCTCTGGGCTTATTACATCATCGCTCCAGCCGAAGCCAGTTCCAACCTTGCCCGCTATGACGGTATCCGCTACGGTGTCCGGGCAAAAGACTACGATGACCTCATCGACCTTTATAAAAAGACCCGCAGTGAGGGATTCGGAGCCGAGGTAAAGCGACGCATCATGCTGGGCACCTATGCTTTGAGTTCGGGCTACTATGATGCATATTATCTCAAGGCTCAAAAGGTAAGGACTTTAGTAAAAAGAGATTTTGATGAAGCCTTTAAGAAATATGATTTTATACTGGTACCCATAGCACCTACGATAGCCTTTAAAATAGGGGAAAATACCGATGATCCTTTAAAGATGTATATGAACGATGTATGCACCATACCGGTGAACATGGCCGGTCTCCCGGGCATATCCCTGCCCTGCGGCTTTTCGCAGGGAATGCCTATAGGCCTTCAGATCATTGGCAAGCCCTTTGATGAACCCACAATACTGCGGGCCGCATATGCTTTCGAACAGGCCACCGATTTTCATAAAAATAAACCCGGCATATAATTGGAGGTGATGACATGAACTACGAAACGATCATAGGACTTGAAGTGCATGTGGAGCTTTTTACGAAGTCCAAGGTGTTTTGCGGATGTTCTACGGAATTCGGCGGGGATCCCAATACCCACTGCTGTCCCATTTGCCTTGGAATGCCCGGAGTGCTTCCGGTGGCAAATAAAAAGGCGGTAGAGTATGCCATAAAGGCGGGACTTGCTTTAAACTGTGAAATAGCTGACTTTTCCAAGTTCGACCGGAAGAATTATTTTTATCCAGATTTACCCAAAGCATATCAGATTTCCCAGTACGATTTACCTCTGGCAAAAAAAGGATATATTGAAATAGAAGCCGGTGGAAAGACCCGCCGCATCGGAATTACCAGAGTGCATCTGGAAGAGGATGCAGGCAAGCTGGTCCATGAAGAGGGCAAGGGCTATTCTCTGGTGGATTTGAACCGCACCGGAGTGCCTCTTATAGAAATTGTATCGGAACCGGATATGCGCTCGCCGGAAGAGGCGTGGCTTTACCTCAATAAATTGAAATCCATCCTGCAGTACATCGAGGTTTCCGACTGCAAGATGGAGGAAGGATCCCTCAGGTGTGATGTGAATATATCCATAAGACCCGAGGGTTCTGAAAAATTTGGCACCAAAATAGAGATTAAAAACCTGGGTTCTTTTAAAGCCGTAAGGCGCAGCCTGGAATATGAAGAAAAAAGGCAGAGGGAAGTGCTGGAAGATGGTGGCTCTTTAGTGCAGGAAACCCGGAGGTGGGATGAAGCAAGAGGCATAACGGTATCCATGAGGAGCAAGGAAGAAGCCCATGATTACCGTTATTTTCCCGACCCGGACCTGGTGCCAATGGTCATTGACAGAGACTGGATAAGGGAAATAAAGGCAAATCTTCCGGAACTGCCCGATACTCGAAAGGAACGGTATATGAAGGATTTTGGGCTTCCTGCTTACGATGCCGGCGTCATCACTTCTTCCAAGGCTTTATCTGACTTTTATGAGGAATGTATCGCCCACTACCATGACCCCAAAACCGTCAGCAACTGGGTAATGGTGGAAATGATGGGCCTCATGAATGAAAAGGGAATGGAAGTGGAACAAATTAAGTTCAGACCGGAACAACTGGCCGGTATGCTTTCCATGATAGATAAAGGCACCATCAGCGGCAAAATAGCCAAAGAGGTCTTTAGAGATATGTTTGAAACCGGAAAGGACCCGGAGGCTATAGTCAAAGAAAAAGGGCTTGTGCAGATATCTGATGAATCTGAACTTGAAAAAATAGCCCAAAAGGTTATTGAAGAAAATCCAAAATCAGTCCAGGACTATAAAAACGGCAAGGAAAAAGCCATGGGATTTCTGGTAGGCCAGATGATGAAGGAAACAAAAGGAAAGGCAAATCCGCAAATGGTCAACGACATATTGAAAAAACTGCTTGGATGAACTAAAAATTTTTGAAATAGCAATTAAACCCCCCTCATGTAATATAAATATTATGTGAGGGGGGTTGCAATATATAAACCGGAATAAGTATACAGTCAAAGAAAAGAACGGGATATTTAATAAGTATGTTCCGATAAAAAATACCAGGAAACAAAACAACTTTTTAACGATGTAAATCGTTAAAAGAACTGAATAATTATACAATTATGAAAAAATATCTAAATTTATTAAAATGTAAGCTCACAATAGAAGGATTTTTAAATTTATTATCGAATATTTAAATGTCTAATTAAATTTAGATTTACATTTAAAGAGATAAGACGAAAATATTTAATTTTTTGCAACTTTGAAAGGGGGGATCTAAATAGATAAGAAATGAGTTAAGTATTTTTTCCAACATTTTTTATCTAATTATATTTTTCGGGAGGGGATTTGATGTTCAAAAAAAGCCTTGTGTTATTAGTAGTGCTTTTACTTGTAGTGACGACTCTTGCTGGCTGCGGTCAAAAACCTGCACAGCAGAGCGGCAGTGAACAGCAACAGCAGCAACCATCACAACAGCCTGCGGCAGAAGCACCCAAGAATATACTGCGAATGGCGATAATGTCCAATCCTCCAAAGCTTGACCCTGTATTTGCTACAGATACATCTTCTTCAAGGATAATATACCAGATATTCGAGACCCTGGTGGATTACGATAAGGACGGTAATGTACAGCCATTGCTGGCCGAGTCGTGGGATATCTCTCCGGATAAGAAGACATACACGTTCCATCTCAGAAAAGGCGTACATTTCCATAAAACCATTGAAGGCAAGCCTACCGCCAATGGCGGCCGTGAGGTAAAAGCTGACGACTGGGTATGGACATTTAATTACATCTTAAGTCCGGAAACTAAATCGCCCAGGGCATATTTCCTGGATATGATAAAAGGATACAAAGATTACCAGGATGGTAAGACCGACCATATCGCAGGTATTTCCAAGGTCGACGATTACACCCTGAAGATTGAAATAGATTATCCATTTGCACCTTTCCTGAGCATTCTCGCTTACAACACCTTTAACGTTCTTCCCAAGGAGGATGTGGAAAAATACGGTAAAGAGCAGTTCAACTTCCATCCCGTAGGAACCGGTCCTTTCAAGTTTGAACAGTGGGTCCAGGATGATAAGATTGTTCTTTCCAAAAACGAAGATTACTGGAAGAAAGACAAGGATGGCAATCAATTGCCATATCTGGATGGCCTGGAATTCAGGATTGTAACAGACCTTGCCATGGAATGGACAGAGTTTGGCCTGGGTAACTTTGACCAGATCGAAGAAGTTGATGATCCATACTATGCGGAGGCTAAAACGAAGGAAGGTTTCCAGGAACGTGCAATGCTGGGTACCTACTACTATGGATTCAACCTCACAAAGGCCCCCTTTAAGGGTAACAAGGCTCTCCGCCAGGCTTTCAACTATGCTATCGACCGTAAAGGCCTCATCGACATGGTGAGGAACGGCAGAGCACTGCCCGCCACCGGTGTGCTGCCTCCGGGAATGATGGGATACGATGAGAGCATACAGCCGCAGTATACCTTCGATCCCGAAAAAGCTAAGGCCCTCATGAAGGAAGCCGGTTACCCCAACGGTTTGAAAGTAGAGCTGGTTTACAATACCAGCGAAGGTCATAAGAGGATAGCCGAAGCGCTTCAATCCCAATTCAAGAACGTTGGAATCGACGTTTCATTAAAGAACATCGACTGGGGCGCATTGCTTGACGCCACCGACAAGCTGGAGATTCCGTTCTTCCGCATGGGCTGGGTGGCTGACTATCCAGATCCTGATAATTTCCTGTATGTGCTCCTGCATTCTTCCAATATTGGACCTAAAGGAAATTATTCGGGCTTCAACAACAAGGAATTCGATGACCTGACGGCCCAGGCAAGGGTAGAAACAGATCCTGCCAAACGCACCGAGCTTTACAAGAAAGCTGAAAGTATCGCTCGGGAAGAAGCTCCCTGGCTGTTCATCTACCACTATACCACACACTCTATGGTTCAGCCTTATGTTAAAAATGTAGAACTGCCTTTCTTCGGTGAGTTCTCCATGAAATATACCGAAGTAAAGCTAGAAAAATAGGTAAATAAATGACCTGGCTTCTCTAAAAAGAAGCCAGGTCAAAATATGGTATAAAGCAGCTCGAGGAGGGGGAAAAGTTTGCTCAACTATATAATAAGACGATTGATAGGAGCTATTCCTGTTATTCTGGGCGTAATAGCTGTTGTTTTTATACTTACTACGATTGTCCCCGGAGACCCGGCAAGGATAATGGTAGGCCAGAGGGGAGATCCAGCGACTATAGAAAAGATAAGGCATGAGATGGGGCTGGATAAACCCCTGGCAGTGCAGTTTGTAGACTTTATGAAAAATGCATTGACTATGAATCTGGGGAAATCGTACAGAAACAACATGACTGTGGTCCAGGCTTTGTTAATAAGATTGCCCGTTACTGTAAAACTGGCTTTTGCTTCTATGGTCATTGCTATTATTGTGGGAGTCCCGCTGGGGATAATTTCAGCTGTAAAACAATATTCATGGTTTGACTACGGGGCCATGTTTTTTGCTATCCTGGGGATATCCGCTCCGGTATTCTGGGTGGCACTGCTGTCTGTAGTGCTTTTTTGTGTGGTCCTGGGGTGGATTCCGGGGACCGGTACCCGGCAATGGAGAGTGGATATATTATGTATTGCCATCAGTGGTTCTGGGCCTGCGGCCGGGAGCACTCATCGCAAGACTTACCCGCTCCAGCATGTTGGAAATAATCCGGCAGGATTATATAAGGACAGCCCGGGCAAAAGGTTTGGCCGAAAGGGTTGTTATAATGAAACATGCTTTAAGAAATGCGCTCATTCCGGTAGTTACCATTATCGGTATTGAAACTGCCGGCCTTTTAAGCGGTGTGGTGGTGACCGAATATATCTTCTCTTTGCCTGGTATTGGAAGATTGAGCGTTGAGGCACTTATAAATCGGGACTTTCCCGTCATAAGAGGCGTTGTACTCTTCATGGCTTTCCTCTTCGTCTTGGCCAACCTCATAGTGGACCTTTCTTATCCATTTTTTGATCCAAGAATTAAATACGATTGATAGGAGGGGAAGCAATGGAAGTTAAAACTGAAGTAAAAAATGTAGTTCCGGGTAAGGCGAAGAGGAAAGTGGAAGGCCGAAGCCTGTGGATGGATGCGTGGCTTCGTCTAAAGAAAAATAAATCCGCTATGTTTGGAATGGCGCTGGTAATAGTAATATGCCTGGCGGCTATTTTAGCACCGTATATAACCAGGTATGACCCGTACGATCAGCTTATCTGGAAAGAAGGAGCATCGGCAAAACTTGCACCGCCCAGTGCAACACACTGGTTTGGGACCGATATATACGGTAGGGATATTTACACCAGGGTAGTATATGGTGCCCGAATTTCTTTACAGATTGGTTTTGCGGCTACTGGCATATCAGTGATTATCGGTGTGATATTGGGAAGTCTGGCAGGGTATTACGGTGGATTTATAGATGATATAATAAGCTGGCTGACCAATGTCATATTTGCATTCCCGTTCTTGCTTTTCGTTCTTGCGTTGGTAGCTTATCTTCCACCCAGTCTTCCGCTCATGTATATGTCCATAGGCATCATATCCTGGGCATCTTTTGCCAGAGTTGCCCGGGGGCAGGTGATACAGGTCAAGGAAATGGAATATGTGGAGGCAGCTACGGCCGTGGGCGGTGGCGATTGGAGAATTATTTTCAAGCACATACTGCCGAATATACTGGCACCGATAATCGTACAGGCGACCCTTGAGGTGGGGAGCATAATAATGCTCGAGTCTTCCCTGAGTTTTCTCGGATTTGGAGTTCAGCCTCCAAAGCCGGCATGGGGATATATGATTAATGAGGGCAGGCAATTCTTCCTTTCAGGTCAATGGTGGTGGTCGGTATTTCCGGGATTTGCCATCATGGCTTTAGTTCTGGGCTTTAATCTTTTTGGAGACGGTCTGAGGGATGCTCTTGATCCCCGACTGAAACAGTAGGGAGGGTAGTATAATGAATGATAATCTTGTGGAAGTCAAAAATTTAAAAACCTACTTTTTTACGGATGATGGAGTGGTTCCGGCAGTAGACGGAGTTGATTTCAGCATCAAAAAAGGAGAAACTCTGGGCATAGTCGGGGAATCAGGCTGTGGCAAAAGCGTTACATCCCTGTCTCTTTTAAGACTTGTGCCTAACCCTCCGGGGAAAATTGTAGATGGTGAAATGTATTTTAAAGGTGAAAACCTTCTTGAAAAATCTGAAAGCGAGATGCGCAAAATCCGCGGAAACGATATATCTATGATATTTCAGGAGCCCATGACATCTTTAAACCCTGTTTTTACCGTAGGCGAACAGATAAGTGAAGCTATAGAACTTCATCAGGGTTTAAACAAAAGAGACGCTCTGGCCAAAGCCGTTGAAATGTTAAAACTCGTGGGTATTCCCTCAGCTGAACAGAGGGTAAATGAATACCCTCATCAAATGAGCGGCGGTATGAGGCAGAGGGTAATGATAGCCATGGCGCTTTCCTGCAACCCGGCCCTTCTCATAGCCGATGAACCTACCACCGCTCTGGATGTTACCATACAGGCCCAGATCCTTGAGCTCATGAAGGATTTGAAAGAAAGACTGGGAACGGCCATAATGCTCATAACCCATGACCTGGGTGTTGTGGCCGAGATGGCGGAAAACGTGCTGGTCATGTATGCCGGCAAAGTAGTGGAATATGCCGATGTCAAGACCATTTTCAAAAATCCGAAACATCCCTATACGGTAGGCCTTCTGGGTTCTATTCCCAGGCTTGATCAGCCCAAAGAAAAACTGTATGTTATCGAAGGCGTTGTTCCAAATCCATTTAACATGCCGTCAGGCTGCCGGTTCCACCCACGCTGCCCTGAAGCCAGGGAAATATGCAAGACAAAAGAACCTGAATTATTGCACATTGACGGGCAGCAGGTACGATGCTGGAAATATACTGATGAGTGGAAAGGAGGCGGCAGGTAATGGTAAACACTCAGGAAAAATTGTTGGAAGTTAAGGGAGTAAAAAAATACTTTCCTATTACCGGCGGCATTTTACAAAAAACCGTGGGTTATGTTAAGGCTGTAGACGGGGTGGATATGTTCATAAAGCGGGGAGAAACCCTGGGCCTTGTGGGTGAAAGCGGATGCGGCAAGTCCACCTTGGGTCGGGTAATTTTAAGACTACTTGACGCCACCGAAGGGGAAATAAATTATGGTGGAAACAACATACTAAAACTCAAAAAAGAACAAATGCGGGAAATGCGCAAGAAAATGCAGATCATATTCCAGGATCCTTATGCATCTTTAAATCCCAGGATGACCATCGGGGATATCATAGGTGAACCCATGGACATCTTTGGTATGGCAAAAGGCCACGAGAAAGAAGAAAAAGTGTTAGAACTTTTACACGTGGTTGGCCTCGGAACACAGCACATAAGGCGGTACCCTCATGAGTTCTCCGGCGGGCAGCGCCAGAGGATCGGGATTGCCCGGGCACTGGCGGTAGACCCGGAACTCATCATATGTGACGAACCCGTTTCCGCCCTGGATGTTTCGGTAAGGTCCCAGGTGTTAAACCTGATGCAGGAATTACAGGAAAAATTTAGCCTCACATATCTCTTCATATCTCACGACCTCAGCGTTGTAAAGCATATCAGCGATAGGGTCTCGGTCATGTATCTGGGCAAAGTAGTGGAGATTGCCGAGAAAAATGAACTGTATGATAAACCCCTGCATCCATATACCCGTGCTCTTCTTTCGGCCATCCCCATCCCGGATCCGGAGGTTAAGAGGGAAAGGATAATCCTGGAAGGAGATGTGCCCAGTCCTGTAAATCCGCCCAGCGGCTGTCATTTCCACACCCGCTGCAAGTATGCAAAACCCGAGTGCAGCAAGATAGAGCCTGAATTAAAGGATGTGGGCAGCGAACATTTCGTTGCATGCCACCTGTATTGATAGACAAAAAAAGAGCCGGAGATTTCCGGCTCTTTTTAAATCAATTCGGGTTAATATCAATCACATTGAAAAAAACTCGACGATTTTTAGAAAGTATTTTATAATTAAAGAAACGATATTTGGAGGAATACTATGGCTACTATAAAACCATTTAATGCCATCAGGCCATTACCGGGACTTGTGGCAAAGGTGGCTGCACTACCCTATGATGTGGTGAGTACCGACGAAGCTAGAGAAATGGTAAAAGCAAATGAAATATCCTTTTTGCATGTAGACAAGCCGGAGATAGATTTTGATCAATCTATTAACCCTCATGATGATAGGGTTTATGAGAAAGCCCGGGAAAATCTTAAGGCAATGATCCAAAAAGGAGTATTTGTTAAAGATGCAGCGGAATACCTCTATATATACCGTTTGGAGAAAAGTGGCAAATCCCAGAAGGGCCTGGTCACTTGCGTTTCCATCGACGATTATACGAATAATATTATAAAAAAGCATGAAAACACCCTGGCTCCAAAGGAACAGGATAGGATAAACCATGTAAAATATACCAATGCCCATACCGGGCCAATCCTGATGGCATACCGAAAGAATCCGGAAATCACCGCTATCATCGATGAATGGTCTGCCGAAAATCCTGCGGTTTATGATTTTATATCCGACGATGGTGTTGCCCAAACGGTATGGGTTATAGATAATGAAAGCGTTATTAAAAAGATGGTGGAATTGTTTTCCGGAGTTTCATCATTGTACATCGCCGATGGCCATCACAGAGCCGCAGCCGCTGTCAAAGTTGGGCTGATGAGAAGAATGGAAAATCCGGATTTTACCGGCAATGAAGGATATAATTATTTCCTATCTGTAATTTTCCCCGATGATGAACTTACCATACTGGAATATAACAGGGTGGTAATGGATTTAAACGGTCTTATGGAAGATGAACTTATACGAAAAATTGGAGAAAAATTTGATGTCATATACAGGGACAGGGCCCCATATAAGCCGGTAGAAAAGCATACTTTTGGGATGTACATAAATGGAAAGTGGTACGGCTTTCGCACCAAAAGTGGTATTTTTAATGAGGATGATCCTGTGGCAAGGCTTGATGTTTCCATCCTTCAAAATAATATCATTGCACCTATTTTAGGCATCTCGAACCCAAGGACTGACAGCAGAATAGATTTCGTAGGCGGTATAAAAGGTTTAGAAGAGCTGGAGCGCAGAGTAAACAGCGGGGAAATGAAAGTAGCCTTTTCTATGTATCCCACTTCCATGGAAGATTTGATGAGCATAGCCGATGCAGGACAAATTATGCCTCCAAAATCCACGTGGTTTGAACCCAAGTTGAGGAGTGGAATCTTTATTCATAGTCTTGATTAAAAGATACATTATTCTACAAAAAATAAAGTTCACGGGAAAAAATCTCTTTTCAATTAAAGCAAAAATATTTTGCGTTTATTTGCATCCTTTGCAGTTTTCGGCAAAATCTTGTTCGGGGGGGGGTGGAAATGTGCCGGAGCAGCATGATTTAAAAAATATACTATCATTGGAAAGCATCAAAAATATTTTTGATACTCTCGACGAGGGGATTTTAATAGTAGACCGGGAATGCCGAATTATGTTTTATAACAGGACTCTTTCCCACTTTGAGGGATTGGATGCAAGCCTGGTGGTAGGCAAGACTATTTTTGAAGTATTTCCTTCCATTACCCCTGAAGAAAGCACCCTTTACCGGGTAGTAATGACGGGAAAACCGATTAAAGGAAGATTTCAGCAATACTTTAACTATAAGGGAAAGCAGATAAAAACGGTGAATACCACCATACCTATCACTGATAGGAGTGAGATAATTGGGGCCCTTGAAGTGTCCCGGGATATATCGGTTATCCTTGACCTCAGTGAAAAAGTCGTTAACCTTCAGCAAGGCTTTGGGTGCAAATCTACTCGATCAAAAAATGTGGGATTGAAATATAATTTTGACAACATTATAGGAAAAAATAATAGGATTCAGGAGATAATCGGCATATTAAAAAAAGCCTCCCAAACCACTTCTTCCATTTTGATTTATGGTGAAACAGGAACGGGAAAAGAGCTTTTTGCCCAGAGCATCCACAATGCAAGTCCCAGAAAAAATATGCCGTTTATAGCGCAAAACTGTGCTACCCTGCCGGAAAGTATCCTTGAGGGCATTCTTTTCGGCACAACCAGGGGTAGTTTTACCGGCGCTATAGACAAGCCAGGCCTATTTGAGCAGGCGGATGGGGGAACTATTCTCCTTGATGAGATAAACAACATGGGTCATGCCCTCCAGACAAAATTGCTGCGAGTGCTTCAGGAAGGAGTGGTCCGGCGCCTCGGAGATGTGACAGATATTCCTGTGGATGTGAGAATTATCGCTACCACCAATGAAAAGCCTTCGAAGCTTCTGGAAAGCGGGAAGCTAAAACAAGATCTTTTTTTCAGGCTCAGTGTTATATATGTGGAAATCCCGCCTCTAAGGGAAAGGCGGGAGGATATATATGACCTCGTATATTATTTTATAAAAAAATATAATGAGAAATTTAATAAAAATGTTTCGGGTATCCAGGAGGATGTTATAGATATTTTTCAGGAGTACACATGGCCCGGAAATGTGCGGGAGCTTGAGCATGTTATAGAAGCACTTATGAATTATGTGGATGAAGGTCAGATTAAAAGGGAGCACCTTAGATTTTTAAGTTTCGGGGCTTTTAAGAATTATATTGAAAAAGAGACCCCCGTTTTTACGGGGGTTCAGTTTAAAAAAAGAATTTTTGATTACGAAAAGAACCTTATAGTTGAAGTAATAAATAGCACCCAGGGAAATATTACCAAAGCTGCACAAAAAATGGGCATTAAAAGACAATTGCTGCAATACTACATGAAAAAATATGGGATAAGATGATCATTATTCAAATTTTTTCAATACATCGGTTAATGTCGGATTCCCTATTTCCTGTAGATTGTATTTCACCCGGACAATGGGTTTATTCGGTTTTATTACCCTGGTCAGATCAATGGGTGTGCCGGATACGACCACTTCACAATCTATCCGGTTAATGGTTTCTTCCAGTTCCTGCATTTGTTTTTCGCCATAGCCCATGGCAGGCAATATTGTGGAAAGGTGGGTGTATTTCTTATAAGTGTCCTTAATACTGCCTACAGCGTAAGGCTTTGCCTCTATTATTTCGCGGGCACCGAATTTTTTAGCGGCCATGTAACCGGCACCGAAGGTCATGCCTCCATGAGTGAGTGTCGGACCATCTTCTATCACCAGGGTCCTCTTGCCGCGAATTTTTTCCGGTTCACTGACAAAAATGGGCGATGCAGCTTCTATCACCGTGGCTCTGGTATTGACTTTTTCAATGTTTTCCCGAAGTATGTTAATATCATCGATATTGGCGGTATCTATTTTGTTTATGATAACTATGTCGGCCATCCGAAGGTTCATTTCTCCGGGATGGTACTTTAGCTCATGGCCCGGCCTGTGAGGGTCCACCAGTACAATGTGTAGGTCCGAAACATAGAACGGAAAGTCATTATTGCCGCCGTCCCATACAATCACATCCGCTTCCTTCTCGGCCTCCCTCAGGATTTTCTCGTAGTCTACGCCGGCATATACAATGATGCCGTTATCTATGTGAGGTTCATATTCTTCCCTTTCTTCTATTGTGCATTTATGAAAATCCAGGTCCTCATAGGAGGCAAACCGCTGGCAAACCTGTTTTTCCAGGTCACCGTAAGGCATTGGATGCCTTATGGCCACCACCTTTTTGCCCATATCCTTCAAAATCCGGCATACTTTTCTGGTGGTCTGGCTCTTTCCTACGCCGGTCCTGACGGCGCAAACAGATACCACTGGCTTTGACGATTTTATCCAGGTGTTTTTGGGCCCCATCAGGCGAAAGTCGGCGCCGGCGCTCAATACGATGGATGCCCTGTGCATCACATCTTCATGGGAAATGTCACTGTAAGCAAAAATTACCTGTTTCACGTTATTTTCTCTTATGAGATTTTCAAGTTCAGTTTCAGGGTAAATAGGAATGCCTTTGGGATAGAGTCTACCGGCAAGGGAAGGAGGATATTTTCTGCCCTCGATATTTGGAATTTGATTGGCCGTAAAGGCCACTATCTCATATGAATCATTGTCTCTAAAATAAGTGTTGAAAACATGGAAATCTCTTCCAGCAGCGCCCATGATGATTGTTTTGATTTTGTCCAAGGTTTAAACCTCCCTTATGTATTTTTCTATTAAAGATTTTAGCAAAAATTGTGCCATGTCTTATTTACTGTGTTTTAATGGTTTTTCTGCAAAAAAAATTTGCATCCGATGAACATCCACGAAGCGCAGGATTAAACTCTAGAGCAGCAGCATGAACTGAGGTGCCGGGCCATCTCCGGCAGGAGAGTGACTTTTTACGCCAAAATTATTCAGGTTCAATCTAAATTCCCTGGTATAAAAATTGCTTAATAATTTATCGGAGGTTGGTGACATGAACTACCCCCTGGTGGAAATTTACATTGAAAAAATCCGGCATAATGCCGGGTATTTAGTGGATTTTTGTTCAAAACATAATATCGAGGTCATGGGAGTGTCAAAAGGGGTCTGTGCCATGACGCCGGTGGTAAATGCCATGCTTCAAGCAGGGATAAAAAAATTGGGAGACTCCAGGATTCAAAACATTATTTCCATGAGGCAAAATAGTTTAAACTGCCCCATTTACCTTATAAGGATTCCCATGCTCTCCGAGGTAGCTGAAGTTGTACGATGGGCTGACGGCAGCCTGAACTCGGAAATAGATGTCATTAAGGCGCTTTCACAGGAATCCGTGATTCAGGGGAAGAAGCACAGGGTAATTTTAATGGTGGATGTGGGGGACCTGAGAGAAGGAGTTATGCCGGAGGATGTGCTGGATATGGTGGGAAAGATTCTCGGACTGCCGGGAGTAGAATTTGAAGGCCTTGGCACCAATCTGGGATGTTACGGAGGTATTTTGGCAAGTTACGAAAATACAAAAGTTCTGGTAGATCTTGCAGGGGACATAGAAAAAAGGTATGGTATAAAAGTAAAAACGCTGTCAGGGGGCAATACGGCGACCCTGAAACTTTTAGAAAAAGGCGGTCTTGCGCCGGGCATAAACCAGTTCAGGATAGGGGAGGCCATACTGCTGGGCACCGATGTGACCAACTTCCGAAAGGTTCCGGGGACCCTGCAGGATACTATGGTACTCAAGACCGAAGTAATTGAAGTAAAGGTAAAACCTTCAAGTCCTATAGGAGAAATAGGTCGGGATGCCTTTGGAAATATTCCGGTATTTGTGGACAAAGGCCCCATGAAAAGGGCCATAGTGGCTCTGGGAAAGCAGGACTGCAGGATCGAGGGTTTAACACCGGTGGATGAAACTATGGAAATACTGGGGGGCAGCAGCGACCACCTGTTGGTGGATGTAACAAATAGCAGGAATATCCAGGTGGGTTCTATCATCCAATTCCGCATGTCCTATGGTGCCATGCTGAGCCTTATGACATCGGAGTATGTGGGCAAGAAAATAGTATAGTTCCACTTTTTAAAAGAGGAGGAGAGTTATGCCGGATATGGGTGAAAAAATAAAAAGGCTATCGCTGGAGTTAACCAGAATTGCCAGTGTGGTTGGAACCCGTGGAGAAATAAAAGCAGTTGAATATATATATGACTATCTAAAAAAAGTGGATTATTTTATACAAAATTCCAGGAATCTTCAGCTTAAGGACCTTAAAAATGATTCTTTGAATAGAAAATATGTTATGGCCTTCCTGGAGGGTAAAAAAGCTTCTGTCAATACAGTATTACTTCTCGGCCACATAGATACAGTTGGTACGGATGATTATGGGGACCTCAAGGAATATGCCACGGAACCTGAAATATTAAAGCAGATGTTGAGCAAAAAAAGTTTTGATGAAGAAATCACAAATGACCTGAAGTCCGATAACTGGATATTTGGCAGGGGAATTTTTGATATGAAGACAGGGGTAGCTTCTCAGATGGTGATGATAGAAGAGTTTTCGGAACAGCTTGAAAAACTTCAGGGAAATCTTGTCTTTATCGGAGTGCCGGATGAAGAGGGAAATTCGGCAGGAATGCTCTCTGCTGTTCAGGATCTGGCAGAACTTTCAAAGGAAAAGGGATGGGAATTTATAGCAGCAATAGATACTGATTACATGACAGGCCAGTATACCGGAGATGAAAATAAATATGTGTATATTGGGACTGTGGGTAAACTTCTACCCTGTTTTTATGTATACGGAAAGGAAACCCATGTAGGGGAAGCCTTCAGCGGCCTTGATGCGAATTTGCTGGCATCGGAGTTAATGAAAGAGGTAGATTTAAACTACGACCTATGTGATGTAGCCGGTGGTGAGGCCACCCTTCCTCCCATAAGCCTCCACCAGAGGGACCTGAAGACGGAATATTCGGTGCAAACGGTGAATGCTGTAAACCTGTATTTTAATTTTGCCACACACATAAGCCAGCCGGATGAGGTCCTGGAGAAACTTAAACAAAAAGCTATCATGGCCTTTGAAAATACCATAAGAATGCTCAATGAAAATTACAGGAAATATTGCGAGCTGAGCGGCACCCCATATAAAAGACTTCCCTGGCGGACAAGGGTTTTGTCCTTCGAAGAACTGTACAAAAATGTTAAAGGTGAAATAGGAAAGGAAATTGATAACAAACTCAAAACACTAACTGATGAATTACTAAAGATGGGTGCGGATGACAGAGAATTTTCCCTGAGAATAGTGCAGGAAGTACATAAGCATTATTCGGACAAAAATCCG
This sequence comes from Biomaibacter acetigenes, assembly GCF_003691585.1. Classification (GTDB taxonomy): domain Bacteria; phylum Bacillota; class Thermosediminibacteria; order Thermosediminibacterales; family Tepidanaerobacteraceae; genus Biomaibacter; species Biomaibacter acetigenes. The sequence goes on along the minus strand of NZ_CP033169.1, from coordinate 2,114,511 downwards.
CTAATCATAATCTACTTTGCCCCGCCTTTCTATCCTCACATTTTTGTGGAAGGGGCAAATCAAAGAGAAGCAAAATTGCTAGATGCAGTAGAACAAGCCGTGAAAGAAGTCAGGGAGAAATATGAATACAAAATAGTTGTCAAAAAGTTTTACCCATATATATCAGACCTTAGCTACTGCAGCATATCGAAAAACGAAGAGAGCATCAGGAAACTGGTAAATAACATGCCAGCCTGGCCGAAAAAATACTCACTGCCGGTAGAGGCAATACAACAAATAAGCATGCCTGTATTAAATATAGGCCCGTACGGCAAAGATGCCCATAAATTGACCGAAAGAATAAGCCAATCTTATTCGCTCGATGCCATGCCCATGATTCTTCAAAAAACCATAGAAAGGCTATTGGGTTGAATTGATAACACATAATAGGTAGCCCACCCTTGGTGTTGAACAACTGAAAGTGTTTACAACACTAAGGGTGGGCTACTAGAGATAAAAAGAGAGGGCAAGATTTATATCTTACCCTCTTTTCTTTTACATTATCAGTTTTATTTCTCCGCGGCGCAGGAACCTTTTGACCACTCTAGAGATATAGGGAATCACGTAGTAGTCAAGGCCAAAAGACCGTCCGGCACCAGCCAGCATTACTACGGAAACCACCAGGAACCACATGTCCCCGGAACCGGAAATCATAAAGTTGATATTCATGAATATGGAGCCCAGAGCTGCCAGTACGGTGAAGAGGCCCAGTATTAGACAAATACCTATGGCAAGTTCTCCAAGAGTGATCATGGTCTGGAACAGCAGCGCATGGGGGAATACCACTTTTTCCATGAAGTTCACATACCATTCAGGCGTATTGGGGCCAATAGGAGCTGTAGAGGCTCCGGCCACCAGTTTGTTACCTGCTGAAAGCCAGCCTGTGTTCACTTTCTCCAGACCTGACATAAGCCACCTATAACCCAGGTATATCCTGAGCAATGCCAGCCAGGCAGTACTGGTGCTGACGCCAATATGTTTAATAACCGTAGGTTTGTTGCGGGTCTTGCGGAAGAACTGGTGATCTATATAATCCATTATGAATCCTATGCCGCTGATGCCGAATAAGTAATGCATATCAGCCAGGTGTTTTATAGCTGTAGCAAGAAAACCAGTAAGTTTAAATCCCATGACATCGGCCACACAGTACTCCGCACCTATAGAAACCATGTTTCCGTGTAGATGTAATTTGAGCGCTTTTTTGGGTTTATTGTTTATTTCAGCGGCGATGTTGTGTGCCGCACAGTGGGCTGACTGCATTGCCGATTCTACCAGTGCCGGCATGGGTTTGCCATCCTCTCCGATAAAGCAACAGTTATCTCCTATGGCATATATTCCCGGTTCACTGGTCTCCATGTACTCATTTACCGTAACTCTACCACGGCCAGAAGTCTTAAGCCCCATTGATGCCACAAAACTATTGGCCTGAACTCCACCGGTCCAGATGAGGGTGCGGGTTTTGATGACTTCACCCGACTTGAGAGTCAAGGAATCCGCAGATACATTGGTAATAGGAGAGTTGGTAAGGATACGGACGCCCTTTCTCTTCAGATAATTGGTGGCTTTTTCAATTAAACTGTCGGAAAGATTGGGCAGGATTTTGGGCAGCGCTTCTATGACCATGAGTGAAACCTCGTGACGTTTTATGTTGTAATCAAGGCAGAGGTCTTCAATCCACTCCACCAACTCGCCCACCATTTCAATGCCCGTAAATCCGCCGCCGCCCACTACAAAGGTGAGGTACTCGCGCCTCTTTTCTTCATCAGGTTCCGTGCTGGCGGCTTTGAACATTTTTATGATCTGTTCCCTTATTCTCAGGGCATCTTCATGGGACCATAATGTGAATGCGTTCTCTTTCATTCCCGGGATGCCAAAAAAAGTGGGTTCGCTACCGCAGGCCAGAACCAGGTAGTCGAAGGAATATACACCATCGATACCGTAAAGTTTTCTTTCTTTTAAATCGGCTTTTTGAATTTCATCGACAACAAGTTTAATTCTGGTTTCTTCAAGGGCGGTTTCGAGAGAATACTCCACGCCTTCCGGCGGGATACGATTTCCCGCTACTTCGTGCAACTCGGTAAGGTAAATTTGATTTGGGCTCTTATTTATCAGTGTTATCTCCACATTCTTATTTCGCCTTAAGAATCTATCCAGTGCTTGAGCAGCGGTAAGACCCCCAAATCCACCTCCCAGAACAACAATTTTCTTTTTTTCATCCATTGCCCTTCCCCCTCAATTTTTATTATTATTTGTAGTAACCATCACAAGCTAAGATAAAATAATAATCATTACTGATTCAATTATAGTATACACTGCTTCGACAAAATTGTAAAGAAACAACATGTTCATTTTTTAATACATTTGTGATACAATGTATTTTGTATTTATTTTATATATATTCTATGAAAAAATGTTTTTTCCTTCTTTATAAATATAAAATTATTATTTTATTTGACATGTGTTTGCATAAAAAAACATTCTGTATAAAAAAATTTACATGTTATATGTGTGCAGGAATTTGAAAATTTATGGAGAATTATGTTAAGTATTCTTTAAAACAACCAATATATTAAAACACCGACATAAAGGGAGGAAAGGCGACAGCGTAGAGCCATTTCATGCGTGCGCCGTTATAATTGACAACAAAGACATCTCTAAAAATTTTCGTAATAATCCTGGTGGCAGTGCTTCTTACATCCTGCGGAAGAACCAAAGCGGAAAATCCCGTTACGAAAACGAATTTTTTGCTGGATACTTTAATCCAGATAACTGCCTACGGTGATAATGCTTCAAATGCCATTGATCAGGCTTATGACAGGATAAATGATATTCAAAAAAAGATGACTGCCAGCGGCGACGACAGCGAAGTTATAGATATAAACAAAAAAGCGGGTAAAGATTTTCAAAAGGTGAGCCCCGATACCTTTTATGTCATAAAAAAAGGCCTTTATTATTCTCAAAGTTCCCATGGCAGGTTTGATATAACCATAGGCCCTCTGGTTAAATTGTGGGGTATAGGCACAGATAAAGCCCGGGTGCCCTCCCGAGCGGAAATTAAAAATGCCCTGGGACATATAAACTATAAAAATGTGGTCCTAAATGAAAATGAAAACAGCGTCATGCTAAAGGAACCCGGCATGGCCATTGATTTAGGGGCTATTGCCAAGGGTTATGCCGCCGACGAAGTGGTCAGGATACTAAAAGCGAATGGTATAAAAAGCGCCGCCGCCGACCTGGGTGGGAATATATATGTCCTTGGCAAAAAACCAAACGGTTCCCCATGGAAAATAGGAATCCAGGACCCCTTTGAACCCAGGGGAAATACTTTTGCCACGGTAGATGTGGCAGATAAGACACTTGTTACATCTGGAGTATATGAAAGATACTTTATAAAAGATGGAAAAAGGTATCACCATATTCTGGATACATCTACAGGCTATCCCGTAGACAATGGCCTGGTAAGCGTCACGATCATATCTGACAGCTCCATAGATGCCGACGGCCTTTCTACAACGGTTTTTGCCCTGGGATTAAAAGACGGCATGAAATATGTGGAAAAGGTGCCGCACATAGAGGCGGTATTTGTAACAAAAGACCGCAAAGTATATACAAGTTCCGGAATAGAAAAATATAATTTTAAAATAATAAACAGCCAGTTTAGGCTGGAAAAACTACCGGATTAAAATATCAAAATCAAACACTATTTATTTAAAGAAAAACTAATTTGAAAGGAGATAGGGGAAAATGAAGAAATTGTTTGTCCTGTTGCTTATCTTTTTACTTTTTGGGTTGAGTGGGTGTACTAATGCTACAAACGTAACGGAAAAAAATGCTGCACCGCAGCCTGCCTCTGGTTCCGAAGTTGTAAAAATCGGCATACTGCCGGACGTGGATTCTGTTCCTTTTATAGCCGCTGATGTTAAAGGATACTTTAACAAAGAGGGAGTAAAGGTAGAACTGGTCTCCTTTAAAAATCCTGTGGAAAGGGACGCAGCTCTGCAGGGGGGAGCCATAGATGGTGAGGTGGGGGATATCCTGGCGGCAGCCTTTGCTGTTCAAAATGGGCTGGATGTAAAAATCACATCCATAACCAATGGGAAATATGATATCCTGGCTGCACCGAATTCAGGCATAACGGATGTAAGTGGGCTTAAAGGCAAAAAAGTGGCTCTGTCTAAAAACACCATAATAGAATATGTGGTAGATAGAATGCTTTCCCAAAAGGGTTTTTCCGACGGCGAAATAGAAAAGGTTGTGGTAGCCCAGATGCCTGTAAGGCTTGAAATGCTCAAATCCGGCAAGGTGGATGCGGCGTGCCTGCCGGAGCCCTTATCAACCCTTGCGGTAAAATCCGGAGCAAGGGTGTTGCTTTCTACCAAAGATACGGCCCTGGCCCCCGGCATAATGCTATTTACTGTAAAGGCTATAAATAACAAAGAGGATTCAATAAAAAAAGTATATAAAGCATATGAAAAGGTAACTTCCGATATCAATGCCAATCCCGAAAATTTCAGGGATGTTCTTGCCACCGCCCACTTTCCGGAAGAGGTGGCTGGAACCTTCGAGTTTCCTCATTATACAGGGCTTTCGGTCCCAACGGATAGTGATATAAAACAAGTTCTGGATTGGATGAAAGCAAAAGAAATGTTGAAGAAGCAGCTGACATATGAAGATCTGGTGGATGATACCTTCATAAAAAATAATTGTAATCTTAAGGGAACAGAAAGAAATGGTTAAAATTGAAAATGTATCCGTTGTCTACTCTACTAAAAATGCAAGGGTAAAAGCCCTGGAGAATATTAATCTAACTCTTGAGGACCATAAAATATATACCATGGTCGGTCCATCGGGCAGTGGAAAAACCACCCTCATCTATACCATTGCCGGCCTCCTGAAACCGACGGAAGGCAGTGTTTCAATAAAAGGGAAAAAGGTTGAGGGGCCCTCCAGGGATACGGCGGTGATATTACAGGATTTTGGACTTTTTCCCTGGAAAACAGTTGAGCAAAACATAGCCCTGGGTTTGATTATACGAAAAGAAAATCCTGATAAATTAAGAGTGATTGTAGGAGATATTCTTGACAAGTTGTCGCTTAAGCCTTTCGCCCACCACTATCCCGGACAGTTATCCGGCGGACAAAAACAGAGAGTTGCCATAGGGAGGGCCCTGGCACTTTCGCCATCCTTACTCTTGATGGACGAACCCTTTTCATCTCTGGACGCATTCAACCGGGAAAACATGCAGCACGAGCTTTTAGATCTGTGGCGGCAAAACCCCATGACAATACTTCTGGTAACACATAGCATCGAAGAAGCTGTTTTTCTAGGGCAAAAAATTATAATACTTTCACCATCTCCGGGCAAAATAATGGATATCATATCCAATGAAGGATGGGGACTCAGGCAGAGCGTTAGGCATTATAAAACAGTAAATCTCGTAAGGAATAAAATGTCGAGGTATGTCAAATGATTAAAATAAAACATTATATTTTTGCAGCTATTTTCATAGCGGCAATCTGGCAGGGGCTGTCTATAACAGCCGGGCCGGTTATACCTTCACCCTATACCACAATTTTAACATTTACGGATCTCTTGAAAGATGGCATGTTAATACATATGGCAGTAAGCCTGTACCGGATCCTTGCCAGTTTAATACTGGCCTTTTGCGTTGGAGTTCCTATGGGGTTGGTGCTTGGCCGGGAGCAAAAGGTGGATAATTTCTTTTCTTTTGTAATACTGCTCCTTTATCCGATTCCTAAAATTGTATTTTTGCCGGTGCTGCTTATGTTGCTGGGATTAGGGGATTTGCCGCGCATACTGCTTATATCCATAATTGTATTTTTTCATATGGTTGTTACCGCAAGGGATGCTTCAAAAAATATCCCGTATCAGAGCCTGGATTCCATAAAAAGTCTGGGTGCCAGCAAAACCGACATTTACAGACATGTGGTGGTTCCGGCATGCATGCCTGAAATCTTTACCTCATTGAGGATAAGTCTTGGGACAGCCCTTTCGGTGTTGTTTTTCACAGAAACCTTCGCCACCACCCGTGGAATAGGATATTTCATAATGGATGCATGGACCCGGGCGGACTACAATGAACTTTTTTCCGGGATTCTGGGAATGAGCCTAATTGGACTCTTGCTGTTTTTGCTTACGGATTTTGTGGAAAAAGTTATCTGTAGATGGAAATATTGCGAAATAAGGATATGTTAAAATATTAACAATCCTAAAATAATATTACAACTTTGTGATTTTTTTCTCTTGATTCTATTGTAAAAAAGCCGGTACTATGCTAAAATCAAATTAAGGGAGTGATTAATTTACATGTTTAAGAAGTTCAAGATACCCGATGCTACTATAGGCAGGTTATCACTGTATTCACGGTATTTAAAAGAGGCTGATGAAAAGGGAATTAACACCGTATCTTCCCAGCATATAGCAAGAGCTACAGGAGTAACTCCCGCCCAGGTGCGAAAGGACCTGGCTTATTTTGGAGAATTCGGAACGAGAGGTGTTGGTTATAATTCCAGAGAACTGTATAACTATATAATGAAAATACTTGGGCTCGGCAGAAGATGGCCGGTGGCTATCGTGGGTGCCGGTAATCTGGGAAAAGCCCTATCACAATATAAGGGTTTTTATGAGAGAGGATTCGATATAACCTGCATATTTGATACCGATCCCAACAAGATAGGTAAGAAGCTGGCAGGTATAGAAATATGCCCGCTGGATTCACTGAAGGAAAAAGCAAAAGCTTTTAACATTGAGCTGGGTATCATTGCCGTACCGGCCGCAGCTGCCCAGGATGTAGCAGATAAGCTTATAGAAGCCGGAATTAGAGGTATCATTAATTTCGCCCCAGTAAATATAAATACCGGAGAAAATGTGATGCTTCGGAGGGTTGACCTGGCCGCACAGCTTGAATACCTGACCTACTATCTGGAGGATACCAGATGAAGCTTTCCAGAATTAAAGACATATTACAGGCAGAAATATTATGGGGGGAAGAACTCCTGGATATAGAAGTGAACAATGCTTGCGGTGCAGACCTCATAAGTGATATTCTGGCTGACACCAAGACAAATGCTATACTTCTTACGGGTCTTACTCACCGTCAGATAATCCAAACTGCCAGTATGTCGGATTTTGCGGCTATCGTTTTTGTCAGGGGCAAAGTTCCGGCGGGTGATGTTATAGAACTGGCAAAGCAGCAAAGGTTACCGCTTCTTTCGACCAGATACCCTCTGTACGAAACCTGCGGAATATTATACCGGGAAGGATTAAGAGGAGAACCGACAAAATTCTCCTGCAGTTCCGGAGCCTTACCGAGACAACAGGAAGCTCTCCAGGTTATGAAATTAAATTATGAAATTACAGGCAATGATTTTAACAATGCCGGTAAGGCTACCGAACAGGCTAAAAAAATCTTGAAACAAATTGGAGTAGATTCAGCAGTCATTAGAAAGGTTTCCATAGCCGCATATGAAGCAGAAATGAACATAGTCATACATGCAGAAAAGGGGAACTTGAGCTTTAACATCACTCCTAAATATATTGAAGTTGTCGCCGATGATACCGGTCCCGGTATAGCGGATATCGATAAAGCCATGCAGGAGGGTTTTTCCACGGCTCCGGACCGAATCAGGGAATTGGGTTTTGGGGCAGGCATGGGTCTTCCCAATATGAAGAAGTTTTCTGACATTTTTGAAATAAGTTCTGTTATCGGAATAGGAACAACAGTAAGAATGATTATCAACTTATAGCCAAACGAAAGATGGTGAAATCCTTGTGGCAATACTATCACTCAGTAACTCTGGATTTGGAAAAGTGTAAAGGCTGCACGAATTGTATAAAGGGCTGCCCTACCGAAGCCATAAGGGTAAGAAACGGAAAGGCACATATACTGGAAAATAAATGTATAGACTGCGGTGAATGTATAAGGGTATGTCCAAACCATGCAAAGTATGCAGCAGCTGACAGCCTTGAAAGGCTTAAGGAATTCAAAATCAAGGTGGCGTTGCCAGCGCCCAGTTTTTTTGGTCAATTCAAAGAAGATACTTCTTTAAAGAGTGTACTGAGTGCCCTTAAAAAATAGGTTTTGATGAAGTCTATGAAGTGCCGCTGGCAGCTGAAGAAGTATCCATTGCTATAAAGGAATATATAAAACGGCATAAAGACGTAAGACCCCTTATATCATCATCATGCCCGGCGGTACTAAGGCTTATACAGGTCAGGTTTCCGGAGCTTATCAAGAATATTATCCCGATAAAGGCACCTATGGAAATAGCTGCCAAGAGGGCAAAAGAAATGCTGGTTCAAGCATATGGATTAAAAAATGAAGAAATCGGCGTCTTCTTTATAAGTCCCTGTCCGGCCAAGGTTACTTCCATAAAACAGCCTGTAGGCACCAAAAGATCTTATGTGGATGGTGTGCTGTCGATAGCAAACGTGTATGGCGAAGTGATCAAAAATTTAAGCAGTGATGATGAATATAAAACCATTTTTGGTAGAGCTTCCGGCCTTGGTATAGGCTGGGGGAGAGCTGGCGGAGAGAATCTGGCTATAGGCGGGGAGAACCACCTGGCGGTGGATGGAATCAATAACTGTATTGGGGTTTTAGAGGAGATAGAGCTAAACAAGCTCTCCGATATAGATTATATTGAGTGTCAAGCATGTATAGGGGGCTGTATCGGGGGAGCGCTGACGGTAGAAAACCAGTTCGTCGCAAGGGTTAGGATTCGAAGGTTATCTGAAAAGCTGGGATGTGAAAGTTCTCTCAAACGTAAAGATGTTATTGAAGGATTTGAAAATGGATACTACAGTTTTGAGGAAAAAATCCTTCCCAAACCATCTCTCAAACTCGATAATGATATTGTGAGGGCAATTCAGAAAATGGAGCAGCTGGAAAAGACCCTGAAGGAACTGCCAGGGCTGGATTGCGGTAGCTGCGGTTCTCCCAATTGCCGGGCTCTTGCTGAGGATATAGTACAGGGTAAAGCAAACGAAACTGACTGTGTATTCAAGCTCAGAGACAAGGTTAAACAACTGGCGGCAGAAATGCTGGACCTTTCTCAGAAATTGCCTCCTACCATGGAAAAAAGCAAGGGGGGTGATATCAAATGACCTTACTTGAATTACGGGAAAAGCTTGAGCTTAAATTACTTACCAGTAAGATGGATGAAAATAGACAGGTGGAAGGTGGCTATGCTTCCGATCTTCTGAGCTGGGTGATGGCCCATGCAAGAGAGAATCAGGTTTGGGTGACAATTCAGAGCCATCAGAACATAGTCGCTGTTGCTTCACTGCTGGGTCTTTCCGGGATTATAGTGGCTGAGGGAGTAGAGGTTGATGAAAATACCATAAAAAAAGCTGACGATGAAAATATACCTATTTTTGCCACACCAAAGCCGGTTTATGAAATATGCGGTATACTGTATAATATACTTACCGGGAGCCGGGGAAAATGTTGAAGCAATATCCGGCAGATTTACACATTCATACATGCCTGTCACCATGTGCAGATGATGATATGAATCCCGCAAATATTTTAAATATGGCAAGATTAATGGGAACAAAAATAATAGGTATTTGTGACCATAACAGCGCAAAAAATGTAAAGCCGGTACAGGAGGCCGCAAAAGATTATGATATCCTTGTAATCCCCGGCATGGAAGTGGAAAGTGCCGAGGAAGTCCATCTGCTTGTGTTTTTTGAGGATTTAAGCATTATGGCGGAGTGGCAGGAATATGTTTACAGCCATCTTCCTCCGAGAAAAAATAACCCTGAATTTTTTGGCAGACAGCAAATTGTAGATAAAGAATCCAATGTTATAGATGAAGAAGAGCAGATGCTGCTGGCGGCAGCTTCCCTTACTGCTGAGGAGATTTCTCAGAGGGTGTTTGAAATGGGGGGAATGCTTGTTCCAGCGCATATAGATAGAAGGACTTACAGTTTATGGGGGCAGCTCGGGTTTATCCCGGAGAACTTAAAATTAACTGCCGTAGAAATATCGAGAAATATATGCGAAACCGAGGCGAGAAAGAAATTTTCAATTTCAGACAAAATTTGTGTTATAACCTCATCTGATGCCCACAGATTGAAAGAAATGGTTTTTCAGAAAACCTTTTTATATCTGGAATCACCAAGTTTTTTAGAAATTAGAAAGGCTTTTGAAGCAAAGGAAGGGAGGCGCGTAATAATAAAAGAGTGAGCATTTTAAACATTAATGTGAAAAAGAACACTATTACTTTAGGAGGAGAGGATGAAAAATGGAAGCTGCTGTTAAAAGAGACTTTGAGTTAGAACAAAAACTAAACAAGGTTGATGAAATGCTGGAAAAGTATAAGGGTCAAAGAGGAGCTTTGCTTCAGGCACTGCAGGAAGCCCAGGGTATAGTGGGATATCTGCCCCTCGAGGTGCAAAAAAGGTGGCAGAAGCCCTGAATATAACCTTGAGTGAAGTTTATAGCACCATAACATTTTATTCTTTCTTCAACCTCAAGCCCAGGGGTAAATATCAGATCAGGGTTTGCCTGGGTACAGCCTGTTATGTAAGGGGTGCCAACAAGGTTCTTGACAGGCTGGAAAAGGAACTGGGCATAAAAGTGGGAGATACCACCAATGATGCAAAGTTTTCCCTGGATGCCTGCCGCTGTGTGGGAGCATGTGGCCTTGCGCCGACCATTATAATCAATGACGAGGTATACGGAAGACTCACCCCCGACAAAGTTCCAGAAATCCTGCAAAAATATGAATAACCATGAAGGAACTTTCTTTACATGTTCTGGATATTGTACAAAACTCCATCAGCGCAGGAGCGTCACTTATAGAGATAAAAATATGCGAGGATATTAAGAATGACCTCATGATCATAGAAATAAAGACAACGGCAGGGGAATGGATGAACACACCTTAGAAAAAGTGAAGGACCCATTTTTTACGACCAGGACCACCAGAAAGGTTGGTCTGGGGATACCCCTGTTTGAGCAGGCCGCAAAATGCTGTGGGGGACAGCTTGATATCATTTCAAGGATTGGAGAGGGGACCAGTATCCGGGCAAGTTTTGTCAGAAGCCATATAGATAGAGCGCCGCTGGGCAGTATGGCGGATACCATGGTCTTGCTGGTGGCGGCAAATCCCGAACTGGATTTTATATACCGCCACCGGGTCGACGGTCAAGAATTTGTGCTGGATACCCGGGAAATAAAAAAGACCCTGCAGGATGTGCCCATATCCAATCCTATGGTGCTTGACTGGATAAAGACCTTTGTGGAGGACAATTTAAAGCAAATTAATGGAGGTGCATAAAAATGGCCGTGATAAAATCTATAGAGGAACTGGAGAAAATAAGGGACCAGGCAAAGGATTTAATCAATTTAAGAAAGGACAATGAAACAAAAACCCGTGTAGTTGTAGGCATGGGAACCTGCGGAATTGCCGCCGGAGCCAGGCAGGCCATGCTGGCCATTCTGGATGAGATCAAAAAGAGAAATCTTGATAATGTCATTGTTACTGAGACCGGCTGTATAGGCCTTTGCAAATTTGAGCCACTGGTGGACGTAATTAAACCAAACCAGCCAAAAGTAACTTATGTGAACGTTAATGAGGAAAAAGCCCGCCAGATTGTGGTAAAGCACATTATCAACAATCAGGTCATCGATGATTGGGTAATACCTAATATTTAATAAAAATAGGGAAGAGCTTAGGAGGGGTTTAAATGGAAATTTATAGAGCCCATGTGCTCGTATGTAAAGGGACCGGTTGTACAGCTTCCGGTAGCGAGAATGTTATGGAGACTTTTCAAAAAGAGATAGAAAAGCGGGGCCTTTCTAAAGAAGTTAGAGTTGTTCAGACGGGCTGTCTCGGTCTTTGCGAACTGGGGCCCAATGTTTTGATATATCCCGAAGGCAGCTACTACTGCAGGGTTAAAGCAGAGGATGTACCCGAGATAGTTGAAGAGCACCTGGTAAAAGGCCGCATAGTGGAACGGCTGCTATATAAAGAACATCTTACCGAAGAACGTTTGCGTTCACTGACGGATATTGATTTCTACAAAAAACAAAAGCGTATAGCCCTGAGAAACTGTGGTCTCATAAATCCCGAAGTCATTGAAGAATATATAGCTAACGATGGATACAAAGCCTTGGCTAAAGTTTTGACTCAGATGAAACCTCAGGAAGTCATAGATGAGATTAAAAATCAGGACTCCGGGGTCGTGGGGGCGGAGGATTTCCCACCGGCAACAAGTGGCAGTTTGCAGCTAATGCCAAAGGTGATATTAAGTATGTAGTTTGCAATGCCGATGAAGGTGACCCTGGCGCTTTCATGGACAGGAGCGTTCTGGAAGGCGACCCCCATTCCGTGCTGGAAGCCATGGAAATAGCAGGCTACGCTATAGGAGCCCAGGAAGGATATATCTATGTAAGGGCTGAATATCCCATCGCTGTAAAGAGGCTGGAAATAGCTATCAACCAGGCAAGAGAACGCGGACTTCTTGGGAAGAATATTCTGGGCACAGGCTTTAATTTTGATATATTTTTAAGGTTAGGGTCCGGCGCCTTTGTTTGCGGAGAAGAAACGGCTCTGCTGGCTTCGGTGGAAGGACGCCGCGGTGAGCCCAGGCCCAGGCCGCCATTCCCTGCCAATGAGGGATTATGGGGTAAACCCACCATTATAAATAATGTGGAGACCTACGCCAATATCCCGGAGATAATATTAAAGGGCGCTGACTGGTTTGCCAGCATCGGCACCGAAAGGAGCAAGGGTACCAAGGTTTTTGCCGTGGGCGGTAAGATAAACAATACCGGTCTTGTGGAAATACCTATGGGAACAACTCTAAGGGAAGTGATATATGAGATCGGCGGCGGCATTCCTAATGGAAAGAAATTCAAGGCGGTTCAGACCGGCGGTCCTTCCGGTGGATGTATTCCGGCATCGCTTCTGGATATGCCCATAGAGTATGACACGCTTACTCAGGCAGGCTCCATGATGGGTTCCGGCGGTATGATTGTAATGGATGAAGATAACTGCATGGTGGATATAGCAAAGTTTTTCCTGACATTCACTCAGGACGAGTCCTGCGGTAAATGTCCTCCTTGCCGTATAGGTACCAAGAGAATGCTGGAAATATTGGAACGTATAACCAACGGCGAGGGCAAGGAAGGAGATATAGAGCTGCTGGAGAACCTGGCCAAAAGTATAAAAGCTTCGGCCTTATGTGGATTGGGGCAGACCGCTCCGAATCCCGTGCTGTCCACCATCCGCTATTTCAGGGATGAATATGAGGCTCATATAAAAGAAAAGAGATGTCCGGCCGGTGCCTGCAAAGCTTTGATTCATTACGAGGTCATGGCTGACAAGTGTCGGGGATGTGGCCTGTGCGTAAAGGTATGCCCCACAGGAGCTATCAGCGGTGAAAGAAAACAGCCTCATGTAATTGATAAAGAAAAATGCATAAAATGCAACAGCTGTTTCGACAGATGCCCCTTTGGCGCTATAGCAAGAGCTTAATTTGTGTGGAAGGGAGAGGTGAAATCATGGAAATGGTAACATTAACCATAGATGGTCAAAAAGTAGAGGTCCCCAAAGGATCTACAGTGTTAGAAGCAGCCCATAAAGCTAATATCAGGATTCCGACCCTATGCTTTTTAAAAGGAATAAACGAAATTGGCGCCTGCCGTATGTGTGTGGTGGAAGTAAAAGGAGCCAGGGCTCTTCAAGCTTCCTGTGTTCTTCCGGTTTCCGAGGGCATGGAAGTAATAACTAATTCACCTGCAGTGAGGGAATCCAGAAAGGTCACCCTCGAACTCTTGCTCTCAGATCACAACCTGGAGTGCCCCACCTGCGTCAGAAACCTGAACTGTGAGCTCCAGAAGCTCGCCGAAGAACTGGGAATAAAATCTATCAGATACCCGGGAGAAAAACATGCACCCCGCTATGATGATTTTTCTCCATCTATCGTCAGGGATGCATCCAAATGTATCCTTTGCCGCAGGTGCGTTAGCGCCTGCCATAAGGTACAGGGTGTTGGGGTAATATCTCCCAACCACCGCGGCTTTAACACTATCATTGCACCGGTATTCGACTTAAGTCTTGCAGAAGTGGCCTGCGTCAACTGCGGACAGTGCATAATGGCATGCCCGGTAGGTGCCCTGAAGGAGAAAGATGATACCGACAAGGTATGGCAGGCCCTGGCTGACCCTGACAAGCACGTAATAGTCCAGACTGCTCCCGCTATCAGGGTTTCTCTGGGTGAGGAGTTCGGTGAAAGTAGGGGAGCCATAGTAACCAAGAAATTACCTGCCGCTCTGAGAAGGCTGGGATTTGACAGGGTGTTTGACACAGATTTTACTGCCGACTTGACTATAATGGAAGAAGGAAATGAATTCCTTGAGAGATTGCAGCATGGCGGCAAACTTCCGCTCATAACGTCCTGCAGCCCGGGATGGATTAAATTCTGTGAACATTACTATCCGGAATTCCTGGATAATCTATCCACCTGTAAGTCTCCCCAGCAGATGTTCGGTGCGGTGGCCAAGACCTATTATGCCCAGAAGATGGGTATAGATCCATCAAAAATATTTGTGGTTTCTATAATGCCCTGTACTGCAAAGAAGTTTGAAGCCCAGAGGCCGGAAATGAACTCCAGCGGCTATCAGGATGTGGATGTGGCCTTGACTACCAGAGAGCTTTCCAGGATGCTGAAAGAGGCCGGGATAGATGTCAGCAAGCTGCCTGACGAGGAATTTGACGATCCGCTGGGTATATCCACCGGCGCCGGCGCCATATTCGGAGCTACCGGCGGTGTCATGGAAGCTGCTTTGAGGACCGTATATGAAGTAGTAACCGGCAAAGAACTCCAGAATATAGAATTTACGAGTGTCCGCGGCGTGGAAGGGATCAAGGAAGCCACCATAGATGTGGATGGTACTAAGGTCAATGTGGCGGTAGCCCACGGCCTATCCAATGCACGCAAGGTGCTGGATCGCGTTAAGAACGGGGAAGCCAACTACCACTTCATAGAAATCATGTGCTGCCCCGGCGGATGCGTGGGTGGTGGCGGCCAGCCAATCCTGAGCTCCGAAGAGCGTTGGGATACAGATTACCGTGAGGTAAGAGGAAATGCCATATATGAAGTGGACCGCAGCATGAAACTCAGAAAATCCCATGAAAACCCGGCTGTTCAGACCCTTTACAAGGAATTTTTGGGGAAACCTCTGAGCGAAAAATCCCACCACCTGCTCCACACCCATTACACGAAACGGCCGCTGTACCCTGAGGTTTAATAAACCCGGCGATAAAAGGACAGATAGATACAAGTCGGATAAAAGTTTGGAACAAAATTTTAAGGGCTCCCCGAGGAGCCCTTATACATTATAAATTTTATAAGTTTAGACCGTTTAATATTCTTCTAATTGATTTATTTGGTTGTGAAATCTATATAGAAGCTGTCATTTTTATGAATAGCTGTTATAATAATAATATAGATTTAAAAGTATCAACAATTAAAACTACTTTGAACATGAGGCTGAGGGGGTAAAGGCCATGCCGGGTATCGTAAGGACGGAAAAAAACAAATGCAAGCAATGTTATTCCTGCGTTCGCCACTGTCCGGTCAAAGCAGTAAGGGTAAAAAACGGCCAGGCCGAAGTTTTGAGTGAAAGGTGTATTGCCTGCGGCAATTGCGTAAAAGTGTGCTCCCAAAATGCTAAAACAATTGAAAGTGGCATAGATAAAACACTCGAAATTTTACACAGGAAAGAATTTAAAATAGCAATTCTGGCTCCTAGCTTTCCTGCAGCATTCACAAAAGATATTTGCGGGAGGATTATCGCTGCTTTAAAAATGATGGGTTTTGATGAGGTATGGGAAGTGGCAGTGGGAGCAGAACTCATTGGTGAAAAATATGAAGAACTTTTAAACAATCGTTTTAAGCCTCCGCTAATTTCCAGCGCCTGCCCCGCAGTAGTCAACCTTATTGAAAAACATTTCCCAAGCTTAATTCCCCACCTTTCACCTGTGGTTTCCCCGATGATAGCGACAGGCCGTCTGATAAAGCTGGAATATCCAGAAGCATTGGTAGTATTCATTGGTCCATGTGTTGCAAAAAAAGATGAAATGAAACAGGTGGAAGGAGTGGATGCGGTACTCACTTTTAAAGAACTGGAAGATATGATTTTTACAAAAAATATAGACATAACCCGTTTGGAGCCTTCATGCTTTGACGGTCCATTGCCACAGAAAGCTTTCCGCGGTTTTCCGGTCAGCGGCGGGTTATTTCTTTCTTTAAAAGACCCCTTTAATTTTTCCCGCAAGACCGTGATTGTGGACAAGAGGGAGGATGTATTGCCGTGTCTTGAAAGTATAGATAGTGGAGAATATAACCCATATTTTGTGGATATTCTCATGTGCGGTGGCTGTGTGGAAGGGCCTCACTTCAAGGATACAAACTATTTTGCCAACAGGGAGAAGGTTGAGGAATTTCTACTGCAAGGGGATAAAAATGATAAAGACCGGGATACGGTTTCTGAATATCTGATGCATATGAAAAATGCACAGGAATTGGACCTCACCCGGCGTTATTCAAGTAAGGCTGTTTTTTTGAAATCTCCATCGGAAGAGGATATCAGAAAAATCTTGAATTATACAAACAAGTATTCCCTACAGGATGAATTAAATTGCGGGGCTTGTGGTTACAGTTCCTGCCGGGAAAAGGCTGTGGCGGTATATAACGGCATAGCCGAAATTGACATGTGCCTTCCATTTTTGCTGACAAAGGAGATAAAGGAAAAAAAACGTACTGAAGAATTTAACCGTGAAATGAATGCCATTATAGATTCGTCTTATGATGGAATATTTGTATCTGACGGCGAGGGAAAAACTTTACGTTTAAATAGGGCATTTGCCCGTTTTCTAGGGAAATCGCCGGAGAGTGTTATCGGATTAAAAGCCGATGACCTTGAAAAAAGCCGCATCATATATCCTTCTTTGACAAAATTGGTGCTAAAGGAAAAACGTAGACTGACACTTATTCAGGAAACCGGAACCGGCAAAAAGGTGCTGGCTACAGGCAATCCCATTTTCGATGAAGAAGGCAGGGTAGTCCGGGTGGTCGTAAACGCCCGTGATATGGCGGAACTGAACCATTTAAGCAGAGAGGCGCTGGATTTTGAGAAACTAAAAACATATATGGAACAGAGTTCTTTAGAACTAAATCAGGGTCCATTACCCAGAATAGTATCTATCAGCCCCTTGATGGAGGAATTGCTGCGAATTGCTTTGAGGGTTGCGGCAGTTAACTCTACGGTTTTAATATTGGGAGAATCCGGCGTAGGCAAAGGTCTTATTGCACGGTTTATCCATGAAAACAGTCCCAGGAAAAAAGGTCCCTTCATAAAGGTCAACTGCGGCTCCATACCCGAAAGTTTGCTGGAGTCAGAACTCTTCGGTTATGAGACCGGTGCTTTCACCGGAGCCCGACGGGAAGGTAAACCCGGCTTGATAGAAATGGCCCACAAAGGGACCCTTCTTCTGGATGAAATAGGCGATCTTCCCCTTAACCTGCAGGTTAAACTCCTGCAGGTACTGCAGGAAAAAGAACTTACCCGTATCGGCGGCACAAAACCCATTGAAGTGGATATAAGGGTCATTGCCGCCACTAATAAAGACCTGAGAAAAATGGCGGAAGAGGGCACTTTCAGAGAAGATTTATATTACCGCTTAAATGTGGTTCCTCTGGTGGTGCCGCCCTTGAGAGATCGGAAAGAAGATGTAGAACCATTGATAGATTATTTTATGGCCTATTTTAATAAAAATTACGGGATGACAAAATCCATAACTGAAGATGCCATGAAAGCCCTCGTTAACTATTCCTGGCCGGGCAATGTCAGGGAATTGGAAAACCTTATAGAAAGGCTTGTGGTCACTTCCGAGAGAAATTGTATAACCATTCAGGAACTTCCTGAATTTATCAGGGGCAAAAAACCACCCTTACAAAAAATAACGGTGGAGGGAATTATGCCTCTAAAGAAAGCCCAGGATCTGGTGGAACAGCAATTGCTGGAACTGGCGGTAAAACAGTGCAATACCACCTATGAAATGGCGGAACTTTTGGGGGTAAACCAGTCCACCATTGTGAGAAAGCTCCAGCGATTCAAAGATAAACAAATTTAATGTTTTATCGCATTTTTAATGCAGGAGAGCATTAAGGAAAGGTTTAAGACTTCTAGCAGCTAATTGAAGAGGTGGGGAGGGTCTAAAAAAATGAGTTAATAGATGAAAATAAAATACCCTTAATGCACAGGAGCATTGAGAAATTTTGATGATTTCTCAATGCTCTTTATTTTTGCCGGATTGTCTTATGGCATGAGGTTTGCAATAACTTAAGGATAATGGACCGCCCTGATTGAACAAAGAAAACGCTATACTCATTAAAGTTTGATGGGTGTGTTCATCGAAACCTATAACAGGAGGGAGTAAAATGCCGGATAAAAATATCTTTGATGTCAGTGACGAAGACCTCATTTGGGTCGAACAACAGGTAGAAAAACACGGTAAAAAGAAGGGTGAGCTTATTCAGATTCTGAGAGATGTCCAGGAACATTTTGGATTCATACCAAGAAAGGTCCAGGTCCGGTTGTCAGAACTTCTGGACGTGACCCTGAGCGAGATTTACAGTATCGTTACCTTTTATGCCTTTTTCTCATTAAAACCCAAGGGGAAGTACCAGATAAGCTGCTGCAAGGGTACCGCCTGTTATGTCAGGGGAGCGGAAAAAATCATCGAAAAACTTTCCCAGTATCTCAAAATACAACCTGGTGATACCACCGATGACGGCCTGTTTTCCCTGGATGTGATTAGATGCCTGGGAGCCTGCGGTTTGGGGCCTGTCATGATGATAAATGATGACGTTTATGCCAGGCTCAAACCCGAAGATATAACAGAAATAATTTCCCGCTATGAACCGCCGTTCAGGGATTACAGCGAGGTGATGAGGCAGCAGCGGGAAGAGGCCAGAATAAAAGAAAAATTTGCAGCCGAACCCAGCAGGAGACTTGCACCGATTTAGAAAAATAGGGACAGTTCTCAAATTGAATTTTATCATGGGTTTGATAGAAAGAACGCTTTAATTAATACGTGAAGGGAGGATCATCATGGAAGGTCCAAGAGAATCTCCAAATGCACAGGTAGTGCTTCGATACGGCATATGCAGCATTGCGGTGGGAGCGAAAGATGTACTTACGGCCTTTCAAAAGGAGATAGAGGATAAAAATTTGAACAATGTCAGGATAAAAACCACCGGTTGTATAGGACTCTGTTCTATGGAACCCCTGGTGGATGTTCACGTGGAAGGACTTCCGAATGTAACTTATCACCATGTGACACCGGAAATGGCAAGGGGCATCGTTTTTCACCACATTCAAAACCGCACCATAATCAATGAATGGGTAATTCCAAACGTATAGGGGGAGAGAAATGCAATTTTACAGAAGCCATGTGCTGGTATGCGGCGGCGGGGGATGTATGTCATCCGGATGCCTCAAAGTAAAGGAAGCAATGCTTTCAGGTATTGAGCGGATGGGCCTTTCGCAGGAAATCAAAGTAGTGGTAACGGGGTGTATGGGCCCCTGTCATCTAGGCCCCATGGTGCTAGTGTATCCGGAGGGCGTGCTCTATACCAAAGTTACGCCGGAAGGCGCCGCAAAGATAGTCGAAAAACATCTCTATATGGGGGAGGTAGTGGAGGAACTGGTGGCCCGGGAACACGACGGTCGGCTTGCCCCCACGTTAAGAGAAAACCCTTTTTTCGCAAAACAGGTAAAAATTGCCCTGAGAAACACAGGCCTTATAGACCCCATGAGTATAGAGGAATATATAGCTGTTGACGGGTATAAGGCATTGACCAAAGTACTGAGTGAAATGAAACCCGAAGAAGTGATAGATGTCATTAAAAAGTCAGGCCTTCGGGGTCGCGGCGGTGCAGGGTTCTCTACAGGATTGAAGTGGAGCTTTACCGCCAGGGCTAAAGGCTATCCCAAATATGTACTGTGCAATGCCGATGAAGGAGATCCCGGCGCATTCATGGACAGAAGTGTCCTGGAAGGAGATCCCCATTCCGTGATAGAAGCCATGGCTATAGCAGGTTTCGCTGTAGGTGCAAATCAGGGGTATGTTTATGTCCGGGCAGAATACCCCCTGGCGGTGGAACGTTTGGGCCATGCCATTTCCCAGGCCAGAGAGTGGGGCCTACTGGGCAAGAATATCCTGGGGACCGGTTTTGACTTTGACCTTGATATAAAGGTAGGGGCGGGAGCCTTCGTATGCGGTGAAGAGACGGCCCTTATAGCATCGGTGGAGGGGAAGCGTGGGGAGCCCAGGCCAAAACCACCATTTCCGGCCAACGAAGGGTATCTCGGGAAACCCACTCTTATAAACAATGTGGAGACCTATGCCAATATCTGCCCGATTATCTTGAATGGAGCCGAATGGTTTGCTTCATACGGTACTTCCAACAATACCGGGACCAAGGTGTTCGCCCTGGCCGGAAAAATCAACAACACAGGCCTTGTGGAGGTGCCCATGGGCACGAGTCTGGGGGATATAATATACGATATCGGAGGAGGAATACCCGGCGGGAAAAAATTCAAGGCTGCCCAGACCGGTGGGCCTTCCGGGGGATGCATACCCAGGGAATATTTGAATACTCCTGTGGATTATGAGACATTGAAGGAACTGGGCACCATCATGGGTTCCGGTGGACTTATCGTAGTGGATGAAGATACATGTATGGTGGACTTTGCAAAATTCTTCCTACAGTTTGTGCAGGACGAATCCTGCGGCAAGTGCGCCCCATGCCGCCTGGGCACCAAGAGGATGCTGGAGATTCTGGAACGCATCACCAGGGGTGAAGGCCGCGAAGGGGATATTGAGAGGCTCATAGATACCGGCAATATCATAAAGGAAACCGCCCTGTGCGGCCTGGGGCAAACGGCTCCGAACCCGGTACTCTCCACCATCAGGTATTTTAGAGACGAGTATGAAGCACACATAAAATATAAAAAATGTCCTGCTTCGGTATGTGCAAGCCTTTTTGATTCGCCATGCCAGAACGCCTGTCCCGCCGGAGTGGAAGTGCCGCTTTATATAAGCGCCATAAGGCAAAAGGATTATTCCAGAGCGGTGGAAATAATAAGGGAAAACAACCCCTTCCCGGCCATTTGCGGCAGGGTGTGCAACCATCCCTGCGAGTCTAAATGTCGCAGATCCCAGATAGATGATCCTGTGGCCATAAGGGCATTGAAAAGATTTGCCGCCGACTATGATATGAAAAATCCACAAAAGCCCGTCTTGAGAGCGCTCAAAAGTAAAAAAGTGGCCATCATCGGTGCAGGTCCTTCGGGGCTTACCGCGGCCTATTACCTGGCGAGGGAAGGGTACAGCGTTACGGTATTTGAAGCTCTGCCGGTGGCCGGAGGCATGATGGCGGTAGGGATTCCCGAATACCGGCTTCCCAGGGAGATCCTGGCGGCGGAAATCGAGCATATAAAATCCGTCGGGGTCGAGATAAAATTGAATCAGGCCCTCGGAAGAGATTTTAGCCTGGAAGATTTAAAGAAACAGAACTTTGAAGCCATATTATAGCTATAGGAGCCCACAGGGACATGAAGCTGGGGATTCCCGGCGAGGAACTGACTGGAGTATTTTCAGGCGTGGAATTTTTGAGGAAAGTAAATCTAGGTTTGGAAGTACCTCTCGGGGAACGGGTAGCAGTCATAGGCGGCGGCAATGCGGCGATAGATGCAGCGAGGACTGCTCTGAGAAAAGGAGCCGGCGAGGTTCACCTCTTTTACCGCAGGAGCAGGGAAGAGATGCCGGCTCAAAAAGAGGAAATTGAAGACGCTCTGGCCGAAGGCATAAGGTTCCACCACTACACCGCTCCGGTGGAAATCCTGGGCGACAATGGAAAGGTGGATAAAATCAGGATACAGAGGATGAGAGCCGGGGAATTCGACAGAAGCGGCCGGAGAAAACCGGTCCCCATCGAGGGTTCGGAATTTACGGTGAAGGTCGATAGTGTCATCGCAGCCATAGGACAACAGCCTGATTTAAATAATATTGGGATTGAGGTAAATAAGAATATGACCCTTCAGGTAAATAAAGATACCCTGGAAACATCCCTGACCGGCGTCTTTGCCGGAGGCGACTGCGTAACTGGCCCTGCCACAGTTATAGAGGCCATAGATTTTGGGCGGAGAGCGGCACTGTCCATAGATAAATTCCTGGGAGGAGAGATGTACAGGAGAAAGAGGACATATGTTAGGAAAACCGAATACGAAATTTATGAACAGCCGATGGAAAGGTACGCAGTACAAAAACTTTCTCCGGATGAGAGAACAAAGAGCTTTGCCGAAGTGGAACGGGGCATGTCGGAAGAAATGGCATATAAGGAAGCTTGCCGCTGCTTGAGATGCGATGTTAAAGAATCCCAGGAAGGAGGGGTGAAAAATGCTGAATCTTAAAATAAACGGTGTAGATGTCCAGGTGGAAGAAGGCTCCACCATCCTGGATGCAGCTAAAAAGGCCGGGATATACATTCCCACCCTCTGTCACCGAGAGGATTTGAAGGCCATGGGAGTATGCCGGCTCTGCGTGGTGGAAGTCAAGGGGGCCAAAACCCTACAGGCGTCCTGCGTCACACCGGCGGCGGAAGGCATGGAAGTAAGAACCAATACTCCCTTTATAAGAAAAGCACGGAAGACCATCCTGGAACTCATTCTGTCGAACCATCCAATGGAATGTCCTACATGCCTCAGAAACGGAAATTGTGAACTACAGAAGCTTTCAAGCCAACTCAATATTACCGAAATGCCCTTTGAGGGAGAAAGATCCCGTTACGAAAAGGATGAAACCACCCCCCGCCATTGTTCGGGACCCGAATAAATGCATTCTTTGCCGGCGTTGCGTCAATGTGTGCAATGACATCCAGGGCATAGGTGTACTGGAACCCCACCACCGGGGCTTCAAGACCTCCATTGACCCATCCTTCTGCGAGGGGTTGTACCGTATGCCATGCAGCCAGTGCGGCCAGTGTGTCATGGCATGCCCTACCGGCGCTTTGACCGAAAGGGACGATACGGAAAAGGTTTTTGAAGCCCTGGCAGATCCAAATAAATTTGTAGTGGTGCAGACGGCTCCGGCGGTAAGAGTAGCCCTGGGAGAAGCCTTTGGTCTGGAACCCGGCAGTATTGTGACAGGGCAGATGGTGGCAGCCCTTCGGAGGCTGGGGTTTGACAGAGTATTCGACACAGATTTCACTGCAGACCTCACCATCATGGAAGAGGGCAGTGAGCTCATCGAGCGCCTTGAAACCGGAGGGAAATTGCCCCTCATAACGTCCTGCAGCCCGGGATGGATAAAATTCTGCGAGCATTTTTATCCGGAATTCCTCGACAATCTTTCCACCTGCAAATCTCCGCAGCAGATGATGGGCGCTCTGATAAAAACCTACTATGCCGCAAAAGCAAGGCTTAACCCTGAAAATGTTGTTGTGGTGTCGGTGATGCCGTGCACAGCCAAAAAATTTGAGGCTCAGAGGGGGGAAATGGTATCCAGCGGATACATCGATGTGGATATAGCTATAACTACCAGGGAACTTTCCAGAATGATAAAGGAAATGGGAATAGATATTTCCAAACTGGAGCCCGAGGAATACGATCTGCCGCTGGGCATATCCACCGGTGCCGGCGTCATATTCGGAGCCACCGGCGGGGTTATGGAAGCAGCCATCAGAACAGCATATGAACTGGTGACCGGTAAGGAGCTGGAAGACATTAATTTTACTCCGGTAAGAGGTCTTGACGGTATAAAAGAAGCGGAGCTAGCCATCAACGGCACCATTTTAAAAGCCGCCGTAGCTCATGGCCTGGCCAATGCGCGAAAGCTTCTCGAAGCAGTGAAAGCCGGACAAAAAACATACCATTTTATAGAAGTTATGGCATGTCCGGGCGGCTGTTTGGGAGGAGGAGGCCAGATTATTCCCACGGATAATGACGTAAGACAAAAGCGCATGCAGGCCATATATGAGGCCGATAAATCCATGAGGCTAAGGAAATCCCATGAAAATCCGGTAGTACAGCAGCTTTACAGGGATTTTCTGATAAAGCCCTTGAGCCACAGAGCTCATGAGCTTCTCCATACCGATTACACCCCAAGACCCAGGGTTTTAGCCCGGGAATAACCCCCGGGCCTTTTTATGTTTTAATTTGAAAAATATAACAATCAAATTCTAACATATAATTATAGAACACGGGCTTTTTTTATTGTATAATGAATATGTGAAATTAGCTTTATAATCATCCTACCATATTTATTGACAACTTTAAAAATTTTTTTGGTATCTGAATTAAATAAATTGTATGCAATAACCCATGTAATAATGTATACTATATACTTTGTGAAAAGAAATTTTAGCATAAAAAGGATAATTTTAAAAGGTTTTTTAAAAAAAATGTCGAACTTATATTAGGTTTTACTTTAAAAGGAGAGGTGAAACGATGCTCAAAACCTTCAGGGGAGGTATACATCCTCCTTACAATAAAGATTTCACAAAACACAAGCCTGTCGAAAGGGCAAAATTGCCCGATAGGGTAATAATCCCCATGAGTCAGCATGTGGGAGCTCCATGCGAACCCATAGTTAAGGTAGGGGACCTGGTAAAAAAAGGCCAGAAGATTGGCGAAGCTAAGGCCTTTGTATCAGCACCAATCCATGCCAGCATATCAGGCAAGGTAACGGCTGTGGAGCCAAAGCCCCATCCCGGTGGAGGCATGGTAATGTCGGTGGTTATAGAGTCCGATGGCAAGGACGAGCTGTTTGAAGGTATAAAGACTCCGAAACCCCTGGCAGAGCTCACACCTGACGAGATTAAAAACCTCATCCGGGAATCCGGCATAGTAGGTATGGGAGGTGCTGGTTTTCCCACTCAGGTAAAGTTGTCACCACCGCCCGGGAAGACCATTGATACCATCATAGTAAACGGTGCCGAATGCGAACCGTACCTAACGGCAGACCACAGGCTGATGGTTGAAAGGCCCGATGATGTGGTGTTAGGTCTTGAGGCAATAATGAAGGCCACAGGAGTGAAAAATGGATATATTGCCATCGAAGAGAACAAGCCCGATGCCATTGAAGCCATTAGAAAGGCCATACAAGCAAAAGATGGCATCGAATTGGTCGAGTTGGCTACCAAGTACCCTCAGGGCGGTGAAAAACAGCTCATAAATGCTGTCACCGGTCGGGAAGTGCCTTCAGGTGGTCTTCCTATGGATGTGCATGTTATAGTTGACAATGCCGGCACATGTGCAGCCATTGCCAATGCTATTAAAACAGGCATGCCCCTGGTGGAAAGGATAACTACCGTAACAGGCACAGGAGTAAATGAACCAAAGAACCTTTTAATAAGAGTAGGTACACCCTTTTCCGAAATTATTGAACAGTGTGGAGGATTTAAGGGAGAAGTGGGCAAGGTTATTATGGGTGGCCCTATGATGGGTCTTGCCCAGTCGGTGCTGGATGTCCCCGCAGTCAAGGGAACTTCGGGCATACTTGTACTGGCTAAAAATGATGTCAATTTATCCGAGCAGTCACCGTGCATACGCTGCGCTCGCTGTGTGGATGCATGTCCGATACACCTGTTGCCCACTACACTGGGCAAATTTGCAGAAAGAGGCATGTGGACCGAAGCTGAAGAATATCATGCTCTTGACTGCATAGAGTGTGGATGTTGCGCCTATGTTTGTGCTGCTCATATTCCTTTGACGCAGCTTATCAGACTTGCTAAAAATCACATAGTTGCTTCAAAGAAAAAATAATATGAATGTAGGAAAAAATTTAAGCACTTAAAATGGTGCGGAAGAAACCCAAAAAAATTGTGTAAATTTGAAACATGTATATATAAAGCAAAGGCAGGAGGGATAATTGGATGGGAGAATTTAAGTTTATTACGACTTCATCTCCCCATATCCATTCGGGAGAAAGTGTTCAGAAAATAATGTTCAACGTGGCCGGGGCTTTATTGTTACCGACGGCTGCAGGTATATATTTTTTCGGGATGAGAGCTTTAGTTCTTGTTATCATAACAACACTGGCAGCAGTATTGACAGAGGCTATCTTTCAAAAACTCAGGGGCAAGCCCATCACCGTCTGGGATGGCAGTGCCATGGTGACAGGGATTCTTCTGGCATTGAACTTGCCGCCGGGACTTCCACTCTGGATGGCGGTGGTGGGCGCTGCAATAGCTATATCACTGGGAAAACAAGTTTACGGCGGCCTCGGAATGAACCCCTTTAATCCGGCTCTCATTGGCAGGGTGTTTTTGATGATTACCTTCCCGGTGCAGATGACTACATGGATAAATCCGGTGGATGGTACAACCGGTGCCACGCCTTTGCAGATCATGAAAATGCAGGGAGTTTCTACTGATTATGTAAAACTTTTCCTGGGAAATATAGGTGGTTCTCTGGGGGAAACTTCTGCTTTGATGATAATATTAGGAGGATTATACCTTTTGTATAAAGGCTATATTGAATGGAGAATTCCCGGATTTTATCTGGGGGCAGTGGCAATCTTATCAGTAATATTAGGCCGGGATCCGATCTTTGAACTTCTTTCCGGCGGCTTGATGCTTGGAGCCTTTTTCATGGCCACTGATATGGTAACTTCGCCTATAAGCAGGCTTGGCAAGATTATTTTTGGTATCGGAGCCGGAATTTTCACTGTAATTATAAGGTTTTACGGAGGGTACCCTGAAGGCGTGTCTTTTTCCATCCTTTTAATGAACGCCTTTACTCCGGTAATTAATAGATACACCGTGCCAAGGATTTATGGGGAGGTGAAGGTTAGATGAACCAGTATACGAGAATGATAGTGGTTCTTGTGGCAATTTCCCTTGCAGCCGGGGCATTACTGGCATTTTCTTATGAAGTGACAAACCCAAAGATTCAGGAGCAAGCTCAACAGGCCCTCGAGCAGGCGGTTATGAAAGTTATTCCTGGGGCGGAAAAAATGATAACTGTTGAAAAGGAAGGGATGACGCTCTATATAGGAACGGATAACCAGGGGAATAAAAAAGGCATCGCTTTTAAAACTACCGGCTCAGGTTTTAGTGGTCCTATAGAGATAATGGTTGGATATAATCCGAAAGAAGGCAAACTTACGGGTATTGAAATACTTTCAATGTCTGAAACTCCAGGCCTTGGTGCCAGGATAAAAGAACCGGCATTTACGGATCAGTTCAAGGGCAAATCCGTAAAGGATGAATTTATTCCTAAAAAGGATGTTAAGGTTATTACGGGTGCCACCATTTCTCCTACGGCTGTTTCAAAAGCCATAAAAAGTTCCCTGGCTACAGTCACAAAAATTTACCCCGTGGGAGGCGATTTTTAATGGTTAAAGATTTTGTCAATGGTCTTTGGGGAGAGAATCCAATATTTAGAGCGGTTATAGGCATATGCTCGGCCCTTGCGGTAACGACGGCCGGCCAGAATGGTATCGCCATGGGTCTGGCGTTGACATTTGTGCTTACATGTTCAAGTATACTGGTTTCGATTTTGAAAAATATCATTCCATCAAAAGTTAGAATACCGTGTTATATTATCGTTATTGCTACCTTTACTACTATAGTTGACCTCTTTATGAAAGCTTATTTCCCGGCCTTATACCAGGTGATGGGGATCTTTATTCCCCTGATCGTGGTAAATTGCATAGTTTTATGGAGAGCTGAGGGCTTTGCATCGAAAATGAGTTTAATCAGGTCTATCGCCGATGCTCTGGGGATGGGTCTTGGATATGCGTGGGCCATTACGCTCATTAGTATAGTGAGGGAAATTCTTGGTTCCGGAACCCTGTTTGGAATACACATAATGGGAGCGAATTTCACTCACTGGGTGATTATGCTGCTTCCTCCGGGGGCATTTCTGGTGATGGGTATACTGGTAGGAATAATGAATATGATCACAAGAAAGCCCGTAAAAAATACTCACTGCCACTAAAGGAGGTGGTACATTATGCTGAAGGAATTGTTTTTCATAATTGTAAGCTCGGTTTTGGTTAACAACTTTGTTTTTTCTAGATTTTTGGGTAATTGCCCCTTTCTAGGGGTTTCCAGTAAAACGGAAACAGCTGTAGGTATGGGCATGGCTACTACTTTCGTTTTGACTATGACGGCAGTTGCCGCTTACTTTATCCAGCATTATATACTGATGCCCTTTGGCTTGGCTCCCTTTTTACAGATAGTCTCTTTTATCCTCGTAATTGCTTCACTGGTGCAACTGGTGGAGATGGTGGTATTAAAGATAAGTCCTGCGCTATACAATGCTTTTGGTATATATCTGCCTTTAATTACTACTAACTGTATAGTGCTGGCAGTGGCGCTTTTAATTCCATTAAAAAATTACAATCTTATTGAAAGTACTATATTCGGTTTAGGTGCAGGTTTAGGCTTTACTTTAGCTTTAATATTGATGTCCGGTATCCGGGAAGACATGGAATTTGGTGACGTGCCTGATGCTTTAAAAGGACCGGCTATAGTGTTTATTACCGCTGGCTTACTCGCCATGATATTTTTGGGTTTTGCAGGCCTCGTGCCGCTATGATATAATACCAGAGGAATATAGAGTTAATGGAAGAGTTAAATATAACCTGAATTTAAGAAGGTACTGTGGTGAAATATCGGAGGTGAAAGTAATGCCAAATTTGATATTAATTTCAACATTGAGCATGGCGGGTTTAGGCTTTATATTAGGGGGAGGCCTGGTAATTGCATCTAAAAAATTTGCTGTAGAAAATGACCCCAGAATTGATGAAGTTCTCGGAGCATTGCCTGGTGCTAACTGTGGCGCCTGCGGTTTTCCTGGATGTTCAGGCCTTGCAAAAGCCATTGTGGAGGGCAAAGCCCCTGCCAATGGATGTGTAGTGGGTGGACAAAATGTGGCAAAAAAGGTTGCCAGTATCATGGGTGTCTCGGATGCGGGAGCTTCTGCCGATAAAAAAATAGCCCGGGTGTTGTGCCAGGGAGGGAAGGCCGAGGCCAGGCTCAAGGCTGATTACCATGGGGTAAAATCCTGCAGGGCAGCATCAATGGTGAACGGGGGGCCCAAAGGATGTCCTTATGCATGTATCGGCTTTGGAGACTGCGCCAGGGTTTGTCCCTTTGATGCCATCACCATGAGCGAGGATGGACTTCCGGTCATCGATGAGGAAAAATGCACCGGTTGCGGTTTATGTGTGAAAGAATGTCCCAAGTTTGTAATAGCCTTAACACCGGAAAAAAATGAAGTTCACGTGCGCTGCAGAGCAACATTGAAGGGCAAGGATACCAGGGCGGTGTGCGATGTTGGCTGTATTGCCTGCAAAAAGTGCGAGAAAGAGTGCCCCTTTGACGCTATTCATGTTGTCAACAATGTAGCTGTCATAGATTATGCAAAATGCCGCAACTGCATGAAGTGTGTTGAGGTATGTCCCACAAAGACCATAACGGCAGCTTTTACCGAGCGCAAAAAAGCTGTCATAGATGATAAATGCATAGGCTGCACTATTTGTGCAAAAAATTGTCCGGCAAATGCCATAACAGGTGAAGTCAAGAAAAAACATGTTGTAAATCAGGAGCTTTGTATCGGCTGCGGAATATGTGAGGAAAAATGCCCTAAGGATGCTATAACCATGGTCAGGAACGGACAGAAAGTGAACAACAACCACTGTGCAGTATGCAATGCGGCCAAGTAAGAGGTGGGAAGTAGCAATTTATTCTGAAGTAAGAGGAGAATACTTGATAAAGTATCTCCTTTTTTTTATGCCCAAAATAAGACAAGTGACTATTTGAGTCAGGTGACGGTTGCGAAGCAGGCTGCAACCGATCATTGGGGTCTTTTTTGTTTAATGAGAAATTTTTATCTTGACAAATAATAGAATGAAGGATAATATTATTATAAATACAAGTAATCCAATCAAAAAACTAGGAAATAAAAATTTTAGGGGGAATCATTTTGAAAGACATCGATAT
This sequence comes from Biomaibacter acetigenes, assembly GCF_003691585.1. Taxonomy (GTDB): domain Bacteria; phylum Bacillota; class Thermosediminibacteria; order Thermosediminibacterales; family Tepidanaerobacteraceae; genus Biomaibacter; species Biomaibacter acetigenes. The sequence continues at coordinate 2,084,415 of NZ_CP033169.1, read as the reverse complement.
ATTGAAGACCATTGCCGATAATGTAGTGGAGATGGAAGAAGAACTTACGGCAAAAAATTCAAAAAAAGCATTGGAGATGAATATCAGTCCGCTCACCATCATCAATCAAGGGCTGGTAATCGGCATGAATGAGGCGGGCAGGCTCTTTGAGGAAAATGAATATTTTGTGCCGGAGCTGCTGCTATGCTCCGATGCCATGTACGCAGGACTTGAAGTGGTGACTCCCCATATTAAAAAAGAGGAAACTCATGTTTTGGGAAAGGTTGTCATAGGAGTTGTAGAAGGAGATACCCATGATATCGGGAAAAATCTGGTAAAAGTGCTTCTTCAGGCTTCAGGTTTTGAAATTATTGACCTGGGGAGGAATGTGCCTGCTCGAGACTTTGTAGATAAAGCAAAACAAGTCGATGCGGATCTCATCTGCCTTTCCACACTGATGACTACAACTATGGGAGAAATGAAAAAAGTAATTGAGCTGTTGAAAGAAGAAAGATTGCGGGATAGGGTCAAAGTGCTGGTAGGCGGGGGCCCCATATCCGAAAGTTTTGCCAGGAGCATAGGAGCGGACGGCTATGGTGAAAATGCGGCAGGTGCGGTTAGGGTTGCAAAGAGGGTTTTGAATATACCCGATGCACTGGCATCATGAAGCGAAATTTTGCTTCCGAAGGAGTTTTACTCTAGTCAAAGCATAACCGGAATACATCCGGGAGCTTTATAGTGATAAAAAGGAGAAAAGTTATGAGTGAAATAAATTTTAAAACACGATTACTTAATGCTATAAATAAAAAACCTGTAGACCGGGTCCCTGTCGTTTGTCCCGGAGGCATGATGAATATGGCGGTGGTGGATGTGATGAAAGCCACTTCCTGCTTCTGGCCTGAGGCTCATATCGACCCGGAAAAAATGGCGAGACTATCCTTAGGAGTTCAATTGCTGGGGGGTATAGAAAATGTCGGAGTGCCTTTTTGTATGACTGTTGAAGCGGAAGCCATGGGTGCAAAAGTCTATATGGGCACCCGGGAGACCGAACCCCGGGTTGTGAAATATCCTTTAAATACCATCGGTGAATGGAATAGACTTCCCGGACTTACCGAAAACCATTATCGAGTAGCGGTAGTTCTTGAAGCCATAATAATACTTAAGAAATCATACCCTGAAATACCTGTCATAGGCAATCTCACGGGGCCCATCAGTCTTGCCACATCTTTGATGGAACCCATGGATTTTTATAAAGCCCTCCGGAAAAACCCCGGTGAGGCCATGGAATTTCTGGAATTTGTAGCCGAAAATATAGTAAAATTTGGAGTTGCTATGACAAAAGCCGGAGCAGATGTCATAAACCTCGCAGATCCCAGTGGCACCGGAGAGATACTGGGGCCAAAGGTCTTTGGTGAAGTTGCTGTTCCGGTGATAAATAAAATAACGGAATCCATAGAAGATGCTACCGGTGTACCTGTTATGGTCCATATTTGCGGGAGACTGCTTCCAGTGCTTGACCAGTTGAAAAATATCAAAAGCAGGGTGTTGAGCATCGATGCCATAACAAATCTCAGAAAGGTGAAGCAAGCCCTTCCCGAAAAGGTGATCATGGGCAATGTCAGTACCTTCCTGCTGGAAAAAGGGACTCCGGAAAGGGTCAGGAAAGCCGCAATAGTGTCGATAAACCAGGGGGCAGGTATATTATCCCCCGCCTGCGGCATAGGGGCCAACACCCCGATTGAAAACATAAGAGCTATGGCCGATGCCGCAAAAATCGGAAGTGTGTAAAAGTAGATGGTTCGAATGATGCATGGCATGGAAGAGGGTTCTTGCAAAAATGTTTATTACCGGCAGACCGGCAATTTCTAAAAAGGATAGAGTGTTTGCAGCCCTGGAGGGCAAGGTCCTGGACCGACCCCCCTGTGGTGAGATTGCTTTTCCCGGTAAATCAAACGACAGTGCATTATTGGAACATTTTATTTATACGCTGAACACCGACCTTATTACCTTTACCGTAGACCCTTACAACTCAGGCTTTTCTATAAGTTTTGAAAATCCATCGGATATAAAGAACCTTGCTAAAAATACAGATTGCTTTTTACTGGGAGGCATTCCCGGAGTTTTCTGGCAGGCTATCTCGGAAATGGGTCTTGAGACGGCGGCTAGAATGTCTAAAAAAAGTCCGCTAGAGTTTAGAAACTATATGAGAAGTTTAGGTAAAAGGCATCTTGAAATTGTTCTGGAACTTCTGGAAAAAGGTGCCGACGGCATTATGATATTTGATGACCTTGCAGGCTCAAAAGGACTTTTTTTTTCACCGGTATCTTATAGAGAATTGGTTTTTCCGGAGCTTTCGAAACTGGTATTTGAAATAAAATCCAGGGGGAAACCCGTATTTTTTTCATTCTGACGGTCACATTACCGGATTTCTTCAGGATTTGATAAGCATGGGGATTGATGCCATACATGGTTTTGAAGGGAAAACCCCGGATGAGATAAAAGACATAAAAGAGATAATGGCAGATAGAGCGGCATTCATGGGCAATATAACACTTTCATATAACCAGGGGGAAGAAGAAGCGGTCTTTGACGCCATAAAAAAAATACAGCATATCTTCACGGGCGGTCGTTATATTTTTTCTTCCGATGGGAGCTGTTTTCCCGATACCATAAATAATTTGATCCAAATCTACTCTTATTTTCACTCATTTTGGGAGGAATAAATGAATAACAAAATAGAGATAACTCTGATTCCTGAAAATAGAAAAATTAATGCAAAAGCCGGAGAGACTTTGATGAATGTCCTGAGAAGAGCGGGGATACCAATGGAATTTCCATGCGGTGGTTGTGGCACCTGCGGCAAGTGCAGGGTCAGGGTAAAAAAAGCCGGTCCTCCTAAACCTGAAGAACTGAAACTTCTTTCAAAAGGGGAACTGGAAAAAGGCATTCGTATTGCCTGCCTGTATTTACTGGAAAACGATGTGGAAATAGAACCACTCTTTGAAAACAAAAAGAGTGTTGTGCTGGAAAAAAGTAACATCGGAGAGTTTACTATTGACCCATATATCATAAAAGTGCCTTTCGATCTACCGAGGAAATTAGAAGCCGGTATTTCTTTAGAAGAGCATATGACGGAGATCGTCGGGTATCCAATAGACCAGGAATATAGGCTAAAGATACTGAAGTTCCTGTCAAACCGTGGTTACAGGGGTGAGTCGTCTGAAAACAAAATTAAGATTTCGAATTACACAGCCATTATAAGGGATGGAAAGATTGTCGGGATTGAAGAGGAAAATACCTCAGAACTTTTATATGGTATTGCAGTTGATATAGGAACCACCACAGTGGTAGTTTCCCTGGTGAACCTGAAAAACGGCCGGGAGGAGGCGGTAAAGTCCGAGCTAAATCCGCAAAAAAGCTACGGCCTGGATGTCCTGTCACGCATAAGCTTCGCCAGAGAAACCAAAGAACAACTGGATTTACTCCAGAAAAGCATTATCGGATGTATAAATAATCTCATACAAGAAGCTGCTGAATCAAGCGGCATTAATAAGAAATACATCTATGAGATATCCGTAGCTGCAAATACCACCATGATGCACCTTTTTCTGGGACTTAATCCCGAGTCGATAGGCTATGCTCCATATAGCCCGGTTTTAAAAGGCGACATTGAAATAAACGCAGACGACCTGGGACTTATGATCTCCCCTTTTGGGAAAGTATATTGTCTCCCATCCATCTCAGGATATGTAGGTGCCGACATTACCGCGGGTGTTTTTGCCACCGGCATGCATAAAAAAAGTGAGAAATCACTTCTCATGGATATAGGGACCAACGGAGAGCTGGTATTGTTTGATGGTAAAGAGCTTACAGCGTGCTCATCTCCAGCCGGCCCGGCCCTGGAAGGTGTGAATATCGGCTGCGGCATGCGGGCGGCGGAAGGAGCCATAGAGCAAGTTCGAATAACCGATGAAGTAAATATAAAGACCATTGGTAACATTGAACCTTTCGGCCTTTGCGGGAGCGGAATCATTGATTTGGTCTCCGAACTTATAAAAGCAGGTATCATAGATGTTTCAGGCAAAATAAATCCTGCCGCTGCGGACCTGCTGCCTGAAAGCGTGGCTGTCCGTATCGTCGAATATGATGGAAAACCGGCCTTTATGGTAACACAACCCAGGGAAGAAATACCGGCCATTTATTTAACTTCCCGGGATATACGCCAGGTCCAGCTGGCCAAAGGCGCTCTGTGGGCAGGGATAACCGCACTTTTAGAACAAAAGGGGTTAAAACCCGGGGATTTGGGAAAGGTGTATGTGGCAGGAGCCTTCGGTGCCCATCTTCGACCGGAAAGCCTGATAGGTATCGGAATGGCGGCCATGGAGTGGAAAGATAAGATAAGTTTTGTTGGCAACACCTCAAAGGCCGGTGCAGCGATGTGCTTGCTTTCTAAAAAGATAAGGGAAGAAATGAAGGAGCTTACCGATAAAGTAAAATATGTAGAACTTTCCATGCTGCCGGATTTTGACAGGGTGTTTACCCGAAGCTTGAAATTTCCGAAAGGAGATATGTGTCATGGTCGGCAGACAGAGGATAATTGACATGTTCCTTGGTAAAAATACAGCCGCCGCTTCGGCTTTTGCTACCGAGTTCTGGGCTTTAAACCGGAGGGGGTATACCATAAAGGAATTTCTGGATAATCCTTTTAAACTTGCTCCTGTGGTTATAGAAGAGGCTCTGAATATTGACTCGGATATATTTTTCCTGCTGGCGGGCCTTACATCGGTACCTGTCATGGCTTTGGGAGGCGAACTGAAATTTCCCGAAAAGGGTGCGCCCTTTATGGAAAATCCACTCATTAGGGATAAATCGGATTTATTTAAACTTGATATAAATAAGATAAAATCCGATAGGAATGTAAATTCTCTACGGCAGATAGCAGATTTCATAAATGAAAAGGTAAAAGAAAAAATTATCCTTGCGGTCAACTGCCGCGCACCTTTCACCCAGGCCGCACAAATGGTGGGCCCGGATACATTTATGAGAATGCTGAGGAAAGATGAGAATTTTGCAGATGAAGTTTTAAGATTTTCCACCGAGATTTTTCTGGAATATGTTACTCTCTTTATAAAAAGCGGGATAGAAATGATATATATCTCCGACCCTTCGGCGTCGGGGGATTTGATATCAAAGAGGCATTTTGAAAAGTTTGCCTTTCCTTATCTTGATAAGATAAACCGATATATAAAAAGCAAAGGGGCTAAAACCTTTTTTCATATCTGTGGTGATACAGGAGACCGCCTGGATTTGATAAGGGAAATCGGACCGGATATTATGTCTGTAGACCACAAAGTAGATATTGGCGAAGCGAAAAGACTATTGGAAGATAAAGTGATCCTGGCGGGAAACATAGACCCTTCATCGGTGATGGAATACGGGAGCGTTGCCGATGTAGCCAGAGCAGCAAAGGAGTGCATTAAAAAAGCAGGACATGGGAGGTTCATACTGATGCCGGGATGCGAAATTTCTGGAGAAACGCCGCTAGAAAATATAAAGGAGATGCTTAAAATTGGACATTCATCAAAGTTAAATAAAGATTGATCGGGATGAAACTTTTCCATTGGGAAATTTTATTTCTGCTTGTGACGATTTGAGGTATGAATATTCCGGTGTAAAAAGTCGATTTTGAGTGCCTTAGAGTTTTTACACTAATCAATTATTGGAGGGAAATTGAAATGTGTAAAGTTGTGAACGACATAAGAGAACTTATAGGTCAAACACCAATACTAAAAATCAATAATTTTTCACTGCCGGAAGGAGTAAATATCTATGCAAAGCTGGAATATTTCAACCCCGGTGGCAGTGTAAAAGATAGGATTGGAAACTTCATGCTGGAAGCAGCCGAAAAGCAAGGATTAATCAAAAAAGGGGGAACAGTTATAGAGCCCACGGCAGGCAACACGGGTATCGGCATTGCTCTGGCCGCATTAAACAGGGGATACAGGGTCATTTTCGTAATACCGGAGAAGTTTTCCGTAGAAAAGCAGGAACTCATGAAAGCTTTGGGGGCTGAAATCATTCATACTCCCACCGATAAGGGCATGGAAGGAGCCATTGAGAAAGCGAAGGACCTGGCCGAAAACATCGAGGGCTCTTTTATACCAAATCAATTCGAAAACATGGCAAATCCCCTGGCCCATTATAAAACTACCGGCCCGGAAATATATAAGCAGCTCGACGGTAAGATAGATTATTTTGTAGCAGGAGTGGGAAGCGGCGGTACCTTTACCGGAACTGCAAGGTTTTTAAAAGAAAGAGACTCCAAGATAAAGGCGGTGGCTGTGGAACCTGTGGGTTCCATTCTTGGAGGAGGGCCCAAAGGACCACATAAAACTGAAGGCATCGGCGTGGATTTTATTCCCAAAACTCTGGATGTTAAACTCATTGATAAAGTAGTAACTGTTTCTGATGAGGATGCTTTTAATATGGTAAAAGAGCTGGCAAAAAAAGAAGGGGTGCTGGTAGGTAGTTCTTCAGGTGCCGCTTTTTATGCGACCTTACAGATTGCCGGGGAACTTACCTCACCGGCAAATATAGTAACCATCTTTCCTGATGGTAGTGAGCGGTATTTGAGCAAAAAGATTTACCAGGGAGGAATATAAATTGAGAGAAGATACCAAAGTTCTTCATACGGGCTTTGAAGTAGATGAGAGGACGGGAGCGGTAAGTTATCCTATATATCAAGTTTCCACTTACAGACAAAAAGGGCCGGGGGAGCATTCGGGCTATGAATATTCCCGCACGGGAAATCCAACACGGGAAGCCTTGGAAAATGTGATCGCAAGCCTGGAGGAAGGCAGGACAGGTTTTGCCTTTGCTTCAGGGATGGCAGCTATCACGGCGGTTTTCATGCTGTTTACCAGGGGAGACAATATCATAGTTTCCGATGATGTTTATGGCGGCACTTATAGAGTTTTAAGCAAGGTCTTTGAAAATCTAGGGATAGAAGCCACCTATGTAAACACTAGCGATTTACATCAGGTGGAAAGGGCTATCAAAAACAACACTCGTGCGATATATGTAGAAACCCCCACAAACCCATTGTTAAAAATAACCGACATTAATGAAGTTTCAAGAGTTGCAAAAAAGTTTAATCTTAAAGTTATCGTAGATAACACCTTTATGACCCCTTACTGGCAAAAGCCTTTAGCCCTTGGGGCGGATATTGTCATTCACAGCGCCACCAAGTATCTTGGCGGACACAGTGACGTAGTAGCAGGACTGGTGGTAGTAAAGGAAAAAGAACTGGCAGAGAAGCTTCATTTTATACAAAACTCTACCGGAGGAATCCTCGGGCCCTTTGACTCATGGCTTTTGATGAGAGGCATAAAGACCTTAGGAGTCCGCATGGAGCGCCATGAACAAAACGCCAGGGAACTTTCGTCATGGCTTGTTACATTACCGGATGTAAAAAAGGTATACTACCCCGGACTTTCGGGTCACCCGGGCCATGAAATCCAGAAAAAGCAAGCCGGTGGATTTGGGGGCATGATATCCTTCGAGCTTCAAACTCCAGAACTGGCGGATAAGCTATTGAGAAATGTAAAGCTCATTACTCTTGCCGAAAGTTTAGGAGCGGTTGAAAGTTTTATAAGCCTTCCGGCTAAAATGACCCATGCCTCTATTCCTGAAGGAGAACGAAAGGCCAGAGGTATCAGCGACAGCCTGGTGCGCCTTTCGGTAGGTATAGAAAATGTAGAAGACCTGAAGGAAGATATCCTTTCCGCTTTGGGTTTATAATACCATTCGATTTCACAAGGACAATGGGAAGCCGGTCAGGCTCTAGGCATGTCACGTTTTAATTCGCAGATTTATCTAATACCATGGTATCGCCTTAATTGTAATATATTACAAAAAGTCAAGTATATTTAACATTATATTTATAATGGTGCTTGAATATAGCACCTTTTTTATGGTATAATATATGTCAAGAGGTGATGTCATATGAAGACGACATTATATGTCAACAGAAAGCTGTTAGAGGAAGCCATGCGGTTGCTAGGCACCAGCAAGATGACTGAGGCAGTAAATAAAGCTCTGGAAGATTTTATTCGTCGGAGCAAACTTGAGAGGCTGGCCAACCGTATAGGTAATACCGACCTGGCTTTAAACCGGTCTGAACTGGAGGAAATGCGGAAAGATGAGTTTTAAGTATCTAGTTGACACTTCCATATGGATAGAAGTTTTAAAAAAAGATGGTGATTCAAAAGTACAGGAATGGATGAAAATGGCATTGTTAGAGGAAAAAGTTGTAATTACTCCTGTTATAAAAGCCGAGATATTATCCGGTGCAATAAATGAAAAACAATTTGCTCAGCTTAAAGAAGAACTTGACTCATTGGTTGTTCTGGATAAGGAATCCACTGTATGGGATAAAACCGCATTTCTAAATTTTACTCTACACCGGAAGGGGATAAATATACCGCTGACCGATGTCTTGATTGCAACATGGACTTTAATATACGATTGCATTTTAGTCCATCAGGATAAGCATTATGAAATGATAAAAGATGTTGAAAAGAGTTTGAAAACCCTTTGCTTTGGTTATAATGCATCGCCGGTTATTTAAATAAATTGGGGCATAAGGCCTTTTTCTTTCCAAGGGACGGATATGGTGATATTTCGGTGCTTGTTGACAAACCTATAGCTGCTTTTTCACACGTTCTGGCAGGCAAATATGCCGGACTTGGCACCATAGGATATAACCATACTTTGTTGACAAAAGAATTTGGCCCAAGAGTTAGACTGGTTTCTGTATTGACAGATGCTATCATACCTCCGGATGAAGTGCTCAAAAACGAACTTTGCATAAAATGCGAGATGTGTAAAAAATGTTGCCCTACTCAGGCTTTTACTACAACCGAAAATATAATAGCAGAAATGGATAAGAAAAAATGTGCTGAATACCATTATCGATTGAAAAAAGCCTTTTGCTATCCCTGCGGGTAGGCAGGTAGCATTAGATTTCCCTCTCCCCTGCAAAATAACTCCGGCAATATGAAATAAATTTCCCAAAATCATGGAGTTCCCACAATCAGCTTCACTATTTTTCCCCGCAGGTCTTCGACTTTCTGAAGCTGTATTCCTGCGGATATCACATTCTGGACGGTGCGCCGGTTGATGTTTGAACCTATTAGATGTAGTGATATAGGGTTTAAAACATCCATGAGCCAACCAATGACGGGAGATTCACTGCGGACGTGTTCCAGAAGTATGATCTTTCCATTCGGCTTGCAGACCCGTTTAACTTCCGCCAGACCCTTGACCGGGTCGGGGACTGAACAGAACACACATGTTGCCACGACAGTATCAAAAGTATTGTCGGGAAAATCCATAGCCTGGGCATCCATTTCAAGTAGTTTTATAGGTGCCCTGGCTAGATGGAGTTTTTTCCTGGCCCTGGCGAGCATACCGGGGCTGAAGTCAATTGCAGTCACTTCACATCCCGGAGGATAATAAGGAAAGTTATTTCCAGTCCCCGCTCCCACTTCGAGTACCTTTCCCGAAGCCTGGGAAAGGGCTTTTTTGCGCAATTCGGGAGATATCATGCGGTCCATCCAGTCATAAAATATCGAGGTGCGGTCGTACCTGCGACGGATAACTTCGGTCATATCTGATTTTGCTCTATTTTCCATCTTGCCTCTTACCTTTCTCTCAGGTCTTTTTTTTAGAACAGTGTATCTGACATTAAGAATAGCCATAGATTTCACTTCTATTATAGTATTTCTAACAAAAGATTAAATATCCTGCTCGTGATGTCTGTGATATTTTTGTGAAATATATTCGAGATTAGTTGACTAAAAACATAGGAATAGTATAAAATAAAAATATACCCCATTAGGGTATAAAAATCTAAAGGAGGGTAAAAATGGATAAGAAACACGGTGGTTTATTTCATGGGTTATTGATGATGCTGTGTTGTTTGCTTCCTCTGGTTTTGATTTACGCTTTTTCCAGGTTCGGCGCAAGGAGTGTCTTATCATACGGTTTTCTATTGCTCTGTCCGCTGATGCACATCTTTATGATGAAGGGTATGTTTGGTGGGCACGATAAGGAAAGCTGTCATGGAGATAAAAATTTCGAAAGTGAAAAGAAGTTAAGCGATGAACCGCAAAAAATAGAGAGGTTGAAGGGAAATGCGTAAGATCATAACATGGGTTGTGGCAATTGCATTTGTAGCAACAGCTTTGATTTTCTTTTATTTTCAGCAGAACAACTCTAAAAGCAAAGCGAATACAGGAGAAGGAAACCGTATAGAACAATCCACTGCAGTAGATCCTGAAAAGCTTTTAGACGGAATAGATGAAAGCAAATTATTTGCCGTCACCAGACGCACCGAAGGCGGAGCCGTAACTGTGGATGCAGCCTTTTTGAATATATTGAAACCCGAAGAAAAAGATTTGATTTTTTATGTAACCTTAAACACCCATACTGTTGATCTTTCTTCGTATGATATAGCTAAAATTGCGGTTTTATCCAATGGGTCGAAAACCGTGAATCAGGGATTTACATGGCGGGCTATCAGCGATGACGGACACCATCGCAGTGGAATCTTAACGATAAAAAATGACGGTCTCTTTAACAACAATACAGGGTTTTTAGAGCTAAATCTCCGGACCATAGGTGCGATTCCGGACAGGAAATTCAAATGGGATAAGAGCGATTGGAAAAAATAGAGGTGCATTATGGTTTCAACATTGACTCTCTATGGAATTTCATTTACAGGAGGGCTTCTGTCTTTTTTCTCTCCATGCATCATTCCCATGGTGACGGTGTATTTCTCACTGATAACCGGAATGAGCATAAAAGAGCTAAAATCGGCTCTTCCGGCAGAATTAAAAAGGAGAGCTTTTATCAACACCCTCTTTTTTGTGCTGGCCTTTACCATTGTATTTACGCTGGCAGGCGGTATGTCAGGCAAAATAGCGGGCTTTTTTAAAGGAAATATAGGCATACTCAATATCATCGGCGGGATTTTTATATCTCTGGTTGGACTGAATATGCTGGGAATACTCAAATTGCCATCGCTTCACATGAACATGGATATTCCCGACGGCAAATTGCCGCCACTGGGTTATGCCCGGTCCTTCTTTTTGGGACTATTTTTCGCCATTGCATGTTCCCACTGCATAGGTCCAACACTTTATTCATTCCTGCTCATTGCGGGTACCCTCTCGGCGGCAAAACAGGGAATGATGCTGATGTTCATATTTTCACTGGGCCTTGCGATACCGTATTTGATCCTTTCGGTGGCCTTCGGCAAATATTATGATAGTTTAAAGTCATTGATGAGTCGGGGAACTCCTCAAAAGGTGCTGGGTGCAATCATGATTATTTTCGGGATAATGATTTTGACCGGAAATTTCACAAAAATAACCGGGTTGTTGTCCAGAATTTTACCATATAAATTACCCATTGGGATGTAAGAAATAATGCTCCAGATTTACCGGAAAGGAGATATGAATATTTTAACCGATATAAAAGACAAAAACCTGAAAGATACAGAAACAAAAATCCTCTTATTTATTGTTTTCACACTGTCAGGATTTTTATTTTCACTGGAATTTATACTGACTCGAATTTTCTCATATCTTGCGTGGTACCATTATGCTTTTATCATAATATCCACTGCCATCCTGGGCCTGGGTCTGGGCGGTATATGGGTCCAAAGACAAATAGCTGAAAACAAAAATGATATAGATGCCATTTCTGTTACCGATTTATTGTGGGTTTTATTGCTATCTTATATTGCGATATCTCTGATACTCTACATTAATCTGTTTAACTTTTTCCCCATACTATATATGTTTATAGGTGTAATTCCATTTACCATCGGCGGTGCAATAATATCTATAATCTTTACAAAAATGGTGCGTTACGTGAATATACTATATTTTGCAGACTTATTGGGCACAGGCATCTTTTCGCTGGCATCATTCTTTATTTTGAATAACTATGGAATGATGGTCTCTTTATTATTTCTCTTTGCTGTTTTATTAATAATCCTGGGCTTTGCTTCATTTATTTCTAAAAAAGTGTCGGTATCCTTGATAGTCATTGTATTATTGCTAATTTCCATTGTGGTATCTACCAGGGATTTATCCGGCCTGGAAAAGAATTTTGGCTATCCATTAACCAGCCGAAAACTTAAGGTTTATGATATATCTGATGATGGCAAAACAAAAATAGAATATACTAAATGGGATTCTTTTTCCAGGACGGATGTCATTGATTATGGTAACGAAAAGGAAAAAACGATTTTATAGATAACAGTTCTGCAGCCTTTATGTACCGGTTTAACGGAGATCTAAAATTAGTTTCCGGTTTAAAAAACTCTGTTGGTTTTTTACCTTATATATTGCAAAAAAATCCTAAAACTTTAGTAATAGGACCGGGAGGAGGTAGAGATATACTGCTGGCACTTCTTGCCGGCAGCAAAGATATTACTGCGGTGGAGATAAATAAAAGCAGTGTCGATGCGGTAGAAAAAAATTCCTCCTTCACGGGTGACCTGTATAATCTCCCCCAGGTAAAAACACACATTCAGGATGGAAGAAACTTTATTGAAAGGACAAAAGAAAAATATGACACCGTTTTTTTGTCTCTAGTCATGACACAGACCGCAAGTTCCGGCAGTTTAGCTTTGAACGAAAACTACATTTATACCGAAGAGGCGATTTCAAAATATCTTGAACACTTGACAGATAACGGACAACTGGTATTTGCAGCCCATGATGAAGAAGATACGAGAAGAATAATCACGACCGTATTGAGCGTTCTTAAAAAGAAGGGGATTCCTTACCGGGATGCTTTACATCAGATAGCTATAGTAGCCGATAATAATGAACAGTCCCATAATCATGACCCAAAGCATTTACATTTTCCCGTTATAATCATACGCAATCAACCTTTTATTCAAGATCAGAGTGTGCAAATAATTAAAACAGCTTTACAGAATAAAATGGAGCCTGTTTTTATTCCGCATATAGTTGAAAATATGAAATTGCCGCTATCAAAATATAAAGATGTCGATGATATCATAAAAAGTAGTGCTAGCAATGCTATCCCAACGACCGACGACCGGCCTTTCTTTTACGATTTTTCTTTTGGCTTGCCGAAAGCCGTTTATCTTGTTTTGTTAGTTGTATTTTTTGCAATATATAAATGGATCGTGCCGAACTATAAAAAAATGGATAATCGAGACAAAAGCTTGGCAAATTACTTTTTTGCGATAGGTATCGGATTTATGGCTCTGGAGATTGCTCTAATACAAAAAAACATCCTTTTCCTGGGCCATCCGTCATTATCTTTTCTTGCCACGGTTATCCTGTTGCTGGTGGGTTGCAGTATCGGAAGTTTGACCGGCAAAATACTTGAAAAAAAGATAAAAATATTGCCTTTGGTTCTATCTGGCATTATAGTCATGGTGACCATCTTATATAAATATGCGATATTGACATATATTGCTCAAGCTATATTTGTAAAGATAGTTATACTAGCCTTGATATTGCTTCCCATGGGCATTATGATGGGAGTCTTCTTCCCAACAGGCATAAGACAAATGGCAAATACAGATCTGGTCCCTTTTATGTAGGGAATAAATGGAATCGCTTCATTGCTCGGGTCCACTTTGGCTACGGTCATTGCTATGTTTTTCGGTTTTTCATATTCGATGATTTTTAGTGCCGCCGCGTACTTCTCTTTAACCTTTTTTGTTAAGAAATTTCAAGCAGGATAAACTTATACCATTGACTTAAACGTATACAGCAATAAAATGATTAACTAAAAAATGCTAAGAAGGGGTTTAACCCGGGAGGTGTCCAATGAACATTTTATTTAAACTGGGACCGTTTACGATTTACAAACTGGGATTTTTTGTAGCGCTGGGAATACTGGCAGGTATGTACTTGGTATTGAAGGAAGCTAAAAGAAAAAGCCTGAATGAAGATGATGTGCTGAACTTTTCCATGCTTATTATTATATCAGGCTTTATAGGAGCACGGCTGCTATTTGTCCTCCTCGATTTACCTTTTTATCTTAAAAATCCTGCTATGATACTACATGTAAATGAAGGGGGTCTATCCTTTCACGGAGCCATACTGGGCGGGTTGATAGCGGCGGTTATTTATACCCGGATGAAGAAAATCAACTTTTTTAAACTGGCAGATATAGTTGCGCCTTCCCTTGCCCTGGGTTATGGTATAGGCCGCATAGGATGCGATATATACGGAAAAGTGACGAATGTTCCATGGGCCGTAGTAGTAAATGGTGTTTCCAGGCATCCGGCACAACTTTATTCGGCTCTGGCAGGTTTTATAATATTCATGATCCTGTGGAACCGCCGGGAGAAAATCCGTTATGACGGAGAGCTTTTTGTGAGCTTTGTGGTGCTTTACTCCATCTATCGATTTATCATCGAATTTTTCAGGGACAGTGTGATGGCGGGGCCTCTCTCCGTAGCCCAGTGGACGAGCCTGGCACTTGTAGTGCTGGGGGTTATATATAATCAGGCGAGGATAAGCAAAGTTCTATATAAGAACTTACCGCCTAACCATTTATAATATATTGAGATAAAAACCATCTCAAGAATCGCAAAGCTGAAAATATGATTCAGGATAAGGTACAATGGCTTATTTTGCTTATAGCGATTGTAGCGCTTTAAAGCACTTTAATATGTATTATAAGCGCTATGATGAACACAATATTTGAAAGGTTAAAAGAGATAGGGATCATGTTTGAATTGGGAGCAACCGGCAAAAGGATAGCTTCAAAAAGATTCACAGAGCAGGAACTACGATTATTCTTGTCACCCATAACCACAAATTGGAAAAATAGGGGATAGGCTGATAAGATTAATAGATGGGAAAATGGTTTCACCCGAACCAAATGCATTCAGACATCAGGATAGTAAGGGTAAAGTAATAAGAATAAAATAGTTGACAAAACATATAGGAATAGTATAAAATAAATATACCCATTAGGGGTATAAAATTCATGAGGGGGGTATTTACTATGGATTTAAATATAATATGGATACTTTTAGCCGTAGGCTTTACGTTTCTTATGATGAGAGGAGGCGGTTGCTGCGGGGGTCATGGCGGCCATGGAGGACATGGAGGGTATAGCGGAAATGGAGGTCATTCCCATGGAGGACATTCTCACGGAAATCACCAAAATGACATGGAAACCGTAGACTTTGCGACAGACCCTGTATGTGGTATGAAGGTTTCAAAAAAAGATGCAGTTATCAGAACTATAGATGGAAAAACCTATTATTTCTGTAGTAAAGACTGCGCCGATTCTTTTAAAGGATAAACAAACTAAAAACCGCAGGAGGCGATATCATGGCTAACTGGTTCAGTAAATTCCTGGAAAAACTTGCTAAAGCCAATGAGAAAGAGTTTGCCGGTAAAAAGATGGATTGCTGTGAGTTGCACAGGAACCAGGGATAAAGACTATAAACCGAAAGTTGAAAAGTATTAAAGTTATTAAAATTTGAGTCAGAGAACAAACCTCTGACTTTTTTTTATGAAACTTAGTTTTATTAATCTAAAATATAATCATTTGTCTTTGAGAAAAAGTTAAAAACTTTATAAACTAATGGTAGGTACATTTATAATTAAAGTTGTCAAAATTAAAAAAGGAAACAGCGATCCTTTGTGGAATATAATAATATACTAATTATTATATCATTGGAATAGGGAGAGGTAATATGAAACTAAACAAGGATAATGTGGTTTTAGGATTTATCGGTACAGGAGTTATGGGCAGGAGCATGGCTTTAAATCTAATGAAGGCGGGTTACAGGGTCCTGGTTTATAACAGGACCAGGTCCAAGGCGGAAGATTTGATAAAACAGGGTGCCCTGTGGAAGGATACAGTAGCTGACGTGGCAAAAGAGGCAAATGTCATCATAACAATGGTAGGGTACCCAAGGGATGTGAAGAAGTCTACCTGGACGAAAAGGGAATTATAAATAATGCCAAACCCGGGTCATAATCTGATAGACATGACCACGTCAAGTCCCATGCTCGCAAAAAGGATTTATAATGCGGCCAAAGATAAAGGCCTATACGCCCTGGATGCGCCGGTGTCCGGCGGTGATATCGGCGCCCGGGAAGCCAGGCTTTCCATCATGGTAGGAGGAGATCCAGAGACTTTTGAAGCGGTAAAACCTATATTTGAGGCCATGGGCAAAAATATAGTGTTACAGGGGGGTCCAGGTGCGGGGCAATATACCAGATGTGCAACCAGATAGCCATCGCATCGGGAATGATAGGTGTATCGGAAGCTATAGCTTACGCCAAAAAGGCGGGATTAGATCCGGTTACGGTATTAAAGAGCATAGAGTCGGGAGCTGCGGGCAGCTGGTCTTTGAGCAATCTTGCCCCCAGGATGATAAAGGGTGATTTTACTCCGGGATTTTATATAAAACATTTTATTAAGGATATGAAAATAGCACTGGAGTCGGCAAAAGAGATGGGGCTTAAGATGCCAGGTCTTGAACTTGCATTTTCTTTATATGAAAATCTTGCCGCTGAAGGAGAAGAAAATAGCGGTACCCAGGCACTTTTCAAATTATATGATAGATAAATTAAAGAGTCAGGTTATTCTTTCACCCCTTTCGCTTTTAATTTCACGATCATATTATAAAAAAAACTTATGAAGAACTTATGAAGAAAGAAATAAAAACGGCTTCATAATTTCTTCAAAATCCTCCTGTATAATGCTAGGTAGAAATAAAAATTAGGAAGGAGGATTCAAATGATTGTGGTTTGGGTTAGGTCATATGTTCGGCGGAGGTCTTCTAGGCATAATATTTTTCGGGCTGATCATATATGCAATTTTTACTCTAATAACGGCACCCGGTTCAATGAAAATCGGTATAACAGGCGAAATGACGCCCTGGAGATTCTTAACGAAAAAATATGCCCGGGGAGAAATTTCAGATGAAGAATATGTGAGAAAGAAAGCAATGCTTTTAAATGCATAGAAAAGCAAAGATATTCCTTACCGAAAAGGAGGTATTTTATGATGTGGGTTATGGATGCGGTTTTGGCTTGGGAACCTTTGCGTCAAATGCCTGGCCGTGGGTACTGGGTTCAAACATTTTGGGCTTATTGATTTTTGCAGGCGTGATTTATTTCATTGTAAAACTCATCGCCAGAGAAAAGTCCGTCAGCCGGATAAGCTCAAGCAAGGCTCTAGAAATATTAAGGCAAAGGTTTGCTCTTGGCGAGATTTCCTGAAGATGAATACAACCATAAAAAGAAAATATTAAGTTCTTAAAAAGAAATGAATGTAAAAGAAGCGCCACTATTATGGCGCCTCTTTTTATAATGCAAGGAAAGCCAAAATACACCCTCTGTACAAACATGCAATAATAATTGTTGCCTTATCCGTGATCGAACATTTCAAGCACATGCGTTACCACTTACACTTATATAATAGATAAAATTATAAAGCTATGGCATTATCCATTTTTTTCTTTAAAGAATGTCCATACCCTTTACTTATGGTCCGACCTATGGAGAAAATCCTTCTTTTTATGCAGCTGTTGCACTGCTTTGCATTTTCCCGGATGCATATTTTGTTGGGATATAGTTCATAAAACTCGCGATATTTCACCGGAGACACATTCGGCATTATTACATTGGCTCCGGCTTGAAGGGCTTTTTCCCTGCCGTCGGCAGGCCTTAAGGTGGCAAGGGCCGTAGTCGCCGGTATGTGAGTATTTTTAGTAACTATCCTTGTCAATGCGATGACCTTGAGGGTCATCTCCACGGTTCCATTGGGATTTCCCGCCAGAGGGGTGTCCTGATGGCAAATATATGGCCCCACCCCTATCATATCAAGGTCGAGTTCCTTAAACTTGAGGATATCCTGTGCTAAATCTTCGATGCTTTGGCCGGGGAGTCCTATCATTATACCAGAGCCGGTCTGATAACCTATTTGTTTTAGCCATTTCAGTATGTTCATGCGATTTTCAAAACTGGAATCAGGGTGGAGTTTGGCATAAAGTTCAGGGTTTGAAGTTTCAAATCTCATGAGGTACCTATCTGCTCCGGCTTCAAAGAATCTTACATAGTCATCATAGGAGCGCTCGCCGATGCTCAATGTAATGGCTACATCAGCATTGCTCTTTATAAGCTTAATTAGCTCCACCAGCTTATCTGTGGTGTAATACATATCTTCGCCCGATTGCAGCACCACGGTCTTATAGCCCATATGTGATGCTAGAATTGCAGTATTAAGAATTTCGTCGATTTCCATGCGATAACGTTTTATTTTTTTATTGTCTCGACGAATCCCACAATAGTGGCAATTATTCCTGCAGTAATTGGAAAACTCTATCAAGCCCCTAAGGTGAACTTCATCTCCTACATATTTTTTTCTTATTTTATCGGCTTTTTGATAGAGAAGTTCCAACTGTTCGGGATCTTCCAGTGACAGCAAACAGCAAAGTTCTTCTTTTGTAAGATCCTCTTCGGAGTCTATTTTTTCCCATATGTTGTTTAACAAGTAAATTCCCCCTGATGAAAACCAATTTTCCATGTAGTTTTGCTAATATAACTTTAACACAGTTTGGAAAGACATTCAATATAGATTTTTCCTCAATCTTCAATCCATTTGTCTTTATATTTTTCATGGGCCTTGACAACAAATTAAATTAGTGGTAAATTTAATAACATAAGATACCCCATAGGGGTATAATGAATATTAAGGGAGGTTTTTATCATGGCGAAAGATCCTGTATGTGGTATGACGGTTGATGAAAAAGATGCATTTGCGACATCTACTTATCACGGCAAGACCTACTATTTCTGCTCAAAAGCATGTCAGATAAGTTTTGACAGGAACCCCGAGAAATATTTATACAGCAACATGGATATGGACCACAATCATCACAAATGCTAAAATAAAAATATATCTTTTTTATAATCACAGAAACTATAATTAAAAGAAGCACCTTATGGTGCTTCAGACTGTCGACAAAGTAGCTGTCGGCAGTCTTTTTTGTAGGAAAGGGTATAAAAATGATCATTTTTATAGTAAAATTAAAGAAATAAAAACATACGGTGGGGCGATGAAATGTTAACGAAGAAAAGACGAGAAATAATAGAGCAGATAGAATTAGTAAGCATTGATAGCTTAGTACCTAAAGACAATCTCATCAGGACAATAGAAGAAAGCATCAACTTTAACTTCATATATAACGAAGTAAAAGACCTATACAGCGAAAATACAGGCAGACCCAGCATTGATCCAGTGGTATTAATAAAACTGCTCATGCTCCAAGCACTGTATGGAATCCGCTCTATGCGCCAAACCATCAAAGAAGCAGAAGTCAATATGGCTTACCGCTGGTTTCTAGGATATGGGCTCCAAGAAAAAATACCTCACTTCTCGACTTTTGGAAAAAACTATGAACGGCGGTTTAAAGAAAGCGATCTATTTGAAAAGATATTCGAACGAATATTAAAAGAAGCCATAGAGTGCGGGTTTATCAAAGAAGACGCGGTATTTATCGATGCCACCCACATAAAAGCCAGTGCCAATAAGAATAAATACATAGAGAAAGTTGCAAAAAAGCAGGTACAAAAATACAAGAAAGAACTTTTAAAAGAAATCAACGCCGAAAGAGAAGCCAACGGCAAAGAACCGTTTGAAGAAGATGACGATGAAGCTAGCGGCGATGCCGAAGGAGGAAACAGCTCCACCAACGGAAAACGAGTAAAGATAAGCACCACCGATCCTGAAAGCGGCATATTCCAAAAAGGAGAAAAAGAGCGCTGCTTTGCCTACACGGCTTCTGTAGCCTGCGACCGCAACAACTTCATCCTTGGCTTCAAAATAGCACCTGGAAATGTACACGACAGCCAGGTATTCTCCGATCTTTTTCAAGAAGTAAACGATAAATTTCCCGAAATAAAAGCAGTAGTGGTTGATGCAGGCTACAAGACCCCCGGCATATGCAGAGAAATCATTGAAGCGGAAATACTTCCTGTCATGCCATATAAAAGGCCAATGACCAAAGATGGCTACTTTAAAAAGAGAGAATACGTATATGACGAATATTATGACTGCTACATATGCCCTAACAACCAAGTATTAAAATACAGCACCACCAACCGGTCAGGATACCGGGAATACAAGAGCGATCCACAAATATGCCGGGAATGCCCCATGCGTTTGAGATGCACACAGAGCAAAAACTACACGAAAGTGGTAACCCGGCACATATGGGAGCACTATGTGGAAATAGCAGAAGATATAAGGCACACCGAATTAGGCAAAGAATTATACAAGATGCGCTGCCAGACCATCGAGCGGGTATTTGCCGATGCCAAAGAAAAGCATGGTATGCGTTATACGAATCTAAGAGGCTTGAGCAAAGTAGGACATTATCTCACGCTTCTTTTCGCATGCATGAATTTAAAAAAGCTGGCCATGTGGAAGAGAAAACGTGGGATGTTTCCACCGGCAGCCCCTGCTTTGCATTCATTTTTCTTTATGATTTTAAAATTTTTTGCTTCAAATAAAAAACCGCTTTTAGGTTGTGCGTTCTAAAAGCGGTTTTTGTCTACAAGCTGAAGCACCTTATGGTGCTTCCAGACTGTCGACAAAGTAGCTGTCGACAGTCTTTTTTGTAAAAAGGGTATAAAAATGATCATTTTTATAGTAAAATTAAAGAAATAAAAACATACGGTGGGGCGATGAAATGTTAACGAAGAAAAGACGAGAAATAATAGAGCAGATAGAATTAGTAAGCATTGATAGCTTAGTACCTAAAGACCATCTCCTCAGGACAATAGAAGAAAGCATCAACTTTAACTTCATATATAACGAAGTAAAAGACCTATACAGCGAAAATACAGGCAGACCCAGCATTGATCCAGTGGTATTAATAAAACTGCTCATGCTCCAAGCACTGTATGGAATCCGCTCTATGCGCCAAACCATCAAAGAAGCAGAAGTCAATATGGCTTACCGCTGGTTTCTAGGATATGGGCTCCAAGAAAAAATACCTCACTTCTCGACTTTTGGAAAAAACTATGAACGGCGGTTTAAAGAAAGCGATCTATTTGAAAAGATATTCGAACGAATATTAAAAGAAGCCATAGAGTGCGGGTTTATCAAAGAAGACGCGGTATTTATCGATGCCACCCACATAAAAGCCAGTGCCAATAAGAATAAATACATAGAGAAAGTTGCAAAAAAGCAGGTACAAAATACAAGAAAGAACTTTTAAAAGAAATCAACGCCGAAAGAGAAGCCAACGGCAAAGAACCGTTTGAAGAAGATGACGATGAAGCTAGCGGCGATGCCGAAGGAGGAAACAGCTCCACCAACGGAAAACGAGTAAAGATAAGCACCACCGATCCTGAAAGCGGCATATTCCAAAAAGGAGAAAAAGAGCGCTGCTTTGCCTACACGGCTTCTGTAGCCTGCGACCGCAACAACTTCATCCTTGGCTTCAAAATAGCACCTGGAAATGTACACGACAGCCAGGTATTCTCCGATCTTTTTCAAGAAGTAAACGATAAATTTCCCGAAATAAAAGCAGTAGTGGTTGATGCAGGCTACAAGACCCCCGGCATATGCAGAGAAATCATTGAAGCGGAAATACTTCCTGTCATGCCATATAAAAGGCCAATGACCAAAGATGGCTACTTTAAAAAGAGAGAATACGTATATGACGAATATTATGACTGCTACATATGCCCTAACAACCAAGTATTAAAATACAGCACCACCAACCGGTCAGGATACCGGGAATACAAGAGCGATCCACAAATATGCCGGGAATGCCCCATGCGTTTGAGATGCACACAGAGCAAAAACTACACGAAAGTGGTAACCCGGCACATATGGGAGCACTATGTGGAAATAGCAGAAGATATAAGGCACACCGAATTAGGCAAAGAATTATACAAGATGCGCTGCCAGACCATCGAGCGGGTATTTGCCGATGCCAAAGAAAAGCATGGTATGCGTTATACGAATCTAAGAGGCTTGAGCAAAGTAGGACATTATCTCACGCTTCTTTTCGCATGCATGAATTTAAAAAAGCTGGCCATGTGGAAGAGAAAACGTGGGATGTTTCCACCGGCAGCCCCTGCTTTGCATTCATTTTTCTTTATGATTTTAAAATTTTTTGCTTCAAATAAAAAACCGCTTTTAGGTTGTGCGTTCTAAAAGCGGTTTTTGTCTACAAGCTGGAAGCACCTTATGGTGCTTCTTTTAATGGCAGGAGTTATTTCCAGATATCGAATCATTCAAGTAATTGGTTCAATACGTACCTCTTTACTTGCTTAAAATATATAGTATTATTCCGATCAATATAGTAAGTCCAAGCTTCATATTTTCTTCAAAATCGCCTTGTATAATGCAATTAGAAATGAAAAATCAAACAAAGATAGGAGGGATATGCTATGGGTATTTTTAGCAGAGTGGCCAATATATTTAAAGCTAAAGCCAATACAGTTTTGAACGAATTGGAAAATCCGGAAGAAACTCTGAATTATTCCATCGTTGAAATGAAGGAGCAGCTAAATAAAATAAAAAAGTCGCTTGTTGACATTACCACGGTCAAAAAAGGTCTGGAGAACGAGCTTGAAGACATTCAGGGCAAGATTCAGATTGCGGAAAACCAGGCAGAGCTGGCAGTCGCTTCAAATCGTGAGGACCTGGCCAGAGCCGCTCTGGAAAAGAAACAAAATCTTGTCGAAGAAAAGGAAAGACTCTCACGGCAGATAGAGGAGTTAAGTGAGAAACAGAGTATTATTCAAAAAAACAAGGAACACCTTGAATCGGAATTATCCGAGCTGGAGACGAAAAAACAGGAATTAATTGCTATGAACAGGGCTGCTGAAGCCCAAATGGCGGTAAAAGAAGCCCTGACCGGTATATCCAGTGAAATGAATGACATAAAAGGCAGGATAGAAAGGGCTGAAAAAAGGATTAAAGAAAAAAAGGCAAAGGTATCGGCCATGGATGAACTAATTGAAATGGGTGCCCTGGAAGAATTAGAGGAAAGGGATAATGTAGAAGCGGAATTGAGCAAGATTCATCGGGAAGAGCTGATTAAGCAGGAGTTGGAGAGGTTAAAGCAGAAACGCCAAGGGAGGAATGAATAATGGGATGCGGAAGCTTTGGAGGTTTTTTCAGCCCCTATGATTATTATCCGAGAAGGGGATGTTTCCATGGTGAAAGTGAGCCATACTACCGTGAACATAATGATACCGAAGAAAAATTGCTGGTATTAAAAAGGATGTATGCTGAAGGAATTATTGACGAGGAAGGTTACAGAGCATATAAGCAAAGGATACTTGAAGGCTCGGTGGATTTTGAGGATTTAATGGAAATACGAAAAAATCACCATCGTGTCCATGAACACCATATGTATGAAAATCATCAAGTTAAACCCGAAAGTAAAAGCAAATATCAGATTAAGCTAGATACTTTGAAACAATCCCGAGAAAAAATTATTGAGATAAAACAAAAGCTGTCGACAAAAATAGAAGAACTGACCCGCGAAAAAGAGGCTATGGAAAAAATGGCCGAGACCGTATTAAAAGCCGGTGATCAAAAAGCGGAAGAATTTATAAGTAAAAAGGTTGATCTAGAAGAAACACTGCAGAATTTAATCAAGAGAGACCGTGATTTACAGAAAGAAGTCGACAGAATTGACACCATGGTAAATATGCTCAATATAAAACAGCTGGAATTGGAAGCAATGCAGATGCAGGAAGAAATATCTAATGTAAAAATGGCACTGGATGAAAACTCATAGAAAGGACGCGGGATAAATAAACATAGCGTTGAAAGGGTTTTAGAAAGCCACGCTCTAGAAATATTAAAAGAAAGATATGCCAGAGGAGAAATAAATGAAGAAGAATATAAGCGCAGAAAGAAAATGTTATTGACTTAAATGATTTATACGCGTTTAATGTATAACATTTGGCCGGTGGTGTTTCCACCGGCTTTTAAGTGTAAAATATAATGAGAACTAAAATTAAAAAATGATATTATAAATTCAGGGGTGTTATGATGCTTAATATTCTTGTGGTGGATGATGAAGAAAACATAGTCGACGTGTTAAAGGCTTATCTGGAAAAGGAAGGATACAGGGTTTTTACTGCATATGGAGGGAAAGAAGCTCTTGATATTTTAAATAAGGAACGCATCGATTTTATAGTGCTTGACCTAATGCTTCCCGATATTTCCGGAGAGCAGGTATGCAAGAAAATCCGGGTGAGGTCCCAGGTCCCCATCCTCATGCTTACTGCAAAGGCAGAGGAATCTAATAAAATAAACGGATTGGGGCTTGGAGCTGATGATTACATGGTAAAACCCTTCAGTCCCAGGGAACTGGTGGCCAGGGTCAAGGCCATATTGCGCAGGCTTGATAGGGAACAGACCATAAAAGCCGATATTATCGAATTTAATGATGGGAAATTGTTGATCGATAAAGAAAAAATGCAGGTAAAAAATAATAATATCCTGGTGGACCTGACGCCTACAGAATATAAACTCTTGCTGGTGTTAGCCCAGAATCCTGGGAAGGTCTTTACCAGAGAGGAGCTGATAGAAAAAGTTCTGGGATATGATTATGAAGGGTTTGACAGGACTATAGACGCCCATATCAAGAATATAAGGCATAAGCTGCAGGATTATGAAAATGAACTTATAACCACGGTATACGGTGTGGGTTATAAATTTATGGAAAACCAATGACAACTTTGGTACATGTTATATTATCAAATTATATCGAATTGGTTATTAATATATGGGGGATAATTTATGATAAAAAATTTAAAGACAAGGATTACGCTGTTAATTTTGGGCGGCACTCTTTTTGCTATAATACTGGTCAGCGTAATCACCAATATAAATCTATTCGGTAGCTTTAATGCCTATATGAAAAATGAACAAAAAAACAGGATCAATGAGATCTTAGAGCTTATAAAAAATACCTATAGTCTGGAAAATGCGTGGACAGAATCTAACCTTAAAAATATACAGTTTTCACCCCTAATAAAGGAGTTTGACGTGGTTATAAGGACACTTGATGGAAAGATAGTTTTTGCACATCCAATGGAGTATGACATGATGGATATGCACAAGCAAATGATGGGATGGATGAAAAACCACATGATGGATGGAAATACCGAGCTCAGCGGTTATGTATCGGAAAAATATGATTTGGTGGTAAAGGGTAAAAGTATCGGTAGTGTTGAAATCGGATATGTAGGGCCTTTTACGATATCCGAGAGGGAAATAAAGTTTTCAAGGCAGATAAATACTTCGATTATCTATGCCGCTGTAATTGCCGTAATGGCATCGGTGGCCCTAGGAATTTATTCTTCAAGAATTATGTCTAATCCCATTTTAAAAATCACCGATGCAGCCAACCAAATAAGGAAAGGAAATTTAGACATACAAGTGAAAGTGCCTACAGGTGTTACGGAACTTAAGCAGCTTTCCGAGTCCATAAATCACCTGGCCAGGTCCCTGAGCGAACAGGAAAAGTTAAGAAAAAGATTGACTCAGGATATTTCTCATGAGCTCCGGACTCCCTTGACCATTTTACAAAGCCATATAGAAGCCATCAGCGACGGAATATGGGAACCCACCCCGGAGAAACTTGCCATTTGCAAAAATGAAGTCGAAAGACTCACAAAACTCGTAGAACAGCTCAAGGACCTTACCGATATAGAAAATCATATAATTGCGCAAAAGATAGAAAGATACAATTTATCAGAGTCAATAATGCAGATTTTAGAAGCTTTTACACTAGAGTTTAAAGAAAAGGACATAAAGCTTGTCACAAATATAACACAAAATGTATATATCTATGGAGATAAAGACAAAATAGGTCGAGCTATAATCAATATCATTTCAAATGCCTTAAAATATACCAATCCAGGGGGCTCTGTGTATGTCTCATTAAATGATGCGAAAAATGATATTAAAATTATAATAGAGGATACCGGTATAGGCATAGACCAAAAAGATCTTCCATACATTTTCGAAAGGTTTTATAGAACCGATGAATCAAGAAGTAGAAAAACGGGAGGAACGGGCATCGGTTTGAGTATCGCAAAATCCCTTATAGAAGCCCATGGCGGAAGGATAACTGTAGAAAGTCAGAAAGGCAGGGGTACCAGGTTTACAGTTGTTTTACCTAAAAATGCATAAAATAAATTTACCTCTATTGACAAAAAATAAACAAAGGTATAATAAAAGACAGATACCCATAGGGGGTATAAAATATAAGGATGTCGGAAGCCGGAATTTAGAGTTTAAGATAGAGAATTCCGACTTAGTCGGCACATTGAGCTAAACTTATCTAAAAGGAGGAACTTATATATGTCGGGCAGTGTCAGCAAGGCGGGAATTAAGATAAAAGGTATGACATGTGCCTCCTGTGCCGCCAGGATAGAAAAGGCCATTTTCAAAATGCCTGGGGTTCAGCAGGTCAATGTGAATTTTGCTGCCGAAAAGGCCAATATAACATATGATTCAGGCCGGTTGACGGTGAGTGACTTTATCCAGAAGATAAAAGATGTAGGATATGATGTAATTCTGGATAAGGCAGAACTCGGAATAAAAAACATGAATTGTGCATCATGCGCGGCAAAAATAGAAAAAGCCCTCGCCAAAGCGCCGGGAGTTTATAAGGCATCGGTAAACTTTGCCACGGAGACGGCTACGGTGGAGTACAACAGCAGTGAGATAGATATTAAGAATCTAATAAATATTGTCAGGAAAACAGGCTATGATGCTTTTGAAAAAAACCGAGATGAATGTAGATCGGGAAAAACAAGAGAGAGAACGGGAAATAAGGTCTTTAGGAAGACTTGTGGTAATATCAACAATACTTACAATCCCGCTGGTTATATCTATGGTGCTGAGGATTATGGATAAACCGGGCGGCATTCTTGACAATCCATGGTTTCAGATAGCTCTTTCAGCACCCGTCCAGTTCATAATCGGTTACAGGTATTACAGGGGCGCCTACCATGCTTTAAGAGGCGGTGGTGCCAATATGGACGTTTTGATTGCCATGGGCACCACAGCGGCCTTCTTCTACAGCCTGTATAATGTGTTTACGTTACCTATGGAAGTAATACACAATTATTTGTACTTTGAAGCTTCTGCGGTGATCATTACCCTCATCACCCTTGGCAAATATCTGGAGGCGGTGGCCAAGGGCAGGACTTCCGAGGCCATCAAAAAGCTCATGGGCCTGCAAGCCAAGACCGCCCGGGTAATAAGGAACAACCAGGAAATGGATATTCCGGTGGAAGAAGTGGAAGTGGGAGACATAGTGGTGGTAAGGCCCGGGGAGAAAATACCGGTTGACGGCAAAATAATAGAAGGTTATTCATCGGTGGATGAGTCCATGCTAACCGGCGAGAGCATACCGGTGGAGAAAAAGGTGGGAGATGAAGTGGTGGGTGCCACGTTGAACAAGACCGGCACCTTCAAGTTTGAGGCCACCAAAGTCGGAAAGGATACGGCACTGGCCCAGATAATAAAGATGGTGGAAGACGCTCAGGGTTCCAAGGCTCCCATACAGAAGCTGGCAGACCAGATTTCAGGAATATTCGTTCCGATAGTAATAGTTATCGCTGCCATTTCCTTCGGGGTATGGTATTTTATCTTTGGCAACTTCACTGCAGGCCTTATCAATGCAGTTTCGGTTCTTGTCATAGCTTGCCCATGCGCCCTGGGCCTTGCGACACCTACTTCAGTCATGGTGGGTACCGGCAAGGGTGCTGAAAATGGTGTCCTGATAAAAGGCGGTGAGCACCTGGAACGTGCTCATAAAATAAGGGTCATTGTCCTGGATAAAACGGGAACCATTACCAAAGGAAAGCCCGAAGTTTACCGACATTGTATCCCTGGGAGATATGAAACCCGAAGAGATATTGATATTTGCGGCATCATCCGAGAAAGGTTCCGAACACCCTCTGGGGGAGGCTATTGTCAATAAAGCCAAAGATGCTAATATGAAACTTTTCGATCCGGAAAATTTCGAAGCCATTCCGGGGCACGGCATATACTCAAAAATCCAGGGCAGAGAAATACATTTCGGCAACCGGCGGCTTATGGCAAAACAAAATCTTCCCACAGAGGGCATTGAAAACCTGCTTACAAAATTAGAAGACGAAGGAAAGACCGCCATGATCATGGCCATCGACGGCAAGATAGAAGGCGTGGTGGCGGTGGCGGATACCGTGAAGGACCATTCTAAAGAGGCCATAGATGAACTTAAGAAACTGGGTATTGAAGTGTGGATGATCACCGGCGACAATAAGCGCACGGCCAATGCCATTGCAAGGCAGGTAGGAATTGATCACGTGCTGGCAGAAGTGCTGCCGGAAAATAAGGCCCAGGAAGTGGAAAAACTCAAGAAGCAGGGCAAGCTTACCGCCATGGTGGGAGACGGCATCAACGACGCTCCGGCTCTTGCTGCCGCCGATGTAGGCATAGCCATAGGCACGGGTACCGATGTGGCCATGGAGGCTTCGGACATCACCCTTATGAGCGGAGACCTTAGAGGAATAGTAACTGCCATCAAGCTAAGCCGTGCCACCATGAGAAACATCAAGCAGAACCTCTTCTGGGCATTTATATACAATACTGTGGGGATACCCTTTGCGGCCCTGGGATTTTTAAGCCCCGCCATCGCAGGAGGAGCCATGGCATTCAGTTCCGTATCGGTAGTCACCAATGCTTTAAGGCTCAGAAGGTTCAAGCCCGAAACCGCTCGATGATTGCATGAAACCATGTGTTTTTTTCTGATTATACTAAAAGGGAATTTGCAATTGCAAATTCCCTAATTTCGACTTCCGACTAACCGATTTTTTGAAAAGAGTTTGCCAGGGCTTATAGTTATGGTTTGGGTGAAAAACTCAAAATATATGCTTGTTGTTCATATATTCCCTTACCAGCATGAGAGTTTCCCCGAACCTCTGGAAATGGACCACTTCCCGTTCGCGCAGGAAGGATAGTGTAGCTATGACACCGGCATCGTCGGTTAAATTTATCAGGTGTTCGTAGGCGGTGCGAGCCTTTTGTTCAGCGGCCAGATCTTCATGCAGGTCGGCTATGGGGTCCCCGGTAGCCTGGATATATGCGGCGGTCCATGGGACACCGGCTGCATCATGGGGATACGGAGCATTATCGTGCTGGGCATAGTGGTCGCCCATACCGGCCCGGCGGAGTTGTTCTGGTGTTGCTCCATCGGTAAGTTTATATATCAATGTTCCTATAATTTCCCAGTGGGCAAGCTCTTCGGTGCCTATATCGGTTAAAACGGCCTTTGCCTGGGGGATAGGCATGGTATAGCGCTGGGTGAGATACCTCACTGCAGCCGAAAGTTCGCTGTCAGGGCCGCCATACTGGGCAAAAAGGTATTTTGCCATAGCCATATCTGTCCTGGAGACATTGGCCGGGTATTCCAACTTTTTTTCATAATACCACATTCACTTTCCCTCCAATCTTTAATAAACTATTTCCCAGGGCCATGGTTCATTGATATATTGGTACGGATACTGGGAAAGGGAGTCAAGCCGTAGCGGCCCATATTTTTCTTCATAATTAGCCTTTAACTGGTATGATCTTCTTGCCAGTTTGTTGTGGTCATCTAAAGCCTGGCGGTCATCAGGATGAGTGTCCAGGAAAAGGGCGAGTTCATAGACCGCAAAATCCACAGCCTGTATTTCTTTTATCATTTCCACCATGTCGGTGTTAGGCATGTAAATCACCTCCACAATATTTTACGCGGCGGGCCTTCTCGGATAAGGCCTGTAGAGTTCCGGGAAAAGGGTGCCGTAGTTCAAGGCAGTCCTCAAATCAAAGGTATCACCATATATCTGCATGGGCACATAGGCCTCGGCCAGTTTCATATCCATGTGATAATTTCTATTCATATCATCCATGTTGCCCATTCTCAATTCCTCCCATCACAAAAATTTGTGCTACTTTTCAGTAGTATATTATGCGGAGCCCTTTTTTTCGGTTCCAATTCAAAAGCCGGTGGAAATTCTTCCACCGGCTTAAAATATTCAGGATGCGGAGGCCTTATTTAAACATTTTTCTATTTCTTTATTTTTGAACTGAAGCTGGTATAGTTGATAGTAAAGGCCTTTTCTGGCCATATCCTGCATCACCACGCCGATATGCCGGCGAAGATCCTGCGGACGTACGTCTTTTATGTCGACGCCGTCTATCAGGATTTGCCCCTTTTGAATCTCGTAAAAGCGGGGCAAAAGGCTTATGATAGAGGTCTTACCGGCACCGGTAGCTCCTACAAAAGCCACCGTTTCCCCGGGCTTTACGTGGAAGCTCACATCTTTTAAGACCCAATCATTCCCATTATATGCGAACCAAACATTCTTAAATTCAATCTCGCCCTTTACACTCGTGAGAGAAGTTGGATTTTCCGGGTCCTTTATTTTCTCATCGGTATCCAGCAGCATAAAGATCCTTTCCGAAGATGCCATGGCAGCCTGAAGGATATCATATTTTTCCGACATGTCAAAGACAGGCTGGAAAAACTGTCCCAGGTAATTTACAAAAGCATACAGGACACCGAATTCCAGGGTATTTCTCACTACCATACCACCGCCATACCATATTAGAAGAGCAAGGCTCAAGGAATACAAAAAGTCCATAGCAGGTCTAAAAACCGCAAAAACCAAAAGCTGTGCCATATTAGCTTTGTAGTAATCCTGGTTTATCTTTATAAAATCCTCAAACGTTTTATTTTGCCGGTGAAATACCTGCACTATCTTCATGCCGTTTATATGTTCTGCAAGGTACGCATTTATCCTGGCGAGTCTCACCCTAACTTCCCGATATCCCTGAGTGGCATATTTTCTGTAGAAGACAGCTGTAATTATAATAAAAGGAGATAACGCCAAAGAAATAAGGGCAAGGTGAATATTTAAAGAAAACATCATGACGGCAATACCCAATAGTATAAAGATATCATTAAAGATATTTGAGATCACGCTGGTGTACATCTCATTTAATGTGTCAGTGTCGTTAGTCACCCTGGTGACAAGCCTGCCCACAGGGTTTTTATCAAAGAAAGAAAGGGAGAGGCTCTGAACATGGGCGAATATTTGCTGCCTCATGTTGTAAATGATTTTTTGACCCACCAGTTGCATGATATATATTTGAAGATAATTTAAAACAAAGGATATTAATATTATCGCAAGGTATATCTTACCTATGCGTATAACTCCCTGTATGGCATAATTTGCTGCACTGCCATGATACACATTTATGTATTTGTCTATTGCCGTCATAATTAGATAGGGCCGCAAAAGGTTCGCCACAGTAACGACCATAATCATGATTACTGAGAGTATGATGTAAAGGGTGTATGGTCTGGCATAACTTAAGAGCCTCCGCATTATTTTCGGGTCATAGGGTTTTGTCAAAACCTCTTCCTGCTGAAACTCCATTCTTTCTACCTCACTTTCCTTAAGCACTCAATATCTATTGAAAAAGTAACGTTCACTATATTATGCCGCATTCCTCGGGCCTTTTTACTTTCTGATAAGAGCGACAGGCTGCCGTACCATCTGCCGGTAGGAAGGAGACTTTTTACACCGGAGTCAGGCTTCCTTGAGCAAGTTTTCTTCCAATAACTGGTGGCGGTACATTTGAGCATAGATACCGCCCTTTTCTAAAAGTTGTTCATGGTTACCCCGTTCAAAGATTTTGCCTTGTTCTAGCACGATTATTTCATCACAATCTTTTATGGCGGAAATACGGTGGGAAATAATGATGCTGGTGCGCCCTGAAAGATATGATTTTAGGTTCATGAGGATCTTTTCTTCGGTACTTGCATCCACTGCTGAAAGGCAATCGTCCAATATCAGTATTCTAGGATTTTTTATTAATGCCCTGGCGATGGATATGCGCTGCTTCTGGCCTCCGGAAAGGGTGACGCCCCTTTCGCCCACGATGGTGGAGTAACCCTTTGGGAAATCCCTTATTTCTTTATCAATGGCGGAAAGTTTCGCCGCTTTTATTATTTCTTCATCGGGAAAATTTCCTGCAAAACCTATATTTCCTGATAATGTATCTGAAAACAGGAAGCTGTCTTGAGGTACAAACCCTATATTTTCCCTAAGAGTCTTAAGAGGAATATCATTTATGCCGATGCCATCAAAAAATATACTATTGGTTGGTACGGGATACTGACGAAGCAATAATCTTGCAAGGGTAGTCTTGCCGCTGCCGGTCCGGCCAGTAACCCCTAAAGTTTGACCGGGTTTTAAATCAATATTTATATCTGAAAGGACAGGTTTTAGTTCTTTTTTATATCTAAAAGTGAGATTTTTTATGGTTATATGTCCTTCAAGAGAATTTATTTTAATAGGATCTTCATCCTGTATCTCAGGTATCTCTTTGTTGTCGTAATACCCCGGCGAAAGTTCCAGTAATTTATTGAAAAGGTGGTTTCTAAGGTCCATCTCCAATTTTCTGGAAGCTCCTATGAGGTTCATGCGCCAGAGGAATCGGCCGCAGGCCACTGCCAGGGCTAATCCGATAATAGCTGCGGCGTAAAGTCCCAGGAGTTTTGGAGTCATTAAGCCATTTTTCAAGTCATCGGTGGCTTTTCCCAGAAGATGCGGCGGTATGAGCTGGATAGCATCGACCAGCATAAGAAAAAGCACTCCCAGAACATAACTTCCAAGGTGCCTTTTTAAAAATGGAACTAGCGGCTTAAAACTTTTCAAGATAGCCCCTCCCAGATTCAGGTCACAGATAAGATTATATGACATTTTTATAAAAAAATAAAGATAAATTAAAGTCGGAAAAGTTTCGGGAAAATTTTAGGCAGGGATTAAATTTACCCTGCCTTTTTGAATCATTCTTCGTAGAACAAGTCCTCCACACTCAGATATCTTTCCCCCGTATCCGGAAGCACCGTTACCACCAGATCGCCAGGTTTCAGGGTTTTTGCAACGTTTTGGGCTGCGAAGGTAGCGGCTCCGGAGGAAATGCCGGCCAGGATGCCTTCAGTGGTGGCAAGTTTTCGGGCCGTTTCAAAGGCTTCTTCATTGCCGACGGTGATGATCTCATCCACCAATGAAAGGTCCATGATCTTCGGCACGAATCCGGCACCGATGCCCTGAATCTTGTGAGGACTTGGTTTTCCACCGGAAAGCACCGGGGAAGCTTGAGGTTCCACCGCAATAATTTTTATGCCGGGAACTTCCTTTTTTAAGACTCTGGCGACACCGGTTATAGTTCCTCCTGTCCCTACACCGGCTACGAAGGCATTAAGCTTTCCTCCTGTCTGCTCCAATATTTCCCTGGCGGTGGTCAACTCATGAATGGCCGGATTTGCGGGGTTTTCAAACTGCTGGGGCATGAAATAATCCTTATGCTGTTCTACTAATTCCATGGCTTTATCCATGGCACCCTTCATACCTAACTCCGGAGGCGTAAGCACGAAATCGGCGCCATAAGCTTTGAGGAGCTTGCGCCGCTCTATACTCATGGATGAAGGCATCACAAGAATAAGCCGGTAGCCCTTTACGGCGCACACCATGGCAAGGCCTATGCCCGTGTTTCCGCTGGTGGATTCCACTAACGTGGCCCCCGGCTTCAATATACCCTTTTCTTCTGCAGCTTTTATCATGTTTAAAGCTATACGGTCTTTGACGCTTCCGCCGGGATTAAAGGATTCCAGCTTTGCGGCTATGACAGCTCCCCCTTCCGGAGACATGCGGGAAAGTTTTACCATGGGGGTTTGACCTATAAGGTCCAGAATGGAATCATTGATTTTGTTTAGTTTGTTGTTCATAGAGCATCTCCTTTGCATGTTATTTCATATTCCGTAAGATCTCTTATTGAAGGATTTTGTCCGCAGAGAGGACAGTTGGTATCCCTTCTGACATCGGTGACTCTAAAATCCATATCCAGCGCATCAAAGATTATAAGTCTATTTTTTAAAGTCTCTCCAACACCTGTTATTATTTTCACGGCTTCTGCGGCTTCGATAAATCCCATAACTCCCGGAACAGGCCCCAGTATACCGGCTTCGGAGCAAGAAGGTATACTGCCGGCGGGAGGTATTTTCGGGAAAACGCAGCGGTAGCAGTGGCCTTCATTCGGCACTATGGTCATGCCCAGGCCATCAAACCTCAGCACACCGGCCTCGGCCAGCGGCTTTCCCGAAAAAAAGCAAGCATCATTTAAAAGGTACCGGGTGGGAAGATTGTCAACACCGTCTATAACCACGTCAAAGTACTTTATTATCTCCATGGCATTGGATTTTGTAAAAAGGGTTTCAAATGTAATTATATTGACATCGGGATTAAGTTTCTTTAAAAACATTTCTGCAGATTTTACTTTGGGAGTCCCTATGCGGGAAGTGGAATGAAGGATCTGCCGGTTCAGGTTGCTGATTTCTACGCTGTCGCCGTCCACCAGTCCTATAGTGCCAACCCCGGCCAGTGCCAATGCATAAGCTGCAGGGGAGCCAAGGCCGCCGGTGCCCACAATGAGTACCTTGGCATCCGATATCTTCATTTGTATATCATCCACCATTTTTTCTAACATGGGCTGTGAGACGCCATTTAAAAAAGCAATAACATTATTAGTATTGAGCTTTTGAAATTCCATTTTCAGAAGATCAAAATAAAGTAGATTTTCCGATATACTGCCCAGATTCAAACATAGCTTTATGAATTCGATGGCAGCCAGAGCCCCCAGGAGACAGCGGGAAAATACTCTTCCAAAAGGTGGGCTGTTTTCAAAAGCAGTTAGCCTAAAGGGCAGTTTATTCAATAAGCTGAAAAAGCATATAAGGCCTTCCGGATTTCTCACATTTTGTATGGCTCCACACCAATTAGATGGCAATACAAAAATTGTAGGGATAAAATATGTATTCCCCATGGATTCGGAACCGTCTTTAAATTCAAGATTCATGGAATCCAACATGCGCTTTATAAAATCGATGTCGCCAAAAACTATCCGGCATGAAAGTTTTTCATCCTGGTTTTGATAAGCCTTGCCGGTATCCAGAGAAAAATTCACTTTTTCCACAAGCAAATCCGGGTTTAAATCCTGCCAATTTTTTATTAGGTATTCAATGTCTTCATTATTCTCAAAAAAATATTTGATATGCCCTGTCCCGGATGCCACCAGATAGTACATCAAGGGAGCAGCATCCTTAGCAGACCTTGCAAATACAGCCACACAGGATTCCAGCAGCTTCTTTTGACCGGGACCGCTGATCTCCGGCATGATAATATGTCTCATATACCTGTAAATCATTTCTTTAGGAAGTATCACAATAACCCTCCTATTAATCAATTACATGTTAGTAGATAGATTTACTATACATTATTTTATACCTTTATAACATTTTTTGCAAATAAGTTTTGTTTGAGCCATAAAAAATCCCCTGAAAATTCAGGGGAAAAGTGAATATAGTGAATAGTGAATAAAGTAAAGCTGATAAGTGATTTGTATTTAATATTTAGTACATTGGAAAATTATTTTTGAAGGCTTTTCTGATGGAAAGGGCTATGGTAGTAGACAGCAATGCTTTTATTACATCACCCGGTATGAAAGGCAGTGCCCCGGCAACAAGAGCAGCGGGCAATGTCAGGTGCGCCACCCGGGCAAGGTATAGAACCCCTATGGCATAAATTATTATGATTCCACCCAGAATGTTGACCAGTAAAATTGACATAAATCCCGGCTTAATTCTTCTCATTATATGGGCCATTATAAATGCGGCTATGGGCCAGCTCATTAGAAACCCGCCGGTGGGTCCAAAGAAAGTTCCGATACCGCTGGCACCTCCGGCATATACCGGAAGGCCGATTATGCCCAGAAGCAAAAATACCACCATGCTCAAAAGGGCTGCCCCCGGAGTGAGTATGCTCCCCGCCAGCATCACCGCCAGGGTCTGGGCAGTAATTGGTACAGGGCTAAAGGGCAGAGGGACCTCAATATAGCTGAAAACCGCAGTCAGTGCTGCAAAAAGTCCGATAAAAGGCATTTCCCTAACTGCAATGGACGTTGTTTGAGTTTCTTTTTGCATTGTCGAATGTACTCCCTTCATTTATCTTTAATTTTAAGTTAAGTATAAATAAGATTTTCCATATTGTCAACCATAAAATAAAGAAAGGTCTACAATTATTTGCTTGACGTCAAAAAAATTTTGTTATAAAATAAAAATACCCCTGGGGAGTATAAGGTATTTAATTATTTCAACTGGGGGATATTAAAAATGTTTAATAATAAGAAATGGAGGTATGATAAGATGTCTCATTGCTGCAGTCATGGTCCGGTTAGATCGGACATTACACTGAATGTGGCAGGCATGTCCTGCGCCCACTGCAAAAAAGCCGTGGAAACCTCGGTAGGAGTTTTGCCGGGGGTTTCTAAAGTAGAAGCCATAGTGGACCAGGGTAAGGTAAACGTATCCTTTGACCCTTCAAAGATAAACCTGGATGACATAAAGAAAGCTATCGAAGATGCGGGATACGATGTACAGGAGTAAGAACTTTATGGAAAAAGTTTAAGGATGATAGATCATGAAAAATGGTACAGTAAAAGTAAAAAGTAAGCTAGATGGAAACCACAAAGAAGATGAGGATATAAAGAAAATATCAGAACCGGTGAAAGGATATTTTAAAGCCGGGGAAAATTCTGTTGTCAATTTAAGTTGTAAAACCCGGGTACTTGCAAGGATCCTTGAAGAAAAATCGCATTTAGAAAAAAACAAAAAAGATTGATATCATCATAGAAAGGACAAAGATTTTATAAGGTAAAGCACCTTATAAAATCTTTTTTAATGCCTTTCCTTTAGGGAATTTTTCCACTTGTTTTGGTTGGAATAAAATGTTACACTAAGTTTAGATTAAAGCAGGCGGGGATGTTTTATGGTGACTAAAGGAGATAAAATCCTCATAGTCTTTATACTGATCAGCGCCGTTTTAATATTTGCAGGGTTTCAGGCTTACGGCTTCGGCGGTGGCAAGACTTATGCCGTCATAGAGGTAAATGGACAACCTTTTCAGAAAATATCCCTGGGCCAGGGTGGTCCAAAGCTGCAGGTTAAGGTACCAGGGGTCTTAGGGGAAAGCATAGTGGAAGTAGATAAGGATAAAGTGAGGATGCTTTATTCCCCGTGTCCCGACAAGGACTGCGAACGTCAGGGCTGGGCAAGCCGTCCCGGTCAGATGTTAGTTTGCCTGCCGAATAGAGTCGTGGTTAAAATTCAGAGCGACAGGGCTCAAAACGATCTAGATGCTGTAAGCTTTTAAAGCAAATGTAAAGGATGAATAAATTTGGTTAAACACCAGAAGATAATATATCTCTCCCTTCTTGTAACTTTCGGCCTTGTGCTTCACATCATAGAAAATATGATACCCGTGCCCTTTCCAATACCCGGTGCAAAACTTGGCCTTGCCAATATTATTTCACTTCTGGCCATAGTGATGTACGGCGTTAAAGAAGGACTAACGGTAAATATTCTCCGGTGCCTTATTGGGGCTCTGCTGACAGGTTCCATGTCAAGCCTTCTATACAGCCTATCAGGAGCTGTTCTGAGCACACTGATGATGGCCCTGTTTTATAAATATTTTAGAAAGGTCTTCAGTCT
The DNA here is from genome assembly GCF_003691585.1 of Biomaibacter acetigenes. GTDB lineage: Bacteria > Bacillota > Thermosediminibacteria > Thermosediminibacterales > Tepidanaerobacteraceae > Biomaibacter > Biomaibacter acetigenes. The sequence continues at coordinate 2,046,713 of NZ_CP033169.1, read as the reverse complement.
GGTGGGGATAAGCATCGTTGGCGGAGTTACACATAATATTGCCCAGGTAACAGTGGCAAGCATTATTCTTTCTACTTTTGGGCTTTACATCTACCTGCCGTTTTTGATGGTAATCGGTCTTTTTACCGGTTTTTTTACGGGCCTGGCGGCATTTTTTATAAGCCAGAACCTTTTTATTACGCTTAATAAATTCAATTTGCCGGGAGAGGAGAGGATAAAAAGATGAAACGAAATTATCGTAGCACTGCATTACTGGTTATAATATTACTGGTGGGTTTGGTAATAGGAGGCGTTTTGGGACAGGTTTTAGGAAAATATGTGCCCCTTCTTGCCTATGGTAAAAGCATCGGCCTTTCCCCCACAAAACTGGATATGGGCATTGCTACGATGACTTTTGGATTTAACATTAACCTTAATCTTGCGGCGGCTGTAGGGCTGATCATTGGTATACTTTTGTACCAGCGCATGTAGAGGCGATGAATGTGTCAAAAAAAATAATTCTTGCATCGGCTTCACCAAGGCGAAAACATCTCTTGTTGCAGCTTGGCCTTGATTTTACCGTAGATCCCAGCGGCAGTGAAGAAAGCATCCATTTACACCTGCCTCCTAATCTTATAGCAGTCACCCTGGCGGAAAATAAGGCAAAAGATGTCGCCCGGCGGCATAAAGATGGTCTTATCCTTGGCGCCGATACAATTGTTGTGATAGATGGCCTAATTCTGGGAAAACCCCGGGATAAAGAACAGGCCATGGAGATGCTTTCCCGCCTGAGCGGCCGGTGGCATTCGGTTTATACAGGCATAGCTTTAATAGATGCAAAAACCGGCGGGCAAATTAAAGATTATGAGGAAAGCAAAGTCAAATTTAAAAACCTTTCCCAAAGGGAGATAGAAAACTATATAAATACTGGTGAACCCCTTGATAAAGCTGGGGCTTATGGCATTCAGGGCAAGGGGTCGCTGCTGGTTGAGAAAATTGAGGGATGTTATTATAATATAGTGGGATTGCCTTTGTTCAAATTAAACACCCTACTTGCGGAATTTGGCATCGAAATACTTTAATATCAGGAGGTAATCTTTTGACAAAAAGTTTTACCATAAAGGATTTACCAAAAGAAGAACGCCCCAGGGAGCGCCTGGAACGATACGGAGCACAGGTATTAAGCGATGCAGAGCTTCTGGCTCTCCTGATCAGGACAGGCACTCCTACCGAGTCCGCCCTGGTTCTGGCTCAAAGGATTTTAAAGGGAGATGGTGCAAAATCCGGTCTGGCCTTTGTTGCCGACAGTAGCATAGAAGAGCTTTCCAAAATTAAAGGCATAGGCCTGGCAAAATCCGTACAAATAAAGGCCGCAGTTGAACTTGGACGCAGGATTTCTTCATATACCGGACAAAATCCGACAGTTATAAACACACCTGTTGATGTAAAAAATTTACTTATGGAGGAAATGAGGTTTTTAGAAAAAGAACATTTCAAGGTTATATTGTTAAACATAAAAAATCATGTGATTTCCGTTGAGGACGTATCCGTAGGAAGTCTTAACTCCTCTATCGTACACCCTCGGGAAGTCTTTAAACCGGCTATCAGGAGAAGCAGCGCTTCCATGATACTGGTTCACAACCACCCGAGCGGAGATCCCGCCCCAAGCCGTGAAGATGTAGAAATCACCAGAAGGTTGATTGAGGCTGGGAAGATACTGGGCATAGAGGTTGTTGACCATGTAATAATAGGTAATGGCGTATATATAAGTCTTAGGGAAAAAGGAATAATATAATAAATAAAAACACGAGGCGACTAGAAAGGAGAAAAATTTTTCATGGTTTCATTTTTCAATATGCTATCAAAGGATTTGGGCATTGATCTGGGTACTGCAAATACGCTGGTTCATGTGAGGGGAAAGGGCATAGTTTCGAGGGAACCTTCTGTGGTAGCCATCCAGAGAGACACTGGAGCTATTCTGGCTGTAGGGGATGAAGCTAAACAGATGATAGGCCGCACTCCAGGCAATATCATCGCCATTCGTCCCATGAAAGACGGAGTTATCGCAGACTTTGATGTGACTCAAAGCATGTTAAAATATTTTATCTCAAAAGCCCTGAGAAGCAGGACATTCATAAAGCCAAGGGTTGTGGTTGGCGTGCCTTCCGGTGTTACTGAGGTGGAAAAGCGGGCTGTAATTGACGCCACACTTCAAGCGGGAGCCCGGGAGGCCTATATTATAGAAGAGCCCATGGCTGCAGCCATTGGTGCGGGGCTCGAAGTCAATGAGCCTACGGGAAACATGGTGGTTGACATCGGCGGTGGTACTACCGAAGTAGCTATTATTTCCCTGGGAGGCATAGTCACCAGCAAATCCATCCGCATCGGCGGAGATGAGATGGACGAATCCATTGTATATTACATTAAAAAAGAATATAACCTCATGATTGGTGAACGTACGGCAGAAGAGATAAAGATATCCATCGGTTCTGCCGCCGGCGGACCCAAAGAAGAATCCATGGAAGTTAGGGGAAGAGACCTTGTAACAGGCCTTCCAAAAACCATAAAGGTTACTTCCGAAGAAGTCAGGACAGCTCTGGCGGAACCTGTCAACAACATAGTCGATGCCATAAAAGTAACCCTGGAGAAAACTCCCCCCGAACTGGCGGCGGATATTATGGACCGCGGCATAGTTATGACCGGTGGAGGTTCACTTTTGTCCGGCCTGGATAAACGGGTGAATCAGGAAACAGGGATGCCCGTGCACATTGCCGAAAATCCCCTGGATTGTGTGGCTATGGGAACAGGCAAAGTGCTTGAGGGCCTGGATACATGGAGACGGGCGCTGATTTCTCCTAAGAAAGTAGGTTAAAGGGCGTGGTATTTTTGGTGCGTCTGTTTAGGAGCAAAAGATGGTGGTTTCTGGCCCTCATTCTGTCAGTGCTCATTTTTACTATAAATTTTACAGCCAAAAATAAAGATCTTTTTAACAGGTTAGGGCTTCCGGTTATAACTGCCATTAGCCCAGCTCAAAAAGTTTTGTATACAGCTAGTTTAACAATAAAAGAAGGTTTTAGCACCATTCCTGAAATGTTTGCCCTGAAAAAACAAAATGAAGAGCTGCGAAAACAGGTCAAGGAGCTTGAACAATACAAACAGCGGTTTTTAGAATACCAGAGGGAAAACATTAATCTCAGAAGTATGCTGGGTTTAAAACAACGTAATTTTCAATATGAACTGGAAGCGGCGGAAGTCATAGGCAGGGACCCCGGAAACTGGTTCAATGTGATTTTAATTGACAAGGGAGAAAACAATGGCATAAGGAAGGATATGGCTGTAATCACAGATCAAGGCCTGGCAGGGTATACAATCAGTGTAGGGAAAAACTATGCAAAAGTGCTTCTGATAACCGATGACCGGAGTTCGGTCAGTGCCATGATAGAACGCACACGGGATAATGGCATACTGAAAGGAACCATAGATCCAGCTCCAAGAGGTTTTGTGAAAATGGTTTTTTTGCCCCAGGAAGCCAACCTCGTCAAAGGTGACGTGGTGATATCCTCCGGTCTGGGGGGTATTATACCCAAGGGAATTATAATAGGAGAAGTGGTGGAGGCAAAGAAAGAACCGTATGACCTAATGCAGTATGCAATAGTAAGACCCGAGGTAGACTTTCAAAAACTTGAACAGGTATTTGTAATTAAAAGCCAGAATGGTAACCAGGGAGGTAGCAATCCTTGAGAATGATGGCATATGTTTTTATAATGGTTATACTCCTGGTTTTCCAATCTACTGTCATGGAACTTTTTAAAATCGGGGGAATTAAACCGGACCTGCCCCTGGTTTTCGCCTTATGCTGCTCACTGGTAAAAGGAGAGAACATGGGGGCATTTATGGGGTTTGTCAACGGTATTTTAGAAGACATAGTTTATGGCAGGTTTTTGGGTTTTAATGCTCTAATAAAATTTCTTACCGGTTATATCCAGGGATATTTTACCAGGGATATATTCAAGGGTCCGGCTATTATCACCATGAGCCTTACTTTTCTGGGAACCCTGGTATACAATATTATATTCATTTTTTTAAGTTTGATTTTTAAGGAGATAACAAATCCATGGTATTTTTTCACGCCGATTGTTCTTCCGTCGGCTCTTTTTAATATGATAATTTCACCCTTTGTATATTACGCAATAGTAAAAATAGAGCGATTTTTCGATTACTATTTCAATGTGAAATATTGAGCCTTGAGGGGATCACCGTGGATGTAAAAAAGCTGGAAAAACGTTTATATATTTTCATAAGTGCTGTTGTATGCGTATTCGTATTTTTAACCGCCGGCCTTTCTACACTTCAGATTGTTAAGGGCGACGAATATGAAAAACTGGCCCAGGAAAACCGTATAAGGCTTATCCCTGTTACGGCTCCTCGCGGTGTTTTTAAGGATAGGTACGGGAGGGAACTTGTCAACAACCGCCCCAGTTTTACGGTATCATATATGAATGTAAATTCAAAACCAGATGAACAGGACAGGGTTTTTCAAACATTGGGCCAGATTCTGAAGATTCCACATTTCACCGATGTATCAAACGAAAAATATGTGCTGGATGAAAAAGGAGAGTTTTTGTTAAACCAGATACCGATTGTGGACTTGAACGGAGACGGAAAGCTGGACCAAAATGATGTGAAGATCTTTGAAGAGGCTTCGGGTAAACAAGTTATACCCCAAAAAATAGACTTTTCCACAGGTAAAATAAGCCTTAACTTGAAGCCTGGCGCCCAGGTGCTTGCCACATACCGTTATGACACCTTCAGAAACAGAATAAGGGACCAGGGATATAAAAAGTACATGCCTGTACGTTTAAAAACCGATGTGGATTTTCAAACGATCTCCAGAATCGAGGAAAGCCGTCTTCCCGGTGTGGTTATTGAAGTGGAACCCATTCGGAATTACCTGTATGGAAATATTGGTTCCCATATTTATGGATATGTGGGCGAAATTAATCGAGAAGAACTTCAATCACTTAAAGATAAGGGCTACCGGCCGGGAGACTTGATAGGTAAGATGGGGCTTGAAAAAGTGCTGGAACCTTATTTAAAAGGGAAGGACGGCGGGCAACAGGTGGAAGTGACATCTACCGGCAAACCCATTAAAGTATTAGGGCAGGAACCGCCTATTCCCGGAGATACCGTAAATCTTACCATTGATGCCAGGTTACAGCAGGTGGCAGAAAATGCCCTGCGGGAAGAATTATTAAAGCTGCAAACAGATAAATACAAGCCATTTCCGAATGCAAAAAAGGGTGCCGTGGTGGTTCTCAATGTTAAAACCGGTGAAGTACTGGCAATGGTTAGCGTCCCGGACTTCGATCCCAATATGTTTGCCCGGGGAATTACTCAGAAAGAATGGCAAAGTCTTGTCAATAACCCACTGAGACCCATGGTCAATACCGCCATAGCCGGGACATATCCGCCCGGTTCTGTATTTAAGATGGTAACTGCTACTGCAGCGCTGGAAAATAAGGTAACCACAGAGAAAGAATATATATACGACCCCGGAGTTTACTGGACCATAGCGCCCAAAAAAGATTGGAAGCCCGGCGGCCATGGCACTGTAAATATTGTGAAAGCTCTTGCCCAGTCGTGCAATATATTTTTCTATGAAATGGGAAGGCGCTTGGGAATAGATAATATAGAGAAATATGCCAGGATGTATGGTCTGGGAAAACTTACGGGCATTGAACTGCCGGGAGAAAAAGAGGGAACGGTGGCCAGCAGGGATTACAAAGCGAGTGTTTTCAAACGTTCGGAAGATAAGGTCTGGTATCCCGCTGAAACACTGGATGCGGCCATAGGCCAGGGTTATCATAGCTTCACACCGCTGCAGATTGCCGACTATGTTGCAGCGATTGCAAACAACGGCTACTGGATGAAACCGCATATAATAAAATCCATAGTGGATGCCAGCGGTAAGGTGGTGCTGGAAAAGAAACCGGAGATAGCGGGAAGAGTGGATGTTTCTTCAAAGACCTTTGAAATAATAAAGAAGGGCATGAGGGGAGTAGTCTCACCCGGGGGTACCGCTTATTCGGCATTTGCCAACTTTCCCATTCCGCTGGCCGGAAAGACGGGAACAGCTCAATGGGATCTGACAAAAGACCCGCATGGATGGTTTGTAGCCTTTGCACCTTTTGATGACCCGGAAATCGCTGTAGCAGTATTCATAGAACAGGCGGGTTCCGGCGGAAGTACAGGTGGCCCCGTGGCCAGAGCCATACTGGAAACTTATTTTCATCTTAATGAAAATATCAAGCAGGAAGATTACCTTGTTCAGCCGTAAAACCGGAATCTTTACAGATTCTGGTTTTTTTACATGAAAAAGAAGGAATTACCTGTTTTATGAAGAATAAATATGTTATGCAAGCGTTGGAGGGAATTGTTATGGCTATTGAACCTGTGATAATAAAAGGTAACCGGGATGGTATCAGTATAATACTGGAAAAATGTGCCGATTTTGAGAGCACCAAAAATGCCATTTATGAAAAACTAAAAAGCGGCAAAGATTTTTTCGCCGGTAGCAGGGCTCACATAAAAGTAAAAAACGGAACTTTAAGCCCTGAAGAATACATGAATCTTGAACAGCTCTTAAAGGAATTCGACATGAGCCTGCAAAAGCAAGCGCCTCCAAAAACCTTTATTTTTCCGAGACAATCCCGTAACCGCATTTTACTTTTAAAGAAAACTGTGAGGTCGGGACAAAAAATATCCTATAAGGGAACCATTGTGATTCTCGGGGATGTTAATCCGGGAAGTGAAATTGTAGCTGCAGGGGACATCCTGGTAATGGGTGTATTAAGGGGTATGGCGCACGCAGGAGCCCGCGGAGATATGTCGGCAATTGTGGCGGCTTTCCGGCTTCAGCCCACCCAGCTCCGAATAGCCGGTATCATTTCAAGACCCCCGGAGGAGAAGCAAGAGGTGCCGCAATTCCCTGAAATAGCACGCTTGAAAGACAAAGCCATTATAATAGAACCATATTACCAGTTAAATTTTGAAAGCATAAAAAGAAAACAGGAGGGGATTAAATGAGTCAGGTATTGGTAATTACTTCAGGAAAGGGAGGGGTTGGGAAGACCACAACCACAGCAAACATCGGGACAGGCCTTGCTCTTTATAAACACAGAAAGGTTGTAATGGTAGATGCGGATATCGGACTGAGAAATCTGGATGTTGTAATGGGGTTGGAGAACAGGATTGTTTATGACCTGGTAGATGTAACTCATGGGATATGCAGGTTAAAACAGGCCCTTATAAAGGACAAGCGCTTCGAAAATCTTTATCTTTTACCGGCAGCCCAGACAAAGGATAAGACAGCAGTAACACCGGACCAGATGAAGAAATTATGTGATGAACTGCGCAAGGATTTCGATTATGTGCTCATAGACTGTCCCGCTGGAATAGAACAGGGTTTTAAAAACGCCATAGCCGGAGCCGACAAAGCCATTATAGTTACAACCCCTGAAGTATCTGCCGTGAGAGATGCAGACAGAATAGTCGGTCTTCTGGAAGCATCGGGTTTTGAAGAGCCTAAACTGTTGATTAACCGAATCAGGCCCGACATGGTGAAGCGCGGCGACATGATGAATATTGATGATATGATAGATATCCTGGCCATAGAGCTTTTAGGAGTGGTTCCCGAAGATGAAAAAATCGTGGTATCCACCAACCGTGGGGAGCCTGCTGTGGCAGACGAGGCCTCAAGAGCAGGCCAGGCTTATAGGAACATAACCCGGCGCATTGAGGGAGAAGATGTACCCTTGATGACCATAGAAGAAGTTGAACCCACCTTTATGGACAAGCTGCGCATGTTGTTTGGATTAAAAGCCCGCACAGCGAAAGGGGAGGGAGCCAGATGGACTTTTTAAAAATTTTTGGTAGGGAAGATGTGGCCAGCAAGGATATTGCCAAAGAAAGATTACGCCTGATCCTCGTCCATGACAGGGCTAATGTATCGCCAAAATTTCTTGAAATGATTAAAGGCCAGTTGATCAACATCATTTCCGACTATATGGAAATTGAAGAAGACGGTATGGAAATTAAACTCACAAGGATGAAGAAGGATGAAGAAACTACAGTGCCGGCGCTGGTGGCAAATATCCCTATAAAAAAGATGAAGCACCTGGCGAAAATTTGAAGGAGGATATTTTTCCGTGAAAATTGGACAGGAAGTTTTTGCCCTGGATATTGGAACCAGGACAGTGGTGGGTCTGGTGGTACGAAAACAGGAAAAAGGTTATGAGATACTGGCTCATAAAGTTCTGGAACATAAGGGAAGGGCTATGTACGACGGCCAGATACATGATGTTGAGGCTGTGGCAGGCAGCGTCAGGCAAATAAAGGAATCCCTGGAAAGCATAATGGGCAAAAAACTGGAAAGGGCGGCGGTGGCAGCTGCAGGCAGAGCCCTGTATACCGTGGAAGCCGTGGCCGGAAAAAATACCTCACCTTTTGTGGAAATCACCAGGGAGGATATAGACTGTCTTAAAGCCGATGCCCTGGCCAATGCCATAAAGTCCATATCGGGGAAAAATGCTTCCGACGCTTTTGCGGATTATCATTGCGTGGGCTACAGCATAGTAAAGTGGTTCCTGGAAGATGAGGAACTGGATAATCTTGTAGGGCAGAAAGGCCGTTCAATTTCGGTTAAAATTGTAGCGACCTTTCTTCCCAGGTCTGTGGTTGAAAGCCTGCTGACAGTATTGAAGAGGTGCGGCCTTGAACTTTACAGCATCACACTGGAACCCATAGCTGCCGGGTCCGTTGTGATTCTTCCCGGCATGAGAAAGCTCAACATAGCATTGGTAGATATAGGTGCGGGAACTTCCGATATTGCCATTTCTAGAGATGGCAGCATTTTTGCCTATGGTATGGTGCCTATGGCCGGTGATGAGATAACAGAAAAGATATGTGAGACGTACCTTCTGGACTTTAATGAAGGCGAAAGAGTAAAGCGAGAACTTTTGACAAAGAGAAAAGTATGTTTTCAGGATATCTTAGGCCAAAACCATGAGCTTGACACAAAGGATATTTTAGAAGCGGTAAAAACATCTACTTATCAGTTATCCTCCGAAATAGCTCAAAAAATATTGGGACTTAACGGCAAGGCTCCAGCAGCCGTGATATGCGTGGGCGGGGGCAGCCTGATGCCGGGCCTTGCGGAATGCATTGCCGCTCAACTAGATTTACCCAAAGATAGGGTCGGAATAAGGAGCAGAGAAAACATCGCCTTTGTGGGAGGACAGGAGGAACTCTCAGGACCTTTTGCAGTGACTCCGGTGGGGATCGCCGTCAATGCCCTGGAAGGCACTACCCTATCCTTTATTAATGTAAAGGTGAATGATATAGCGGTAAATATTCTTGGACAGGATAAACCCACAGTTTTAAAAGCATTGCTTCATGCTGGATTTACTCCGGCACAGATTTTTGGCATACCCGGGATGGCTTTGACTTTTAAATTAAACGGGGACCTGAAAGTGGTTAAAGGTAAAATGGCAAAACCGGCTGAAATTATGATAAATGGGAAGAAAACAGGGCTGGATGCCGTGATTTCCGATGGGGATGTCATTGCGTTTAAACCTGCGGTGGACGGTGAACCGGGTAGGGCAAAAGTGGGAGATTTTATTAATGATGATGATAAAATCAATATAAAAATAAACGGCCGCGATTTTTGTATAAACCCGGATATAATCATTGATGGTAAACCGGTTACTCCCGAAGAAGACATAATGGATAATGCCTCGATAACCCTCAGGATAAAAAAGCTTATTTTAAGCGACATCTTCAATATTATATCTTTTAAACCTGACGGCATGGCAGGCAAACTTGTCATGAAAATAAACGGATGTGACGCCGGCTTTGCCAGCCCGGTACAAAATGGCGATGAAATAGATATATACTGGAAAAACATACCCTCTTGAAAAATAAAAAGATATCTTATAGTCATTTTTAATTTGTGGTATAATGGTTATCGGGTTTTTCGGGAGGCATTTTATATGAATTATAAACTATTAAAAAATATAGAATATCACATATTGATAGTGATTGTAATCATAACAATTATTAGTATTTTAATCATAAGCAGCGCCACTCATGCCACCGCTCCGGGGGGGAATTTCCATTACACCAAAATGCAGTTTATTTGGTTCTGTCTTGGCCTTGTGGCCATGTTTTTTATAATGGCGGTGGATTATCATACAATTGCCCAATGGTCGAATGTTATTTATGCCGTCAATCTTGGTATGTTGATAGCGGTAATGATATTAGGCCGGGAAAGCATGGGAGCCCAGCGATGGATTCCCCTTGGTCCGTTCAGCCTTCAGCCTTCGGAATTTGCAAAGCTTGCCCTTATTATTACCCTTGCAAAGTATTTGGACAGGAAGAAGTCTTTAAATAATATAAAAGATGTAGCTTTGGCTTTTTTTCATGTGGGCATACCTCTTATACTTATTATGAAGCAGCCGGATTTGGGCACTTCACTGGTTTTGCTTGCAATTCTATTCGGTATGATATTTGTGGCGGGTATAAGTTTCAAACTTTTTGGAGCCATTATAGGAATAGGCGTGATGTCTCTTCCCCTGCTGTGGAACTTTTTACATGACTATCAAAAAAAAAGAATTCTGGTTTTTTTAAATCCAAATCTGGACCCACTGGGGGCCGGTTACCATGTAATTCAGTCAAAGATTGCCATTGGTTCGGGTAAACTCCTGGGGAAGGGTCTGTTCCAAGGAACCCAAAATCAGCTGGACTTTATCCCCGAACAGCATACAGATTTTATTTTCGCGGTTTTGGGAGAAGAATTGGGCTTTGTAGGGGGAATGTTGCTGCTTGTTTTGTTTTTTCTATTGATATACTATACCATCCAGGTAGCCTTTAAAGCCAGGGACTTGCTGGGGACCTACATGGTCATCGGTATAGCCACGATGTGGACTTTCCAGGTGATGGTGAATATAGGGATGACTCTGGGAATAATGCCCGTGACAGGAATACCGCTGCCCTTTATGAGCTATGGAGGAAGTTCCTTTCTGATGAACATGATGTCCGTGGGCCTTGTGTTAAATATCGGTATGCGGCGACAGAAAATATTGTTTTAAAATGCTCTTTTAAAGGAGCATTTTTTTGTAATAACGAGCTTGTTATAAAATAGATATATATAAGAATTATATGGGGGTGCGCAAGATGTATTATAACTATTATGAACGCAGTCCTAAAAAAAACTGGCTTAATATGCTGGATTTGAAAAAGGTACTTATATGTGCGCTACTGCTGATAGCCGTAATCCTGCTTAAAAAAATCGACACCCCATTTACAAATCTTGCGCTTTCCAAGATAGACTATTATGTTTTTAAATATACATATGATTTTAAAAATCTGGCAGATACCCTCAAGGAGCTCCCCCAGGTGGCGGAAAGTGTCCCTGTTTTTAAGCAAACGGCCTCAAAATCTCTTGTTCTTCCAGTGTCGGGTGACATCACTTCGGTTTTTGGAAAAAGGATACATCCCGTTTTAAAAGTTGAAAGAATGCATAACGGTATTGATATAGCCCAAAAGGAAGGAACTCCTGTAAAAGCTGTTCTTGATGGAGTTGTTGCTTCTGTGGGAGAAGATCCGGAGCTGGGGCGTTTTATAAAGCTGAATCATGATGGAGGTCTTGCGACGGTTTATGCACACTTGAAGGATGTTTATGTAAAACAAAATGAAATTGTCAAACAGAGTTTCATAATAGGGACCGTGGGCAAGAGCGGCCTGGCAGACTCACCCCACCTGCATTTTGAAATATTAAAGAATGATGTTCCCCAGGACCCTGAGAAATGGTTAAATATACCTTAATACGGGTGGTATCATGACTTTTAAAATCCTGGAGATGGATATTAATATCGACTTTTTTTTTGCCCTTATAATATTTTCTTCCTTATTTGCGGGATTATGGGCCCAGATGATTGCTGCCTTGATGGCCCTGGGGTTTCATGAGATGGGACATGTGATATCAGCCCGGGCTATGGGCATAAAAGTAGAAAAGATAGACATTTTACCTTTTGGTGGAAGAATAAAGATAGCAAATCTAGATGAAGCAGTCCCTGAAGTTGAAATGCTGACTGCACTGGCAGGCCCCATGGCTAATTTTGCTGTATCGGTTTTTTTATTGTTTTTAATTAACCAGAGTGTAATATCACCCAAAACAGGAAATAATTTTATTAATTATCAGTTGATGATAGGGCTTTTTAACATGTTACCGGCCCTTCCTTTAGATGGCGGAAGGGTTTTTGTTTTATGGCTCAGACAGCATATGAATTTTATATCGGCGGTACGCGTGGCTGCCGGACTCAGCAAGGCTCTTGCACTGGTAATGTTTCTGGCTGCTGTCATAGGCTTATTTATGAGTAGGTTTTTTATCAATTTTATCATTGCCGGATTTTTTTTGTTGATATATGCATCAAAAGAACAAAAGGAAGCCCCTTTATTTTTTATTAAACATATAGCCAGAAAAAAAGAAATACTGTTTAAGAAGGGATTTTTACCCATAGAAGGTCTCGCAGCCGTGGAAAAAACCCCGGTAAAACAACTGCTGTACGAGTTTATGCCTCACAAATACTATTTTGTTTATATTCTGGATAACGGCATGAAAATAAAAAAGTATTTGACTGAAACGGAAATATTTGACAAAATAATACAGGAAGGATTAGACATAAGATTAAAAGACCTGATATAATAAATAGGGAATAATACATATAGATTTTTTTTGGGAGGCATGACATTGGACATAAATCGGTTGCTGGAAGATATTCTGCCCCGGGTATCAAAACCCACCAGATATATAGGTAACGAATATAATAGCATCCATAAACCTGTGGATAAGGCAAAGGTTCACGTGGTCCTGGCATTTCCGGATATTTATGAAGTGGGAATGTCTCATCTGGGTATCAAGATACTGTACCATTTGCTAAATGAACGGGAAGATATATATGCAGAAAGGGTTTTCGCCCCCTGGGTAGATTTTGAAGAGCTCATGAGGCAAAAACAAATACCGCTTTTTAGTCTTGAAAGCAGGACCCCTCTTAAAGAATTTGACTTTTTAGGGTTCACACTCCAGTACGAAATGAGTTATACCAATATAGTGAATATGCTGGACCTGTCGGGTATTCCGATTTTTTCAAAAGACAGGGCGGATGAGCATCCTATTGTTATGGCAGGCGGTCCCTGTGCATATAACCCCGAACCGCTGGCTGACATAATAGATTTTTTTGTCATAGGGGAAGCGGAAGAAGCAATTCTTGAAATAATGGATTTGTACAAAAGTTTCAGGGAAAGGACTGAAAACCGAAGAGAATTTCTAGAACGGGTTGCCTGTATTCCCGGGGTTTATGTGCCATCATTATATGATATAACATATAATGATGACGGGACTATAGATAAATTTTTACCCAAAAAAGCTGGAATTCCCCACAGAATTCAAAAGCGAATCATTGAAAATCTGGACGAGGTATTTTATCCCACCAAATTTGTTGTCCCTTATATGGACATTGTGCATGACAGGGCTATGTTGGAAATTTTCAGGGGCTGTACCCATGGTTGTCGTTTCTGCCAGGCAGGAATGATTTACCGGCCTGTAAGGGAAAAATCTGTGGAGCGGCTTGCAAAACTTGCAAGGGATATCATTGACTACACCGGGTATGGGGAAATCTCTCTGGCATCCTTGAGCACCAGCGATTATTCGGCATTAAAAGAGCTTACCGAAATCCTGACCGATGAATTTCGAAGCTGCCAGGTAGGGCTCTCCCTGCCATCCCTCAGAATCGATGCATTTTCTATCCAGCTTGCCCAAAAAGTCCAGGAGATTAAAAAGAGCGGGCTTACCTTTGCACCGGAAGCCGGGACTCAAAGACTGAGAGATGTGATAAACAAAGGGGTTACGGAGGAAGACCTGATGTCCTCGGTCAGGGATGCTTTTTTCCTGCGGTTGGAATACTGTGAAACTCTATTTTATGATCGGCCTTCCTACGGAAACCGATGAAGACCTTGAGGGGATAGCAAACCTTGCCCGGGGCGTGGTAGATGTCTACAGGCAGGTTAAAGGTTCTACCCATGGATTGAGAGTGACCGTGAGCACATCTACCTTTGTTCCCAAGCCCTTTACGCCTTTTCAATGGGAATCCCAGATACCACTTTCAGAAATTGAAAGGCGCCAGAAATTGTTAAAAACATTATTAAAATCAAAAAACATTTCATACAGCTGGCATGACGGAAGATTGAGCTTTTTGGAAGCTGTTTTTTCAAGGGGCGATAGGAAACTGGGGAAAGTCCTGAAAATAGCCCATGAAAAGGCTGTAGGTTCGATGGCTGGAATGACCTTTTCTCTTTTGAAAAATGGATGGGGGCCTTTAATGAAGCTGGAATTTCCCCGGAGTTTTATGCAAGCAGAGAAAGAAAAGCGGAAGAGGTATTCCCGTGGGAAATCATAGACCCCGGTATTGACAGGAGATATCTGAAGAGGGAACGGGAAAAATCCAGAAAGGGTGAAACAACTCCCGATTGCAGGTTTAACCGGTGTCATGCCTGCGGTATCATGCGGCTGAAGGGTGGTGGGCTTTGTGAAACTCAGAATGAAATTTGAAAAGGCCGACCCGGTAAAGTACATTTCCCATCTTGATATGATGCGGGCTTTTGAACGGGCGTTCCGCAGGGGTGGACTCCCCCTGGCATTTTCGGAAGGTTTTACTCCACATCCCAGGTTAACTTTTGCTCCAGCGCTATCTGTCGGAGTTACCAGCAGCGGCGAATACCTGGACGCGGAGTTTTATGAAGATATCCCCGCTGAGGAGGTAATATCCCGCTTAAATTCCAGTTTACCCGAGGGGCTGAAGGTACTAAAAGCTGGTTTTTCCGATGATAAATACGATCTTTCAAAAATAAACGCCGCATCATATACCGTAGCAGTATCAGGAGATTTCTCAAAGGAGGATATGGAACAAACGGTGAAAGAGCTTTTAAATCAAAAACAAATAATCGTAGACAAAGTTTCAAAGGATAAAGTCAGAAAAGTGGATATCGCTCCCCTTATCCATTGCATTAATGTATTGAGTGAGGATGACGGTGAGGTTTTGCTCAGGATGGAAGTTGCAGTGGGGCAGGGTGGCAGCGTTTCTCCTGATATGATAATAAAGGAATTGGGGAAATACCTTTCTGAAGAAATAAAAGTAAAACATATTCATAGGGAAAACCTCTTTTTAAAACAGGAAGGTATTAATTTACCGCCATTATGACAAATTTTTGCTATTTTGAGGAGCTGAAAAATTCATGACGAAGGAGATTATGGTAGATGTAAACAGGGATCAGATTCGTGTGGCTGTTCTGGAAGACAGGGAACTTGTAGAAATTTATGTGGAAAAAATAAATAATGAACGGGTGGTCGGCAATATTTACAAGGGGAAGGTGGCCAATATCCTTCCCGGCATGCAAGCCGCCTTTATAGATATAGGTCTGGGTAAAAACGCCTTTCTTTACGCAGGCGACATTAACTTAAACCTGGAATCATCCGGTCCTGAAGATGAGGAACTTATAGAAGGCTTAAAAAAGATATCCATCAAGGACATGTTAAAAGTAGGCCAGGATGTCCTGGTGCAGGTGGTAAAAGAACCAATCGGAACAAAAGGTGCAAGGGTTTCGACCAATATCACTATTCCGGGACGCTATCTTGTTCTGATGCCTACGGTGGATTATGTTGGCATATCAAGGCGTATAGAAAGAGAAGAGGAAAGAAACCGATTAAAAACCCTGGCCGAGAATATCAGGCCCGTTCATATGGGAGTTATAGTAAGAACCGTTGCAGAAGGCGTTGGCAAGGATGAGTTGGAAGCCGATATAGAGTTTTTAAAGAGGCAGTGGGATGACATAATCCAGAGGCAAAAAAAATGCACTTCTCCCAAATTAATTTATAAAGATATGAATCTGATAGCAAGAATCGTGAGGGACCTTTTTACTCCGGAAGTTAGCAAGTTCTACATAAATAGTTCGTATGAATACGAAAAGGTTCAGGAACTGGTATCGGTGCTTTCACCAGCTTTGAAGGACAGGGTAACCTTTTACAGAGGCCAGGAGGAAATTTTTGAATACTTTAATATCGAGCCGGAGATCGATAGGGCTCTCCAACGAAAAGTGTGGTTGCAGTGCGGTGGATATATAGTGATAGACAGGACGGAAGCTTTGACTGCAATAGATGTTAACACCGGCAAGTTTGTGGGAAGTGTGGACCTGGAGGACACGGTTTTAAAGACAAATCTTGAAGCTGCCCGGGAAATAGCAAGACAGCTGAGGCTTAGAGATATAGGCGGCATTATAGTAATTGATTTTATTGATATGACTTCTCAGGAACACCAGAAAATGGTGCTTTCAGCTCTGGCGGAAGAATTAAAAAAAGACAGGACCAGGGCGCATATTTTAGGGCTTACTCAGTTAGGTCTTGTGGAGATAACCCGAAAAAAGGTGCGCCAGAGCCTTGATGAGGTGCTGGAGAAAACATGTCCATACTGCGAAGGGAGAGGCAGGATTTTATCCGAAGAAACCGTTGCAAAGAAGGTGGAAAGAGAACTTGACAGGATATTTCGGGAGCGGAAGGGAGAGGCTGTTTTATTGGAAGTACATCCCTCGGTAGCCTCGGTAGTAATTGGAAGCGGTGGGAACCGTTTATCTCAAATGGAAAGCCGCTATGAAAAATTTATCTTTATAAAGGGCAATGACAGCCTTCATCCCGAAGAAATAAGGATTAAAGCAGTGGGAAGCAAGACAAAACTTGAAAACCTCGCCATGCCTGTGAGGGAAGGGCAGATACTGGATGTGGTCATAGACGAAGTACATGTTTCAAATCCCAATGACGGCATCGCAAGGGTCGACGGATATGTAATAGATGTGGAGGAAGGTGCAGACCTTCTGGGGGAAAAGGTCCGGGTGGAAGTATATAAAACCTTTCGAACCTATGCCAGGGCGAGGCTTATTTAGTACGACAGAGGCCCGAGGGACAGTCACAATTGAATTTTAAATGAGTCGAGGCTATTCCTCGGCTTTTTTTATTCAACATTATTTGTAACCATAATCATATCCTCCACATATTATGAATTAGGTAAAAAGGAAGGAGGAAATTTGACATGGCAGGTGGTTTCTTCGGAGGAAGAGGTGCTTTTGCTCTGTTTTTGATTTTGATACTTTTGTTTTTCAGTGACGACAAGTGAGTCATCGACCATGTAGAAAATATACGGTCCATTTTAACAAGGTTTCATTGGTAACCAGGAGTTCACTAAATGCATATATTATATTAGGCTAAAAACAAAGGAGGGTTTCTGTATGGCAGATGGTTTCTTTGGAGGAAGGATGGCATTTGCCCTGTTTCTGATATTGATTCTTCTGTTCTTCGGTGATGAATAAAATCCGAATAAAAGCGGAATCTCAATAAGGGAAGGGGGAGGAAAATGGGAGGGTTCAGCGGATTCGACAACAGAATGGCTTTTGCGTTATTCTTGATACTGATTCTCCTGTTCTTCTCTGATGACTAATAAAAAAACAAAATAACAGCCGTGCTTCAGGCACGGCTTAAATTTTTTCAGGTTTTTGTCTTATCTTCGCTTTTTTCACCGCTCTTTATTTCCGAAGATGAGCTTTCCCCCGGAGACAGGGTCTTTAAAAGGTTTAAAAGCATGGCGGGATTTATTTTTTTATCGGATGAACCGCTCCCCATTGAACCTAAAAGATTCATAGCCATTTCTTTTAAATCCGAATTGCCGGATTTGGAAAAAGATCCCATATCCAGCTTTAAATCCTGGGAATTCAGGAAGGTGATTATTCCTAGAAGATTGCTTAAAGCGAGCAAGCTCACCAGCTCGTTGATATTTTGTCCTCGCTTTCCATGAATGACATCCATTACCGTATTCAATAAATCGGCTCTCGGGTTGTTTTCATTTTCCGCCAATTATATCCCTCCAAACATTCCGGTGTCGGAAAACTTCTGCTTCAAATGATCCTTTACCTTTATAAGAGCCCTGCTAACTGCTTGAGTTGTCCCCTGTTCCAGGGATTTTTTTACCTCGGGGTCCATTTCTTCCATATAAAAATTGACATCTACTAGTTCTTCGAGACCGTTGAATGTAACAATGACCTTGCCATCTGAAGATTCCCCGGTAAAATGGGTGTTTCTCAGTTCGTCTTTCAAATGTTTTATTTCATCTTGAAACATCTTCACCATTTTTTCCATGTCACCCAGCATTTTTTAACGACACCTCCATAAATTCATTCAGTAAAGTATATGTGCTAAACATGCGAATGATGAACAAAAAATTAGGGCTAAAAGCCCTAAAAGTCATTTAGTGGTCGGCTTTGCTTCGGTTTTTTTGGGGTCTTGTGCTTCTTTAGAAACTGCGCCGTCGGAAAAGAATAGCAAAATCAGGACTAGAAAAAGCGCAAATACTGCCCTATTACTCATATCAGCACCTCCTGGAAAAATTAAGGTCATTTTTTATCTGCCAATACATTCAAAAGATTTTCTACATCATGAGATTTTGGCGAGGCGGTCTGCTCTTCAGAGCTATTTTTCTCTACCTTTTTAAGTGCCTTTTGGCTTTCGTAAGATTCATTCATTATTGTTAAAAACTCTGTAAGAGCGTCGTAATTTATTTTTTGCTGGGGGTCTTGTGGCTTGAAAATGTTCATGACCATAGTAAATGTATCTATGATCCCCTGGCCTTTGGAGCTCATAAAAGGCTTGATTGCCTTTAATAGCTGCATGTCGTCTTCCCCAAGAGTCAGTATCTTCACTTTCCTCCCTCCCGGTCCTTGCGTTTATTTATGTTTGTTTTTTTAAAAATACATGTATGGCCTGTGGAATTTATTAGCAATATCAAAATGAGAAAAAGGGTATAAGGATTAGGCCTGGGATTGGTTGGGGGGGTTTTTTTATTTTCTTCTTTACTCAAAGGATCCCCTCCTCAAATAGCGTTTCTAAAATATTATATGAAAAAAGGGTAATAAATGGTGCCGGAATAATGATTCAAAAATGTAGCAAACTAAAAATAAAATAGAATGCAAGGTGGTGTTATATGATGAAAACTGGGTTTTCAAAGCTTAAGATAATCTTTTTAATCATCCTAATCGTAGTAGGTGTTTTTATTTTTTATCGTCAAAATAGTTTGGAACAAGTGGCCCAGGCAAGGGCTCAAAGCTATGCCGTCTCTTCGTGGAACGGGGATTACATGCTCCTTGCACGGCTCGTATCGGGAGAGGCTAGAGGGGAGCCGTACCTGGGCCAGGTCGGTGTAGCGGCGGTGATTTTAAACCGTGCAAAACATCCTAAATTTCCTCCTACGGTGGCTGGTGTTATTTTTCAACCGGGCGCCTTTGAATCCGTAAGCAACGGTCAGATATGGGCGACCTATCCCAGCCGGAGCAACTTCAATGCTGCTCGGGATGCATTGAACGGGTGGGACCCCACCTATGGCAGCCTTTATTTTTGGAACCCCTATAAGTGGGTAAGTCCCTGGATTTGGACCCGCCGTATTGTGACACAAATAGGCAGGCATGTATTCGGAAGATAGTTTTATGGAGGGGATTTAAATTTGAAAAGGATATATTTATTGTTAATCGGCCTTTTGTTGATAGGAGGAATTGTCTTTGGCTTCTGGTCAGTATCAAACAGGGCTTATTCGGCGGAAAATGCCCTGGAAGCATCGTATCAGAGGGGTTTTTTTGATTTGATCGACCAGGTAAATAACCTTAACCTGCTTATTTCCAAAAGTCTTGTAACTTCTTCCGATGCCCAGAGGATAATGGCCTTTACAACCATATGGCACCAGGCGGAAGGAGCCAGGACCAGCCTTTCCCAGCTTCCGTTAGGGCAAAAAGACATGACCAACAGTCAAAAATTCTTTGCACAACTGGGAGATTTTTCTTACAGTCTTGCGAAAAAAATAGTTAATGGTGAAAAAATAACGCAGGATGAGTGGAAAAAGATAGAAGACTTTAAAAAATATTCCCAGGATTTAAATAAAAAACTCCGGGAACTCCAGGACGATGTGGCCTCAGGCAGGATAAAATGGGAAAATAAAGCTTTTGCCGCCGGAAGAATGAAAAAACTTCCCCAGGCCATGGCGGATAAGTTTGCGGTCATCGATCAGAAATTAAAGGACGAGGTTCCGACCATAACCTACGACGGGCCCTTTTCAGACCATGTGGAAAATATAAAACCCATGGGTCTAACCGGAACCACCATAACAGAATCCCGGGCAAAAGATATCGCAGTAAACTTCGTGGATAATCCGGACAAGGTCCGGTATGATATCAATGTCACCGGAAAGGCTAGGGGAAATATTCCCGCCTATAATGTTGAATTAACCAGGAAAGGTGGAAAAACCCCCGAAATAGTTATGGATGTCAGCGAAAAGGGAGGGCATGTAATTTGGTATTTGAATACGAGGGCAATTGGAACACAGAAAATTGATTTAAAAAAAGCCGTAGATCACGCCAGAGCTTTTTTAAATTCTAAAGGATATACCAATATGGAACCTACGGGGTCATTGAGTCAGGATGGTACCGTCACCATAACTTTTGTTCCCAAAGAAGGTGATGTGCTGCTATACCCCGACTTCATAAAGACCGAAGTGGCTCTGGACAACGGGCAAATAGTAGGTTTCGACGGTGTGGGTTATTTTACATTCCACAGGCCCAGGAATCTGCCCACTGTCAAACTTTCAAAACAAGATGTAATAAAGAGGTTAAATAAAAATCTAAAGGTTGACAGAATCAGGTTCACCCTTATTCCTGATCCTGCCCTTAAGGAAAAGTTATGTTATGAAGTGGACGCAAAGCTGAAGGATGAACGGTATTTCATTTATATAAACGCTGAAAATGGAACAGAGGAACAAATACTAAAGGTAGTAGAAACCGATAGGGGGACCATGACCATGTAAATAGCAACTAACTTCGGGAATATGAATATTCTATAATAGAGAAAAAAGGATAGGGAGGGGTCTTCATTGATACTGGCGGAAGACACTTTACATGATATGTTCATTATTTTTTTGGTTTTAATTCTTCTGATTATGGCTGAGTAATGTCACATTTTAAGAACTGTTCACATATATATAATATATAATAGAGATAAGAAATTTCATAAGATAAACGACATAGCTTCCTTTAGATTTTGAAGTTGAATTTATGAGTCTACATCGCTAGGGAAAAGAGGTGTGATGATATCACACCTCAATTTCCTAAAAATTTAAATTGTCGGCTACAATATCTGTAAAAATCGCAAAATCGAATCAAAAAAAAGGGGGTCTTGAAATGCTGGATTTTCGGGATTTAATGAAGGACTTGAGGGAACCAAGCAAGTCTTCGCTCATTTACACTTTATTAATGGCCAATATTTTGAGCCTTTCAATTTTTTTAGGTACAAACAGGAAAGAATTTCGAAATAAGATTCAGGAAGAAACAACAAATGTAAACATGGCCCTGGAAAACAAAGAAGAGGAAGCACTACATACTCTAGTTTCCAAAGTTTTAGAACCCAAAAACACGACGGATAAAGATGTAAAAGAAGCTGTAGAAGAAAGTGGGCATAAAACTTTCAGGAAATAGTTGAAGAAGGCATCGAACAGCAAACCTCATCCGAGGACCTAAAAGCGACCCCGCAAGAAAATGCATCAAAAGTAGAGTCTACATTAGAGCCAGAAGATAAGCGGCTTTCGGAAAACAAGAAAGAAAGGTTATCAACTTTGAAGAAGCGGCAAGAGAGATAAGAAGTAAAGAAACGACAAAAGAAAAGCCTAAAACCCTTGTATGGCACTTCCCTAAAGCGATTTCCAAAAACTAAACCTTTTGAACGGCGAACAATTGACATGGATTAATGCTTATGCTAAAATAGCATAGGTGGTTTTACCTTGCCACCCACCGCACGGGTCGGGTATATGACGGGAACAAGCCCCGGGAATACGGGTTTTGTTCCGGCCCGGAAATCCCGGCGAGATAGAAGGAGGGTGTTTTTATTTATGTATGCAATTATTGAGACCGGTGGAAAACAGTACAGAGTGTCCGAAGGCGATGTACTCCGGGTGGAAAAACTTGCTGTCGGCGAAGACGAAACCGTTGAATTTGATAAGGTACTGGTATTATCTAAAGATGATCAGCTCTCGGTAGGAAAACCATACCTTGAAAATGTCAGGGTAAAAGCCACGGTTTTAAGGCATGGCAAGGGAGAAAAGATTATCGTCTTCAAGTACAAGCCCAAGAAGAATTACCGCAGGAAACAGGGTCACCGCCAGCCGTTTACCGAAGTTAAAATTGAAAAAATAGAAGCTTAAAATGATAAAAGTTATAGTATTAAGGGATATCGGCGGAAAGTTTAAAAGCATTAAGGTATCAGGACACGCAGGATTTGCGGACTATGGAAAGGATATAGTCTGCGCAGGGGTATCGGCCCTCATTGAAACGTGTATCCTGGGGTTTGAAAACGTAGCTGGATTTAAACCGCGGGTTGTGAAGGAAGAAGGCTATTTATCGCTGGAAATTCCTGACAATATCCCGGATGATGCCCGGGAAAAAGCCGGTATTATTGCGGAAACTATATTACTGGGACTTAAAGACATGTCAGAATCCTACCCGGAATATGTTCAGGTGAAAACCAAAAAGGAGGTGCTATAGATGAATTTACAGCTTTTCGCTCATAAAAAAGGAATGGGTAGTACCCGTAACGGCCGTGACAGTGAGTCAAAACGCCTGGGAGTAAAAAGATTTGACGGGCAGTTTGTAAGTGCCGGCAGTATCCTGGTACGTCAGAGAGGTACCAGGGTTTATCCCGGAAAAAATGTGGGAATAGGGGTAGATCACACTCTTTTTGCTAAAGTTGATGGTTATGTAAAATTTGAGAAAAACGGTAAGGATAGAAAACAGGTTAGCGTATACGCAGAAATGTAAGCTCCTTAATAAGGAGCTTTTTTATTGTTAATTTTTAGCAGGAAATTGGGAAAAAATATAGAATAAACAAATAGCCTGTATTTTTTTATGAAAGGACTGGGTTCTTTGAAAAGGCCGTGGTCAATAATCTTGATTATGGGTGTTCAGGCATTGGTGACTATCCTGCTATCAACAATAGATGAATCGGAACTTATGGAGAGAATTGCCGGGGGGTTATGCATCCTGCTTTTTGGCGCAGGGTGTATGATTGTGTATAACCAGATGTATAAAAATCCAAATATGAAATGGTACAGGCTGCTCAAAGCTTTTCGGATCCAAAGACATGATTTCCATAACCACCTGCAGATTATATATACCATGATACAATTAAAAAAGTATGATAGAGTGCTGAATTACATAAACAATATTAAAAAGAATGATGAAGCTTTAAGCAGGATTTATACCCTTAAAGATCCTGAGCTAATATGCAGCTTGCTGGAAGTGGTTAACCTTCTCAGGCAATATGAGATTGATGTTTTAGTAGAGATAACGGATGATTTTGGTGCACGAAGGATGGTCACGGCAAATTTAACACAAATGGCGGAGAGATTTATACCAAAATTAAATGGAGTTGAAGGTCAAAAGCAGGTAAAAATAATATTAAACAAATCCAGAATAGAGCTGTGCTCCGAATCCCTTCATGAAAAAATAATTTCATGCTCTAAATCCATACCAGTTACAGGTTCCTATATATAATTTTAAAAAAAAGGGAATCCTTTTAAAGGAAAATCATAATATTTCTGGTATTAAAGAAAGGGGATACAATTTGTTTATAGACAGGGCCAAAATATACGTAAAAGGCGGCGATGGCGGAAATGGCGCGGTAGCTTTCCGGAGGGAAAAATATGTACCCCGAGGAGGTCCCAGCGGCGGCGACGGGGGAAAAGGTGGAGATGTGGTGCTTATGGTGGACTCAGGACTTTCCACCCTGATGGATTTCAAATATAAAGTTCACTACAAGGCTGAAAAAGGAGAACATGGCCAGGGGTCAAATAAAGTTGGCCGGAGTGCCGGGGACTTGATTATTAGAGTTCCGCCCGGAACAGTGGTCAAGGACCCAGAAACGGGGGATGTTCTGGCTGATCTTGTGGAAAATGGACAGACTTTTATAGCTGCCCGAGGAGGACGCGGGGGGCGAGGCAATGCAAGGTTTGCCTCATCGATTCACCGGGCCCCGGATTTTGCGGAAAAAGGTGAACCGGGTGAAGAGCGGTGGATTTTGTTGGAGTTAAAGCTCATTGCAGATGTAGGATTAATAGGTTTTCCAAATGCGGGCAAATCTACGCTTTTATCCAGGATGACTTCGGCCCGGCCCAAGATAGCCGATTATCCCTTTACCACTTTATCCCCTAATCTGGGAGTAGTGGATTTGGGCACCGGCGAAGGGAGAAGCTTTGTGGTGGCAGATATCCCCGGACTCATCGAAGGAGCCCATGAAGGCCTGGGACTTGGCCACGAGTTTTTAAGGCATGTAGAGCGGACACGGCTTCTGGTGCACGTGATAGATGCCGCCGGTTTGGAAAACGATCCTATTGAAGGTTTTCACGTAATAAACCGCGAGCTGAGGGAATACAGCCTTAAACTATCGCAAAAGCCCCAATTAATTGCTGCCAATAAGATGGACTTGCCTCAAGCCCGGGAAAATTATGAAAGGATTGAAGCTGCCTTTAAAAAAGAAGGGTTCGAGGTAATGCCCATTTCCGGAGCTACAGGGCAGGGTGTAAAGCAGCTTTTGTTAAGGATTCAGCAAATACTGAGCAAGATGCCTGAAACAGTGGAAACTGAAGAAATCAAAGAATATACAATCCGTGAGGAGGAACCCTTTAAAATAAGCAAAGGTGGTCAGGTTTTTTCAGTTTCCGGCAGTCTTGTGGAAAGACTTGTGGCTATGACAGACCTGGAAAATGAGTCTGCCGTAAAAAGGCTACAGAGGACTTTTAAAAAAATAGGGCTGGATGAAGCTCTTAAAAAAAAGGGTATAAAACAGGGTGATAGTGTAAAAATAGGCGATGTGGAATTTTATTATATAGAGTAAAAATTGAAAAATGTTCCTTCGAATGATATAATCTTTAAAAGTAAATGTTGGGGGAGGATTTAATTTGTCAAAACAGAATAGGGTAGGGATAATGGGGGGTACTTTTGACCCTATTCATTACGGCCATCTGGTAACAGCCGAAGCGGCAAGAACATATTTTAACCTGGATGAGGTGATTTTTACACCTGCGGGCAACCCACCTCATAAAAAGAATTATACCGTTACTCCTGCCGAGCACAGATACCTTATGACCGCTCTTGCCATAAATAGTAACCCTTTTTTCAAGGTATCCAGGGTGGAGATCGACCGGACAGGCTATACCTACACCATAGATACGCTGCGCTATTTTGCCCGGGAGTATGAAAAAGATACATCTCTTTTTTTTATCAGCGGTGCTGATGCCGTACTGGACATATTGACCTGGAAAGACGTGCAGGAAGTTTTGAATATGTGTACTTTTATTGCTGCCACCAGACCCGGATACCCTATGGAAAAACTGAAGCAAAAACTCCAGGAAATAAAAAAACTATATGGCAAGGAAGTTTATCCTATGGAAGTGACGGGAATGGATATTTCTTCAACGGAAATCAGGAGGAGGGTACGAGAAAAGCTTTCTATAAAATATCTTCTCCCTGAAAGTGTAGAGATGTATATTAAAAAACATGGAATTTACGGGTGATTTGAAATGATTTCCAGGGATGAAATAATTTTAAAGCTAAAAGCTGGTCTAAAGGAAAGCCGGTTTAAGCATTCTCTGGGAGTGATGGAAACATCTATAATTCTGGCCCGTCGTTACGGAGCGGACGTTAAAAAGGCTGGAATTGCCGGGCTTATACATGACTGTGCCAGGGATATACCAGCCGAATCTCAGTTGAAAATGGTTGAAAATTTTGGTATACTGTTAGATGATATTGAAAAACTTGAGCCTGCCTTAATTCACGGACCGTTGGGTGCTGCAATTGCAAGAAAAAATTTTGGTGTTGATGATGAAGAAATTCTTAATGCGGTAAGATTGCACACCACCGGGGATAAAAATATGACTTTGCTTGAAAAAATCATTTTTCTTTCGGATTATATAGAACCGGGCAGGTGTTTCCCCGGTGTCGAGGACCTGAGGGTTAAAGCTTTCAAAGACCTTGATGAAGCTATGATCTCTGCTTACGATTCAACCATAAAATATGTGACAGAAAGAGAAAGCCTTTTACATCCAAGGACTGTGTGTGCCAGAAACTTTATTCTTTTGCATAAAAGGAGAGAGGGGAAAGCATGAAAAAGTTTTTTAAATATACTCTAATAGCCGTATTATTCATAGTTTTATCGGTGGGCAGCGGCTTTTACTATGTATTTCACAGTTTAAACAAGCCGAATCCCGGCAATCCTAATAGCGGCAACTTGACAAATACCGACGAATTTGTGAAAGGCGGGAGGCTTAATATCCTATTATTGGGCCTCGATGCAGGGACCATCGGAGCTAGCGAGGAACATAACCGGCATAGGTCTGACACCATGATGGTTTTCAGCATTGACAGAGATAAAAAGGATATAAAGGTATTATCCATTCCCAGGGATACCAGAGTTAAAATTCCGGGAGTAGGCGTTGAGAAGATAAATGCGGCTATGGCTTTTGGCGGTCCGGACCTGGCTGTGAAGACCGTCAAGGATTTTCTAGGTATTCCCATCCATAACTACGTGGTTGTGAATTATAAAGGCTTTAAAGAAATAGTTGATGCCCTGGGTGGAGTCGAAATAAATATAGAAAAGCCCATGAAATATGATGACAATGCGGGCAATCTTCATATAGATTTAAAACCTGGCTTGCAGGTGTTGAACGGGGATAAAGCCGAACAGTTTGTGAGGTTCAGGCACTACCCCGGCGGTGACCTGGACAGGGTAAAAGCACAGCAAAAATTTATTGAGGCTGTGGGCAAGACGATATTAAAACCGTCGACTCTTTTAAAATTGCCCAAAATCATAAATACCGTCCAGGAAAATGTGGAGACTGATATAGGACCTCTTGAAATTGCGGGCCTGGCCAATTTTGCCAGACAGGTGGGCACGGACAATATAAAAACTTTTATATTGCCCGGTGAAGGTAAATATATCTCGGGTGTGAGTTATTTCATACCGTTTCAATCCCAGATGAACGATATGATTGACCAGATTTTTTTTGATGGTGGATATTCAAAAGTGGCAGTACTAAATGGCAATGGTTCTTCCGGTGTAGCTTCCAAAATAGCCAGGGAACTGGAACAAAAAGGGTTTAAGGTAGTCAGGGTGGCCAATGCAGATAGCTTTGACTATGAGACAACTACCATCATTTACCCGAAAGAAAAAAAAGATGATGCTGAAAAAATAGCCAAGATTTTTACAAACGCTGAAATGAAGGAAGAGCCTCAGCTTCAGGCAGGCCTGACTACGGTGATAGTTGGAAAAGATATAAATTGATGGAGGGAAATTGATGGCACGAGACCCTAAAGACTGTGCTTTGCTTGCTGCAAAAACTCTGGAAGATAAAAAGGGTCAGGATGTGGTGATACTAGACATAAGCAGGATTTCAATCTTGGCGGATTACTTTGTGATAGCTACAGGCAGGTCGCTTATCCATGTAAAGGCGCTAGCCGACGAGGTGGAGAAAAAACTCATAGAAGAAGGCTTTACCCTTCGCGGCAAAGAAGGATATGATGAAGCACGATGGGTTTTGCTGGATTTTATGATATAATAGTTCATATTTTCTATGGTCCCGACAGGGAGTATTACATGCTGGAACGCCTCTGGGCCGACGCCCCCAGGGTGGAACCGGCGGTTCAGGGCGGATAGATTTCTTTTAAAATATGAAAATTATACTACCTGATGTTTAAAATCTATTTTTAGGCTAAATATCGGTTGCGAATAAAACAGGCTTTAAAAAAGGCCTGTTTTATTTTTTCATCATTTCTAGCTCGTAAAAAGACATTAAATTATATAATTCATCATCTTCTGACACCCGTTTACAAAATAACAACAAATATTACAAAAATTAGAAAAGGGTGAAAAGACAAAATTTACTTGATCCACTTTCGTAAAGTGTGTTAAAATCTAAATGTCTGATGTCGGACAATTAAAAAAGACAAACTTAACTTCAAGTTTACTAAAAATTAACTACACATTAACAAAGATATTTTATTATTAAATGGAGCGTTCTCTATGTGCTAGCGGAAGGCTTTGCCTAAAAATTGTTTTTAGGAGAGGGGGTGTAACAAGGGATTTTAATAACACATTAAAAAACCAGAAAAGGGGGGATAGGAAAAAATAAAACACCTGGATAATTACACGAAAAAAATTACATAAATTTCAAGTCGTGTAAAACGTAATATGTAATTATTTGAAAATGTTCCGACCTTTTTTAGAATAAATATTTAGGGGGAATAACCTTGATAAGTTCTTCAAAAGCGTATTTTTATTGGAAACGCTTGCTGGTAGTGCTGCTGGTATTTTCCCTGGGGTTAGGCCTCGTCCCGGTAGGGACGATAGGGGAAAGGGAAGCGAGGGCGGATTACGCCGCCGACCTCTTTATTTCCGAATATATTGAGGGAAGTAGTAATAACAAGGCTATCGAGATTTATAACGGAACGGCGAACGAGGTCAATCTCAGTGATTACACTTTGGAGCTTTATACTAACGGTAGCCAAACCGCTTCACAAACTTTGCTTCTTAGCGGAAACTTAGCCAGTGGAGAAGTATACGTAATGTGCAACACAAGTGCTGCCCAGGCTATAAAGGATAAAGCAGACCTACAAAACTCCAGCGTGATTAATTTCAATGGTGACGATGCTATAGTATTGAAACATAACGGCAATATCATCGATGTCATCGGCAAAGTAGGCGAAGATCCTGGAACCGCTTGGGGCACAGGTGATAACACAACTGCGGACCATACTCTGGTGCGTAAGAGTTCGATAAGTGCCGGTGATAGCAATCCTTATGATGATTTTGATCCTGCTGACCAGTGGGATGCTTATCCTAAGGATACTTTTGAATATCTTGGCAGCCATACTATGGACGGCTTTGGCAGCGGTAGAGAAGACACTCAACCTCCGGTATTAAATTCTGCAGAAATAAGCAGAGACCGGCTCGTAATTATATATAATGAAATTCTGGATGAAGCCTCCGTGCCGGCCGTCAATGATTTTACCGTAAAGGTGAACGGTCAGGCACAAGCTACGCCCACCAATGTAGCCATCTCCGGCAGCACGGTTAACCTTACCCTGGCAGAGGCCGTTAAGGCGGGCGATAATGTAACCGTAAGCTATATAGCGGGAACCAATCCTATTCAGGATGCTGCAGGCAACGACGCAGCCGATTTCACTGACCAAGAGGTAACAAACAATACACCGGGATTATTTACTATTTCTGAAGCCCGGGCATCAGCCAATAACACCACTGTTACTACTAGGGGTGAAGTTACTGCTGTTTTAGGCCCTAGTGCATGGATTCAAGATAACACAGCCGGCATAAGGCTTTATAAAGGGAATATTACTAATGTACAAATAGGACAGGAAGTTGAGGTCACCGGTACTGTTAATGATTTTAATGGAGATCGGCAGATTACGGTTTCTTCATACATTATTCTCCCAGGAGATAATTTTCCTACTCCTGAACCTATTTCTGTTACTATCTATGAAATAGGAGAAGAAAATGAAGGTAAATTAATAAAGATAGAAAATGCTTGGATAACTGAAGATTATAATACCGGTTCCGGAGGCATTTATATAACTACCGACGGCTCCAACAGACTACTGGTATATGCTCAGGCCGGTTCAGAAATTAAGACTTATCTTCAGGGTTTAGCTAAGGGTGAGAGCAATAAATATAATTTTGTTGGCATTAGTTCCTGCTATAAGGATTGTCGAGAGCTATTCCCAAGGTCTACAGATGATATAATTATCAGCGAAACTACTGATCCAGTAATATTGAACTATGGGCCTCAAGGAACAATCACTGAAAGAAAACCCGAAATATATACTGAATTCACATGGGGAAAAAATGCAGACCCCGGATTTGTTTCGTTAAAATTGAATGGCACTGAAGTTTCGAACAATGTTTCAATCATTGATTCAGTATATAAGATTAGTTATATACCTACAACAGATCTCGATATAGGAGATCAGACCGTAAGTGTATCAATATATAATAACAAAGGGGGTCTTACAACCCATACTTGGAGTTTTAAAATTGAAAGTGCTCAGGAACGGCAAGTAATACCTATAAATCAAGTGGATACTGTGGACGAAAACGGAAACCCTACGCGCTTAAAAGAGGATAATATTACGATTGAGGGTATTGTTACTGTGGGAAAAGGAGTAATTGATGCTAGCAAGACGATTTATGTTCAGGATGGAACCGGCGGCATCGCTATATACGGTAGTGGTCTTCCTGATGTAAAACAGGGGGATAAAGTTAGGGTAACAGGAAAGGTCGATTTTTACAATGGCCTGACCGAATTAACCTCTGGCAGCGATCCCAAATTTATAGAGATTTTAAGCAGTAATAATCCACTACCGGCACCACAAAATATAACATTAGACAAGCTTACATCTTTTAGTACTGCTGAACCCTTTGAAGGGATGCTGGTCAAAATAGAGGCTAAAGTGAGCAGTATTCCATCAAGTCCTGCCAGTGGAGGTTATAATGTAAAGATAACAGATATCAATGGTGCCAATGAGATTACTCTACGGGTGATGCAAACTTCCGGCATCGATCCTTCCAAGATATTGCAAGTAGGCAAAACATATACAATTACAGGTATTGTAGGACAATACGATAATAAAAGTCCATTTACTTCCGGTTACCAGATATTCCCCCGTTCTTCTGCTGATATTGTGGAAAAGCAAGAGGTTGTGGAAGATAAACCTTTGATATATAATGTTCACCCTGCCAACATGGCCTTTACCTATAACAAAAAGCCCACCATTTCCGCCACTTTTGAAAGGGGCGGGGCGAACATAAATCCGTTGAATGGAAATGTAACTATAAAACTTGATGGCAGCGATGTTACAAGTTCCGCTACCATAGATTTCAAACCCGAAACTCAAAAAGGGACGGTAACATATACACCTTCTACCGAACTTTCCTATGGCGAGCATGATGTCACGATTTCCGTGACCGATGCGGTATATAGGACAGCGGAATATTCCTGGTATTTCAATGTCGACGACGGCGTGACGGATCCGAAATTCTTTTACGGTATCCCCCATTCACATACATCTTATTCCGACGGTCAAGGCACTCCGGCAGATGCATATGAGCATGCACGCAGCAAGGGGCTCGATTTTCTTGTGGTAACGGATCATTCCAATTCCCTCCAGGGTGATGAATATATAGAGAAAACCAAAGAATTCCTTGCCAAGGAAAATTCCGAATGGACCAAGACCGGCGAAATGGCCGCTGCTTTCAATCAACAGCATCCCGATTTCCTTGCCCTGCGCGGCTTTGAGATGACTTCTAGCGACTGGGGCCACATAAATGTCCACAACACCGATAAATATGTAGAAGCTAAAAAGACCATGACAGGGTTGAGGGAGTTTTACAACTGGCTGGAAAATCAGCCCGATGCGGTAGCAGAATTTAACCATCCCAACTGGCCCAGCGATTCCTTTAATAACCTGGGCTATGTTCCCGAAGTGGACCGCATATTAAACCTCATAGAAACCGGAAACGGTGCTCCTCCATATTCTTACTCTCGTGCAGAAGAATGGTATTACAGGGCCCTTGACAACGGCTGGCACGTGGGAGCGGTAAACGCCCAGGATAACCACTCCATGAACTGGGGAGATCCTGACAACCTCACCGTGGTAGTGGCAGATGAATTGAGTCATGATGAATTTATTGAGGCTTTGAGGGAAAGAAGAGTCTACTCCACAGAAACCAGGACTCTGGAACTTATTATGAAAGCTAACGGTTACTGGATGGGAAGTGTTCTGGACTCCAAGGACATAACAGATGGGAAACTGAATTTTGAAATCACAGCCCAAGATGAAATTCAACCCATAGATAAACTGGAACTTGTTACCAATGGTGGGAAAGTAATAGATACGTATCAGGCAGGCGGGAAAACAGACGTATCATGGAATCCGAGTGTTACTCCAGGTTCCGGTTCCCACTGGTATGTGGTAAAGGTATATCATAAGAGCGGAAAGCTTGGCTTTTCAAGCCCCATATTTGTGGCCGGTGGAGAAAATGATGTGAAACTCGTAGAGCTCAAGATAAATCCCGAACCCACATTACCAAACTTTGATACTACCCTTACGGCTACCGTTTCCAACATGGGTGTGCGCCCTGTAGAAAACCTGGAAGTTAAGTTCTATCAAGGCAGTAAAGATGCCGGTAATCTTATCGACACCGTCACCATAGACAGAATTGCTGCAGGGGATAAAAAAGAGGCAAGTGTGACGTGGAAGCCTTCGGCAGCAGGCCAGACCAGGATCTACGCAGTGCTAACCCCCATAGAGAATGTCACTACGGTGACGGAACTTTCAAAAGCTGTAAAAGTGGTGGAATCTAACGGCAAAAAGATACTCGTTGACCAGGGACATGCAAATTCCGAAGTGCCCGGCACGCACAATGACCTCATGGAACTTTTGAGGCGATATGGATACAATGCTTCATTTAATACAAAGACATTGACTTCTGACCTGCTAAAAGATGCAGATGTGCTGATACTCAACACTCCGACCGATTATAGTAAAAACCTTACACAAGAGGAAATGGATGCTGTTGCTGCATGGGTAAAGGCCGGTGGTTCGCTGCTATTGGCATCAAAATCAAATTATCAGTTTGAAGGTAGTGCCGATAACAACTACCATGATGGTAATACCATGCTAAATGCCTTGCTTGCGAAAATGAATTCCGGCATCCGCCTCAACAATGATAACGTATATGAACCCAACAGTTCAGAAAACTACAGCGGAGGTATGAAATGGTCGGTATATGCCCGCACCATACCCGATGCTCCCAGCGGCCTCAATAAGAACCTGGAAGCCATACGCTATTTCAGCGGCTGCTCCCTGGTGGATGAGAACCTAAAGGCCTTAACCAATGACCCGGCTAGCGGCATTGAAATCCTTGTGGCAGGCAACAAGACATCCTATAACTTCAATGTAAAGCCAGGATATTACACATATAATAATGCAGTAGGCGGGGAAAATGATTCGAACCAGACTGCAGGTCCCGACGGTGACAAGATCCCCCTTATAGCTAAAGAAAATATCGGCTCCGGCCGCTTGGTGGTGGCGGGGCGATACTTCTACTCGGATTATGAAATAGTAAATGATGTGAGCAACACCGCTTTTACCTTGCGGCTCATCGATTGGCTGGCTAAGATTGATCGCATAAGGACCATAGCTGATGTGCGAAAGAATGCGAAAATAGGAGATATTGTAACGGTTCAGGGTGTAGTGACATCACCCACAAACAACTTCTTTGATACCGTATACATTCAAGATGAAACCGGCGGCATTTCCCTCTACGGCACCCAGGGCAAAGAATTGCCCATAGGCACTGTTGTTATCGCCACCGGCGGAGTGCAGATGTTTGAAGGCGAAATGGAACTTGCCTATGAAAATGCCGATATGGAAGTGCTGTATGTGGGCCCTGGGACTCCAGTAGAGCCCAAGAAGCTTTCAACTAAAGATGCCATGAACTCTCAGTATACCGGCATGCTGGTACAGACAGGAGGCACTATAACTGACGTTAACGAACCTGCCAGCTACTTCAAGATAGATGACGGTTCGGGAGAAGCCTACATCCATGTGGACGGCTACCTGGGCATTGACATGAGCCGCCTTAAAGTAGGAGATAAATATACGGTCATAGGCATAGCTTCTATAGGTGCCGCCGGCCCTAGAGTAAGGGTGCGCTTCCCTACAGACCTGGTTAAAGAAACGACACAAGAGCCACAATACTGGAGTCTCACTATCATGCACACAAACGATACCCACGCACATCTGGATGATATAGCCCGGAGAGCTACAGTGGTTAAGACTATTAGGTCAGAAGCTCATAATAATCTGTTGTTAGATGCCGGCGATGTGTTTTCCGGAACCCTTTACTTTACCAAATATCAAGGCCAGGCCGATATAGATTTTATGAATATGCTGGGATATAATGCTATGGGCCTCGGCAACCATGAATTTGATAAGGGCCCCACTGCACTGGCCGAATTTATCAATAAAGCCGCATTCCCCATAATAAACTCCAACTTTGATTTTAGTACCGAACCTGCATTGAGTTCCTTATTCAAAAATAGTGTAGGAGAAGGCTCCGTAGGGGAATCCCTTAAAGCAAGTATTTACCCCCGCTGCCATAGTTGATGTAAATGGAGAAAAGGTAGGTCTCATTGGGGTTACTACAGAAGATACCGGTGAGATTTCCAGCCCCGGTGACAAGATAAAGATCAATGATGCTTTTGTATCGGCGGCTTCTGCAGTAGATATGCTGGAAGATAAAGGTATAGACAAAATCATAGCCATCAGCCATCTGGGCTGGGATAAGGACAAGGATCTAGCCGAACAAGTAGAAGGTATTGACATTATAGTTGGTGGTCACAGCCATACCAAACCTTCAGACTATCCTGCGGTGATTACGGATGCGCAATATAATACTCCCACTCTTGTGGTGCAGGCTAATGAATATGGGAAGTATCTGGGTAGACTCGATGTGGACTTTGATGATGTGGGATTAGTTAAGGAATACGAAGGCCGCTTGATTGATGTAGCGGCAAAAGATGCGGATGGAAATTATGTCTATGCGGAAGATCAGGAATTCGCTGAAAAACTTGCAACTTATAAAGCACCTCTGGAAGAACTCAAAAACACAGTGGTAGGTAAAACCCAGGTAGCCCTTGACGGCGCGAGGGATAATGTCAGGACAAAAGAAACAAATCTCGGCAACCTCATCGCCGATGCTATGCTGGAAAAAGCCTCAAAACTAGGCGGAGCTTCAATGGCTATTACTAATGGCGGCGGTATAAGAGCTTCCATTGATGAAGGTGATATTACCTTGGGAGAAGTCCTTACAGTAATGCCCTTTGGGAATACCCTGGTAGTGTTGGAGCTTACCGGTGAACAAATCATCGCTGCACTGGAAAACGGCGTAAGCCAGGTTGAACAAAAAGCCGGTCGATTCCCCCAGGTGGCAGGACTTAAATTCACATGGGACCCTGAAAAACCGGTAGGACAGCGCATCGTTGACGTTAAGGTAAAGACCTGGGAAGGTTACAGTTCCATAAATAGAAGCGCCAGGTACCTGGTAGCCACAAATAACTTCATGGCCGGAGGCGGAGACGGCTACACTTCCTTTAAGGAAGCAAGCAAGGTAATAGATATAGGGTTTGTGGATTATGAAGTATTTAAGGAATACCTGCAGCAACATAGTCCTGTAAATCCGGTGATTGAAGGAAGAATATCAATATATTCACCATTAAAAGATGATGATAGCGATGAGGATCATAAGAAGAAAGAAAATAAAAAGAAGGAAGAACCTTCCACCAGCCCGGGAGTCATCCCTGAATCCGAACTTAATGTAACAACTACCGATGGTCGGGTGAAAGTGGAAGTTACTGATGAGGCTATAGATAAAGTTTTAAAGCAGGAAGGTTTTACTGCGGTAATAGATCAGCAAAAGGCCGTAGGGCCTCAGGTAAATGTAAGCATCAGTGCAACTTCCATAGAAAAACTGGCTCAAAAAGGCATTAAGGTCACCGTAGCCACACCGTGGGCTCAAGTTACGGTAAATCCGTCATCTATCGATACCCAGGGTACCACTCCGGGAGCCAAAGTCGGAATTAGTGTAGAGCAAGTACAAAAGCAAGAAGTGCAGCAGCTTTTGAAGAACTTGCCGGATAACCTTGATCTGGCCGGTGATGTTATAGATGTGAATGTAACGGTAGAAGATAAAGAACAAAAAATATTTGAAAAGCCCGTAAGACTAATAATGAAATTAAATAAGAACGGTCAGGGAAACTTCTTCATCTATCGCATCAAAGAACACGGAACCCTCGAATGTTTAGGTGGAGAAGCCGTCAAAGATGAAAATGACAAAGTAATCGGCTACGGAATCGACTTGGGGCATCTCAGCAAATACACCGTAATGGAGTTCAAGAATAAGTTTACGGATATTGACAGACACTGGGCAAAGCAAAATATAATACTGATGGCCGCCAGGGATATTGCTAAGGGAATCGAAGATACTAAATTTTACCCTGATCAAAGCATAACCCGCGCCCAGTTTGCCGCACTGCTTACGAGGATGTTGAAACTGGAGAGCACGGCATCAGAAAACATATTCCAGGATGTGCCTGATAATGCCTGGTTTAAAAACGACATAGCTGCGGCATACAAGGCCGGTATAATCACAGGCAAGGATAAGAATCACTTCTTCCCCGACCAAAAAATAACAAGGGAAGAAATGGCTACCATGATAGCAAGGGCATACAATTACGCTACTGGTAAGACTTTGAGCGGTGACGGCTTACCCTTTGCCGATAGTATGAACATAAGTCCCTGGGCAAAAGATGCGG
Source organism: Biomaibacter acetigenes (assembly GCF_003691585.1). GTDB lineage: Bacteria > Bacillota > Thermosediminibacteria > Thermosediminibacterales > Tepidanaerobacteraceae > Biomaibacter > Biomaibacter acetigenes. The sequence continues at coordinate 2,010,105 of NZ_CP033169.1, read as the reverse complement.
TAAAAGGAGTATATAAACTTGAGATAGTCGAGGGAATGGCGGGCAATCTGTTTGCACCGAAACAAACAGCTACCAGAGCCCAGGCTATTGTGATGTTAAAGAGATTGATGGATACCTTAGAACTATATTAATGAAAACCGGAGGAAGGTATAAATCAAGCCTTCCTCCGAAAAAACAAGACCTTAAAAATATATTAATAGAAAATTCAATATAAAATAAATACTTGACAGAATTACCAAAAAAATGCTAATATGGGAATGTCGGATGTCTAACAATTATAAAAAATGGGGGGATATTATGTTAAAAGCTAAGAAGATTTTGGTTGTGGGATTAGCCTTGCTTCTAGTGGTTTCTCTGGTTGCAGGTTGCGGGCAAAAACCGGCTACGGAACAAAAACAGGAACAGCAGCCCGCCCAGGAGCAGCAGCAACAGCAGCAAACTCAGCCTGCTCCTGAAATCAAAAAGATTAAGGTTGGACTTGTCTTTGATGTGGGCGGCCGTGGCGACCTATCCTTTAATGATAGTGCCTATGCGGGATTGGAAAAGGCCCAGAAGGAATTTGGCGATAAGATTGAAGTCAAATACCTGGAGCCTTCCGCCGGCGGCGAAAACAGGGAACAGCTCATGAGACTTCTGGCTGAAGATGGTTACAATCTTATCTTTGGTGTAGGCTTTATGTTCACAGACCATATAGCAAAGGTATCACAGGAATTTCCCGATGTAAAGTTTGGATTGATCGATGGTTTCATAGATGGCTTGAAAGATGATTCCAATGTTTCCTGCTTGCTCTTCAAGGAACAGGAAGGTTCCTTCCTGGTAGGAGCCGCAGCGGCATTGAAATCCAAAACAGGTAAGGTCGGTTTTGTAGGAGGCATGAAATCACCGCTCATCGAGAGATTTGAGGTGGGTTACCTTGCGGGAGCAAAATACATCAATCCGAAAATAGGTACCATGGTAGATTACATAGGTACTACCGGTGATGCCTTTAAAGACCCTGTAAAGGGTAAAGAACTGGCATTAAAACAGTTTAAAGCAGGAGCTGACGTGGTTTATCATGCTTCAGGCGCCTCCGGTATAGGTGTCATTGAAGCCGCCACAGGTGAAAAAAAATTAGCCATCGGTGTGGATTCAGACCAATCCCTTTCAGCTAAAGAAGATCAAAGAAAGTATATTTTAACCAGTATGTTGAAGAGAGTGGATATATCCGTATATGACACTATAAAAGCTTATATTGATGGCAATTTCAAGGGCGGTTACCAGATTTTCGGGCTGGCAGAGGACGGTGTTGGTTATGCTGTCAATGATTACAATAAATCTATGATTTCCGATATTGAGCCCAAGCTTGAGGAACTTAAACAAAAAGTTATAAAAGGTGAGATTAAAGTTCCCGTGGATAAAAAGGAATATGATGAATTCTTAAAAACCCTTAGCAAATAATAAAGCGGGGGTGACATATGTCACCCCCCTTTTTATAATGAAAGGGGACACACCTCCTCTTCTGGGGAATGAATCTGGGGTAGTCGGAGGAATGTCCCCAATCATATTTGAGGGAGGGAACATCTTGGAAAAGGCTGTGGAGCTTAAAAATATCACCAAGCGCTTTCCGGGTATCACAGCTAACAACAATATCAACATTACTATAGAAAAGGGCGAAATACATGCCGTTGTTGGAGAAAACGGAGCCGGTAAGAGCACCCTTATGAAAATATTGTCAGGCCTTTACCAGCCCGATGAAGGGGAAATATTCATTTTTGGCAAAAAGGAAAATATAAATTCACCCATTAAGGCTATAGAGCTCAAGATAGGCATGGTCCACCAGCACTTTATGCTGGTGTCCCGCTTTACAGTGCTGGAAAACATCATCCTCGGTTCGGAAATACGGTCGGGAATTTCCATCGACTATAAACAAGCCCGAAATATAGTGGAGAGGCTTTGTAATCTGTATAACTTCTCCCTGGACCTGGATGCCAAGGTGGAGAATATTTCCGTCGGCCAGGCTCAAAGAGTGGAGATATTGAAGGTTCTTTACAGGGGTGCCGACATCCTCGTGCTGGATGAACCGACGGCGGTACTGGCCCCTCAGGAAGTCAAGGAACTCTTTGTCAATCTCAAAAGACTGAAACAGGAAGGAAAGACCATCATATTTATCAGCCACAAGCTGGACGAGGTTCTGGAGATAGCAGACAAAATCACTGTTTTACGGCGAGGTGAGGTAGCGGGTTCTGCGGTGCCCGAAGAAATTACAAAGGAACAGCTGGCTAAAATGATGGTAGGTAAACCCGTTTTGATGAATCTAAATAAGCAAAAAGTTACTCCTGGAGAGATTTTTCTTTCGGTTAAAGACCTTGTGGTAAAAGACCCTGGTGGGAAAGCGGCTCTGGATGGTGCAAGTTTTGAAATAAGAGGCGGAGAAGTATACGGTATAGCCGGTATTGAGGGTAACGGCCAGAAGGAACTGACAGAGGCCATTATGGGACTTAAAGTCATATCGGGAGGCAGTATACAGATACGCGGTATTCAGGTAAAGGGATTTTCAGTAAAAGAAATTCGAAAACTGAGGGTGGCCTATATTCCTGAGGACCGTCACCGGCAGGGCCTGGTGCTCCCCATGAAAGTGTGGGAAAACGGCATAATTGGGTTTCATCGGGAAAAAGAGTTTTATAAAAAGCCACTGCTCAAGGTAAAAGAAGCAATAGAATTCACTCGAAAAAAGGTTCAAGAATATTCCATTAGCTTGAGCTCAATAAATCAACCGGTGGAAGACCTCTCAGGCGGCAACCAGCAAAAGGTGATACTGGCCCGGGAACTTTCGGAAGACCCGGATATTATTATAGCTTCTCAGCCCACAAGAGGCCTGGATATCGGGGCTGCGGAGTTTGTACACCGGGAACTATTGAAAAAAAGAGACGAAGGAAAAGCGATTTTACTGATATCTGCAGACCTAGAGGAAGTACTGGCCCTTTCGGATAGGGTTGGTGTCATTTATAACGGCAGGATAGTGGCCGAATTCAAACCCGAAGAAGTTACTCTTGAAGACGTGGGCATATATATGCTCGGCGGTTCTGAACGGAGAGTGAGCGGCGAATGAAAAATAATTATAAAATAATAATGCTCAGGGTTTTATCCCCTATTTTTGCCATATTGATGGCAGCACTTATAAGTTCACTGGTGATAATGGTCATACACCAGGACCCGTTTAAAAGTATTTGCTACCATGTTCAGCTTCAGCTTTAAGAGAGTGGATAGCATAGCAATAATACTCTATAATGCGACACCTCTTATATTCTCCGGACTTGCCGTTTCAGTGGGTTTCCGCATGAACCTTTTTAACATCGGTGTCGAGGGACAGTACCTTATGGGAGCTTTTTTGGCAGCCCTGGTAGGATTCTCTCTTAAAGGGCTTCCTGCCATAATACATCTTCCCCTTACAATTCTGGCGGCCATCGTGGCGGGAAGTTTGTGGTCACTTTTACCCATATACTTGAAGGTAAAACGGGGTGTGCATGAAGTTATTAGCACCATAATGTTGAATTACATATCATTTTCATTTATCCATTATTTTATAGCAGACCTTTTGATGGATAAAAGCCAAAAAATGTTACAAGGCCTGGGCAGTCCCATTGTGAGGATGCCAAAAATACTTCCATCTGCTTTAATGCCCAGGATGCGCGATTTTTTAAATCTTTTTGGACTCGATTTGCCCAAACACGTATACCTTAACTGGTTCTTCCCTCTGGGTATATTGCTTGCCATAGGCATTTACTACATGCTCATGTACACCCCCTTCGGTTTTGAACTCAGGGCGGTAGGCCACAATCCCGATGCAGCCAGGACCGCAGGCATTAAACCCGAGAAGGTTTATTTCGTAGGTTTCTTATTGAGCGGTGCTATAGCGGGGCTTGTGGGTCTTTCGGACCTTTTGGGTTATTTTGGATACATGGACCTGGATTTTCCCAGGAATTATGGCTTTAACGGTATAGCGGTGGCGCTGATGGGACAGAACCACCCTCTGGGGATAATCCTTTCCGCGATGCTTTTTGGATTTTTAAACCGTGGGGCGGAGGGTGTGCAGACATTCCTCAACGTTCCCATGGATGCGGTGGTAATCCTTCAGGCTTTGATGATAATTTCTATAGTTGTAATAACTAAAGTGATGAACGACTACATTAAGCGCCTGGAGAAAAAGGAGGTAAGCAAAAATGCACCTGGCAGAACTGCTGGCGTCCAGCTTTAGAATGGCGATACCCATACTCCTCACGGCCCTGGGAGCAGTTTATTCAGAAAGGAGTGGCGTGGTAAATATTGGCCTGGAAGGCATGATGATAGTAGGGTCTTTCTGGGGAGCCCTGGGCGCTTATTTTTACGGGCCTGTCATGGGGCTTATAATCGCCATGGTGGCAGGCATGTTGCTGGCATTGATTCATGCAATAGCTTCGGTTACCTTCCGGGTAGACCAGATAGTTAGTGGTGTGGCCCTAAACATCCTGGCTTATGGAAGTAGCCGTTTTATGAGTCAGGCCATATTTAAAATGGCCACTACAACCCCCATGTGGCAGGTCTTGCAAAAATAAACATTCCCGGGACTGACAGCGTGCCTTACTTGAAGCCTTTGCTTACGGGGATTTCACCCATCATCATTCTGGCCATACTTTTTGTGCCGCTTTCAGAGTATATAATCAACCGGACGGTGTTTGGCTTAAGGCTGAGGGCGGTGGGAGAAAACCCTCTGGCAGCGGATACCCTCGGCGTGAACGTATTCAAAATGAAATATGTGGGCGTGTTGATAAGCGGCATGCTGGCCGGCCTTGCCGGTGCTTATCTTGCCCTGGAGCATACGGGGATGTATGTGGAAGGCATGACTCAGGGCAAAGGATATATAGCTCTGGCGGCCATGATTTTCGGCAACTGGACCCCCACGGGGGCGCTCCTGGCTTCGCTTTTGTTTGGATTTGCAGAGTCCTTGAGTTTCAGGGTGGTGGAAAATGGTTTAATACCCTATCAGTTTATCAAAATGATACCCTATGTACTCACACTCATTGTGCTGGCAGGGTTTGTAAGGAAATCCACACCTCCGGCTGCAGACGGTGTTCCTTATGAGAGAAATGCAGGATAAAATGGTGTATTTAAAGGTAGGGAGTAAAAAAGATGATTTTTTCAGAGAAATTGTGGGACAATTCCCAGAGATATGAGATTGTATTGAAGAAAATAAGAGACATGATATTGAGCGGCGAACTCAGGGAAGAGCAAAAATTTCCATCGGAGACGGTACTTGCCAGGGAATTTGGAGTAAGCCGTTCCACTTTGCGGGAGGCCTTGAGAATCCTGGAAGATGAGGGCCTCATAAAAAGATATCAGGGAGTGGGCACTTTCGTATCCCGAAAACCCATGATTGAGAGCGGTATGGAAGAACTTATCAGCATTACCAGGCTGATTGAAAAGCAGGGAATGAAAGCCGGAACGAAAAATATAAGTATTATAAGGACATTCCCCAGTGAAAAAGAAGCATCCATCATGAAGATGTCCCCGGAACAAGAGATTTACAGGGTGGAAAGAGTAAGGACCGCCGATAATGTTCCGGTGGTATACTGCATAGATAGAATTCCGGTGAAGTTTGTAAAAAATGAATTTGAATTTAAGATAGAATCACTTTTTGATTATTTGCAAAAAGACCTTGGTATATATATTTCCTATGCTGTATCCGATATCATACCCGTTAAGGCTGAAATCGCCGAAGTATATAAAAAATTAAACCTGAAATCCAGGAACGATGTAGTTTTACTCCTGGAACAGCTTCATTATGATGATAAAGACAATCCCATATTTTATTCCTCAAACTATTTTTCACCGGATAAAATAAAATTTTGTATAGTGAGAAAGCGTAAATAGAGATGAACTTGAGAATAAGCAGGGATATTGACAGAAGCTGTTATATTGCTTATAATATCTAAAAAAGGTTCAAAAGGAGTAGTAAAGGCAGCAACCCTTTTCCAGAGACCGGAGTTTGGTGAAAATCCGGAAGGGGAAAGCCTTGAACTCGCCTTTAGTAGAAAATGGCCGGCAGGCGTTAAAATGCAAAGAGCAGGGCTTTTAGCCAATTAGGGTGGTACCGCGAGAGAGCTTCTCGTCCCTAACCGGGATGAGAAGCTTTTAATTTTTTTCTATTTTATTTCCCACAGCAAAGGAGGATTCAGTTTGAATTACGATTTTAAAACCATTGAAGCCAAATGGCAGAAAAAATGGGCTGAACAAAAACTGTATAAAGTAAAAGAGGACCCGGCCAAGCCTAAATTTTACTGCCTCGAAATGTTTCCGTACCCTTCAGGAAAACTCCATATGGGCCATGTAAGGAATTATTCTATCGGTGATGTAGTGGCACGCTTTAAAAGGATGAACGGCTACAATGTGCTACATCCCATGGGCTGGGATGCCTTCGGCCTTCCTGCCGAAAATGCGGCCATAAAACATGGCGTTCCTCCTTCAAAGTGGACCTGGGAAAATATCGATAACATGAGGAAGCAGCTTAAGAGCCTGGGCTTGAGTTATGACTGGGACAGGGAAGTGGCCACCTGTCACCCGGGCTACTACAAGTGGACCCAGTGGTTTTTCCTGAAACTTTATGAGATGGGTCTGGCCTATCGTAAAAAGGCCTTTGTAAACTGGTGTCCATCCTGTGCGACTGTACTTGCCAACGAGCAGGTGGTAGATGGCATGTGTGAGCGCTGCGGCACCGAGGTTGGGAAAAAGGACCTGGAGCAATGGTTTTTTAAGATAACCGACTATGCCGAAGAGCTGTTGAAGGACCTGGAAAAACTTCCCGGGTGGCCTGACAAGGTTAAGATAATGCAGGAAAACTGGATAGGCAGAAGTGAAGGCGTGGAATTTTCCTTCACCGCAGAAAAAAACCGGTGACAGGATTCCCGTCTTCACCACCCGGCCCGATACGGTCTATGGAGTTTCATATATGGTTCTGGCACCGGAACACCCGCTGGTAAGCAAACTTTCCGCGGGGACTGAGCAGGAAAGTGCCGTAAAAGAGTTCCAGAAAAAAATGGAAAGGTTCAATGAAATAATCAGGACCTCCACCGAGACCGAAAAGGAAGGCCTTTTCATCGGTACCTATGCCATAAACCCCATGAACGGTGACAGAGTGCCCATATGGATAGCAAACTATGTGCTCCTGGAATACGGCACCGGTGCAGTCATGGGTGTGCCTGCCCATGACCAGAGGGATTTCGAGTTTGCCAAAAAATATAACCTGCCCATAAAGGTGGTGGTGTCACCTCCCGACAAAACTCTTGATGCCAAAGAAATGACCGAAGCCTATGTAGAAAGAGGCGTTCTTGTTAATTCGGATAAATTTAACGGCATGGACAATATAGAAGCCATCAAGGCTGTAGGACAGTATATGGAAGAAAAAGGAATAGGCAAGGTCAAGGTAAACTACAAGCTCAGGGACTGGTTAATTTCCCGCCAGAGGTACTGGGGAGCCCCAATTCCCATGATTTACTGCGACAAATGCGGCATCGTGCCGGTTCCAGAAGAAGACCTGCCGGTGATGCTCCCTCCCAATGTGAAATTTAATCCCAGGGGAACTTCACCGCTTCTTGAATGCGAGGAGTTTTTGAATACCACATGTCCCAAATGCGGTGGCCCGGCCCGACGGGAGACCGATACTATGGACACATTCATGTGTTCTTCCTGGTACTATTACAGGTATACGGATCCCAGGAATACCGAACAGCCCTTTGCCAGGGAAAAACTTGACTATTGGATGCCGGTAGACCAGTATATCGGCGGCGTGGAGCATGCCATACTTCACTTGATGTATTCAAGATTTTTCAATAAGGCCATGAGGGATGCGGGGCTGGTCCATGTGGATGAACCCTTTACAAATTTGCTTACCCAGGGTATGGTGCTCAAGGATGGCGCCAAGATGTCCAAGTCCCTTGGGAACATAGTAAGTCCCGAGGATATCATTGATAGATATGGTGCTGATACCGCCAGGCTTTTCATCCTCTTTGCATCCCCACCAGAAAGGGACCTGGAGTGGAGCGACCAGGGGGTGGAAGGTTCCTTCCGGTTCCTGCAAAGGGTATGGCGCCTGATAGATGAACTCTCCGAGAGGTTAAATGATGAAAATACCGGAGCTAAGGCCGAAGGGGATGTGCGCCGTTTGGTGCACAAGACCATAAAGAAGGTCACAGATGATGTAGCTGAAAGATTCAACTTCAATACAGCTATAAGTGCTATCATGGAAATGGTCAACGGCCTGTATGCATATAAAGAGCAAAAAATTTCAGGTTCTGTTATAAAAGAAGCGGTGGAAAACCTACTTCTGCTCCTGGCGCCCTTTGCTCCTCATATGACAGAGGAGTTGTGGGAAAAACTGGGAAAAAAGGAAAGCATCCATCTGATGCCATGGCCTAAGTACGATATAGAGGCAATGGTCGAGGAAGAGATAGAGATAGTAGTCCAGGTAAACGGGAAGGTTAAGGGTAAGGTAAGCCTTCCCGCCGAGGCCACCGATGAGGAGATGAAGCAGGCGGCATTGAGCAATGAGAAAGTGCTGCCGCATATTGAAGGCAAAAACGTGGTCAAGGTTATCACGGTACCAAGGAAACTGGTGAATATAGTGGTTAAGTAGGAACGAAGAAAAAGCCGGTGTTGCTGCCGGCTTTTTGTTTTATGATAATATTATTGTAATCAAGTTTAAAGTAAGGTAAAATATTTATGGATTGAGATAAAATGTTATTTATTTTAGAAGAGGATGAGGCGAAATGTTGAAAATGGAATCTCTAAGCCTGGATATCACCAATGGTTCCGGCGATGTATCCATTCTAAAAAATATAGACCTGGAGCTGGAAAATGAAAAGTTCTATGCTCTTACCGGGCCTAACGGGGGAGGTAAAACTTCCCTAGCCAGAGTCATAATGGGCATATATAAGAATACTCGGGGGAAGCTCTATCTGGATGATACTGATATAACGGATTTTAACATAACAGAGCGGGCTAAAGCCGGTATAAGCTATGCTTTTCAAAACCCTCCCCGCTTCAAGGGATTGAAGGTCAGGGACCTTTTGAAGATTTCCGCCAATAACGGTGATGATACTGCCTATGCAAGATTGAGAGCAGTGGGCCTTTGCCCCCAGGATTACCTTGACAGGGAATGCGACAACAGCCTTTCAGGCGGCGAGGTAAAGAGAATTGAGCTTGCCACCGTGCTTTCCAGGCATTCAAAGGTAATAATTTACGATGAACCCGAAGCAGGGGTGGATTTATGGAGCTTTGAAAAATTACTCAATTTAATCAAGAAATATCACTCCAGGGGAGGTGTAACCAGCATAGTAATAACCCACCATGAAAAAGTCCTATCCCTGGCAGATGAAATAATCCTTATGGCTGAGGGTGAAATAAAAGAGCGGGGCAATAGAGACAGAATGTGGAATATACTGCAGGGTGATTTCAGGTGCCGGTGGCAGCAAAACTGCGGAGGTGACGAAGATGAACTTGAATGCTATAGACAGTGAACTTTTAAAAACCGTTGCCGACCTTCACAGGATTCCCTCGGGGGCTTTTAACATACGCAAGGATGGCCAGGGCGTAGAAAGGAAATCTACAGCCCACATTCAGGTCAGGCCAAAAACAGACAAACCCGGTATTGATGTCATCGTGGCTCCGGGCACAAAAAATGAAGCGGTCCACATACCGGTTTTAATTACTCTTTCCGGAGTGACCGATGTGGTATACAACACCATAGAAATAGGGGAAGGGGCTGATGTAACGGTGGTAGCAGGCTGCGGGATACATAACCCCGGCTCCAAAAAGTCCCAGCATGATGGCATCCATGAGATTATAGTCCGCAAAGGTGCTCGTATGAGATATGTGGAAAAGCACTATGGCGAAGGGGAAGGTACCGGAGAGAGGGTGTTGAATCCAAAGACCATTCTCATTATGGAAAAGAATTCGATGGTGGAAATGGAACTGACCCAGATAAAGGGTGTTGACAGCACTGTCAGGGATACAAAAGCAAAACTTGCAGAAGGTGCTAGCCTCACTATTGTAGAGCGCCTTTTAACCCATGGCCGCCAGGAGGCGGTATCGGACATGCTTATAGAACTGGAAGGGGAGGGAAGCAATGCTAAGGTGATATCCCGCTCGGTAGCAAAAGATGATTCAAAACAGATTTTCCGCCCGGTGGTGGTGGCCAAAGCCCCCGCTAAAGGTCATGTGGAGTGCGATTCCATCATCATGGACAGGGGCAAAATAAGCTCTTCCCCGGCCATCTCGGCGGAGCATCCCGATGCCCAGCTTACCCATGAAGCAGCCATAGGAAAAATCGCCGAGGAACAGTTGGTGAAACTTGAAACCCTGGGGCTTTCGGAAAAAGAGGCCGAAGATGTCATTTTAAGGGGATTCCTGCAATGACAGCAAGATATATCATGGTCCAGGGAACAGGTTCATCGGTGGGCAAAAGCAGGATTGTGGCGGGACTTTGCAGAGTGTTTAAACAGGATGGTTTCCGGGTGGCTCCATTCAAATCCCAGAACATGGCATTAAATTCATTTATAACCAGGGAAGGCCTGGAAATGGGTAGGGCCCAGGTAGCCCAGGCTGAAGCCTGTGGATTGGAACCTTCCGTACTGATGAATCCGGTACTCTTAAAGCCCAGTTCTGACAAAAACTGCCAGATAATAATCATGGGAAAAGTATACGGCAACCTTTCTGCCGTGGATTATCATGAATTCAAGCCGAAGCTGCTGGATACGGTAAAGCAGGCCATAGACATTCTTGCGCAGCAAAATGACATCATAGTAATAGAAGGGGCGGGAAGTCCTGCCGAGATAAACCTGAGGGAACGGGATATAGTCAATATGGGCATGGCCGAGCTGGTGGATGCGCCAGTGGTGCTCGTAGGTGATATAGATAAAGGTGGGGTTTTCGCCTCCCTGGCCGGGACCATGCTACTGTTGAACGAAAACGAAAGAGTCCGGGTGAAAGGTGTCATAATAAATAAATTCCGGGGTGATCTGGAGATTTTAAAACCGGGCCTTGAAATGCTGGAAGGCATCATAAAAAGGCCGGTGCTGGGCGTGGTGCCCTATACTGATATTTATATAGATGAGGAGGATTCACCCGAGGCTGAAATTTACAGGATGAGATATAATAAAAACCATCCGAATAAGGTATCTGACAGAAATAATGCTACATCATCTATGGACCCGGATAAAATTATAATAAAAGTGCTGTACCTTCCACACATATCCAATTTCACCGATTTCGTACCCCTGGCTGAATATCCCGGCGTTAGTTTATCCTATGTAAAAAAAGGTATGGCTATCGGTGAAGCCGATATGGTTATAATCCCCGGCACAAAGAATACTCTGGGGGACCTTGAAGCCATAAAATCCCAGGGGTGGCATGAGGAGATAAAGCATCTTTCCCAAAAAGGAGCAGTAATATTGGGAATTTGCGGTGGATACCAGATGCTGGGAAAAAGCATAAAGGACCCGTATCATATTGAAGGCAATATAGAGAGCAGTGAAGGTCTGGGGTTGCTGAATGTACATACCCAGATAGAGACGGAAAAGGTCACTACAAGGATTTACGGAAGAGTACTGGAGGGGCTTCCCGGCCCTGCCGGTGCTCTGGGTAGTTCCCCGGTGGCAGGTTATGAGATACACATGGGTAAAACCGTATCTGAAGGAGATTCTCCAGGCTTTGTAGCTATTGAGAAACGTTTGGATAAGGATGTATATATAATAGATGGTTGCGTAAGTTCCGACGGACGAATTTTGGGCACTTACATCCATGGCATTTTTGACAGTCCTGAATTTACATCTAGGTTTGTTGGTTATTTAAGAAAATTTAAGGGTATTCAGGGCGAAAATGTTATAAATAATGAGACCGGTGCCGGTTTAAATCAGGAGAAAGCATTTGATTTTGCAGCCTTCAAACAAGCGGAATACGACCGCTGGGCTGATGTAATAAGAAAAAGCCTGGATATGGGGAAGATATATAAAATAATAGGTCTAGATTAGTAGGTTTAGATTATAATAAGTAAATTATTCAAGCCTGACACTAAACTCACTGGATGTCGGAGGCCGGATGTCGGATTAAGTTGAATTTGCCGAAAAGGCAAATCCTTCTATTCCGGCTTCCTATCTCCGATTTACAGTTTTTGATAAACGGCGGGAGAGGATAAAATGTATAATTTCAGCGACAGGGAAAAGATTTTGCTGGGGCTTTTACTGGCAATCATCATCATTAGTGGTGGACTCATTTACTATGCCTTTTCCGAGAAAAAGGCGGATGTGGCCTTTAAACTGCAGGAAGGTCCCGCAGTGCCGGTGGCGGCCCCGGTAGCTCAGGAGCAGACCAAAAGATGGTAGTATACGTGACAGGTGCCGTCAAAAACCCTGGAGTCTATACTCTTGAAGATGGCATGAGAGTAAAGGATGCCATTGACCTGGCGGGAGGAATCCTCCCCGAAGCAGACCTCCTGCGACTCAATCTAGCTAAAAAGCTCCATGATGAGGATAAACTGTATGTGCCCAAAATAGGGGAAGTTTCTAGCGAACAGCCGGGGCAGGAAAGTTTAATTGTTGCTGATGGTACTGGAGGCATAAGTTCTTACAGTGATGGAAAAATAAACATAAACACCGCAAGTTTATCAGAACTGGATACACTGCCCGGTATCGGCCCCACCACAGCCCAGAAGATTATAGATTACAGGACCCAGAACGGCCCCTTTAAATCTATAGAGGACATCAAAAACGTTTCCGGAATCGGAGAAAAGAAATTCGAGCAAATTAAGGATAAAATAAAAGTAGATTAAGTAAAATCGAGAGAGGGAGGTGTTGCAAATGACCAAAATCAAATTAACCGAACTTACCTGCAGCTCCGGCTGAGCGGCAAAACTTGGCCCCGAGGCCCTGTCGCAGGTTCTGCGGCAGATACCTGTAACAAAAAGCGAAAATCTCCTGGTGGGACTTGACACCTCCGATGATGCGGCTGTATATAAAATAAATGATGATCTTGCCCTCATCCACACCGTGGATTTTTTCACGCCGGTAGTGGATGACCCGTACACCTTCGGGCAGATAGCCGCCTGCAATGCATTAAGCGACATATATGCTATGGGCGGAAACCCCATTCTTGCTTTAAATGTGGTGGCTTTCCCTGAAGAACTGGTGGAAAGCATATTGCCCGATGTTCTAAGGGGTGGAGCCGACAAGGTGATAGAAGCAGGAGCCGTAGTGGGAGGAGGCCATTCCATAAAAAGTCCCGAACCCATCTACGGCTTATCTATTATAGGGGAGATTTCTACTGATAAAATTATGACCAATGCCGGGGCAAAACCCGGGGATGTATTAATACTCACAAAACCCCTGGGCATTGGAGTAGCCACCACCGCGTTGAAAGCGAATATGCTCAGTAAAGAGACTGAAAGGCAGGCTGTGGAAGTCATGTCAACCCTCAACAGGGAAGCATCGAAGGCTGCGGTGCAAATCGGCGTCAATGCCATCACCGATATAACGGGGTTTGGACTTTTGGGCCATGCCTTTGAAATGGCAGAAGCTTCGAAGGTTACTTTGCGATTAAAAGCCGGATTACTGCCCATACTTTCCGGGATGGAAGGGCTGGCGGCCATGGGGATTTTGCCGGCAGGATTATATCATAATAAGAAATATCTTAAGGGTAAAATTAGTATAAGTTCAGAAGTTCCTGAAGCATTAACAGACCTGGCTTTTGACCCCCAGACTTCCGGCGGACTCTTGATATCCGTGAGTGAGGATAGAGCTTCTGTGTTACTTAAGCTTCTAAAAGAAAGCGGTGTAAAAGACGCTACGGTAATAGGAAAAGTAGTTGAACCTCAAGATTATAGGATAATTCTGGAGTAAAAATTCTTTGTTTCTTTGAAAGGAGGAGTGAGATTGGATAAAAATAATATCATGAGAAAACTGCCCAAGGTGGCTGACCTCCTGGAAGAAACCGAAATAAAGGATTTGATGACAATATTTAATAGAAATTATTTAACTGACATATTGCGGGAAAGTCTGGAAACTGTCAGGGTTAAAATAATGGAGAAACTGGAAAGCGGAGATGCGACCGATAAAAGTGAGAATGAACTAAAAGATGAAGTTATTTCCCTGGCAATAAACAAATTATCTTTTTCTCCTTACAGTTTAAGACCCGTCATAAATGCTACCGGTGTGGTTTTGCACACTAATCTGGGGAGGGCTCCCCTTCCCGAAGAAGCTATGAAGAGAATCGAAATGGTGGCTAAAGCGTATTCAAATCTGGAATTTGACATCGGGCGGGGGGAACGGGGAGAACGTTACAGTCATGTCCGGGAACTTTTATGCGACATAACCGGTGCCGAGGATGCCATGGTGGTGAACAACAATGCGGCGGCGGTGCTGCTCTGCCTTTCTTCCCTGGCCTCCGGTCACGAAGTGGTGATTTCCAGGGGGCAACTGGTGGAAATAGGCGGCAGTTTCAGGATTCCCGATGTCATGGCCCAGAGCGGCGCCAGGCTGGTAGAAGTAGGAACTACCAACAAAACCCACCTTAAAGATTATGAGATGGCCATAAATGAAAATACGGCACTTCTTTTGAAAGTACATACCAGCAACTTTAAACTGGTGGGCTTCACTTCCCAGGTGTCAAATGAGGAATTAATAACTCTTGGGGCAAAACATAACCTGCCGGTAATGGAAGACCTGGGCAGCGGAGTGCTGGTGGATTTAAAGCCTTACAGCCTTCCCGAAGAACCCACCGTTCAGGATTCGGTAAAAGCGGGGATGGACCTGGTGACCTTCAGCGGCGACAAGCTCCTGGGTGGCCCCCAGGCCGGAATTATAGTAGGAAAAAAAGGGTACATTTCCAAAATCAAACGTCATCCCCTCACCAGGGCGGTGCGCATTGATAAACTTACCCTGGCGGCTCTGGAAGCAGTGCTGCGGCTTTATAAGGATGGCCTGTGGCAGCATATTCCGGTGCTGGCCATGCTCACAGAATCTAAAGATGCTATGGAGAACCGGGCCCGAAAACTTGCCGAAGGGCTTGAAGGGGTTTTAACCGGAAAGGGAAAAGTGGAGATAGTCGACGATGTTTCCCAGGCGGGGGGAGGGTCTTTGCCAGGAGCGGAGATTCCAACCAGAGCCGTGGCCGTAAGTGTCCATGACATTTCCTCCGGGGAACTGGCCGAAAGGCTGCGAAAAGTTCCGACCCCCGTGATAGCAAGGATAAAAAAGGATAAATTGTTGTTTGACGTAAGGACCATAACGGAAAAAGATGTAGAAAAAATAGTGGAGATGGTGGGGAAAGCGCTATGAGTAACATTATACTGGGGACAGCCGGCCATATTGACCACGGTAAAACAACACTGATAAAGGCACTGACCGGAATAAATACAGACAGATTGAAGGAAGAGCAGAAGAGAGGAATAACCATAGATCTGGGTTTTGCCCACATGACCCTTCCCTCGGGCCGAACTGTGGGTATAGTGGATGTGCCCGGTCACGAAAAATTCATCAAGAACATGCTGGCCGGGGCCGGAGGCATAGATATGGTGCTTCTGGTGATCGCCGCCGACGAGGGAGTCATGCCCCAGACCCGGGAACATCTGAATATATTAAAACTTTTAAATGTGAAAAGAGGTCTCATAGTCCTGACCAAAAAGGACCTGGTGGATGAAGAATGGCTGGATATGGTTATAGAAGAAGTCAGAGAAGAGGTAAGGGGAACATTTCTGGAGAAAGCCCCAATAATTCCGGTATCGTCCACCACCGGCGAGGGCTTAAAGCAATTGGTAACGGCTATTGACGAAATGTGCCGGGACGAATTTATAAAGGACCAGGAATCCCCTTTCCGCCTGCCAGTGGACCGGGTGTTTTCCCTGCAGGGAATAGGTACCGTGGTGACCGGAAGCCTCCTCTGCGGCATGGTGAAAACCGGCGATGAAGTAGAGATTTTCCCCGAAGGAAGAAAAACCAGGGTGAGGTCCATAGAAGTCCACGGCGAAAGCAGGGATAAAGCTGAGGCGGGGCAGAGGACTGCCCTTAATCTAGCCGATGTGAAAACCGGAGATATCCAGCGGGGAGATATTGTGGCTCCATTCGGGACGCTTTTTTCGGTTACAAAGACTTATGCATATTTAAAACTCATAGACGATGCCCCCGGGCCTTTGAAAAACAGAGCCAGGATACGGCTTCACATTGGCACCAAAGAGGCACTGGCGAGGGTTAATTTAATTGATGGGGAGGAACTTTCGCCGGGAGAAGAATCCTTCGTGCTATTGCTGATGGAAGAACCTATAGCATGTGTATATAAAGACTATTATGTTATCAGAAGCTATTCACCCGTTACCACCATCGGTGGGGGACAGATTCTTTTCGTTAACCCTAAACGTATGAAAAAAGACCGCCGGAAAGAAGCATTAGAAGCTCTGAAGAGGACCTTTTCAGGAGAATTAAAGGACTTTGTCGTAGCTTTATTGAGGATCTTCGGCAGGGAATACCTTAGCCTGCGGGATATTTGCCCTTATGCAGGAAAAAATGTTAAGCAAATGGGAGAGGTGGCCACTGCTTTGGATGCTGAAGGCAGGGCCCTTTTGCTTAAAGTATCGGGAGAAGATGTTCTCTTTGACACTAAATTTTACAACGATATTGCCCGGGAAACCCTTGCTATTATACAGGATTATCATAAAAAGTTTCCTCTCAACGAAGGAATAGCCAAAGAAGAATTAAGAAGCAGGATAAATCTTGAACCCGGCATATTTGAAGCATTGCTGGGAAAATGGATGAATGAAGGGCTTGTGGAAGGCAGGGGAAATATCATAAAGAAAAAAGGATTTTCCGTAGTGTTGAGCCCATTGCAGCAGGAAGTTTCCAGGGAAATACAGCAGATTTTTACGGAAAGCGGTTGGGCGCCGCCTACCATCGAAGAAGTGATGTCAAAATTCCCATCAAATCAGGAGAAGGATGTAAAGGATGTGTTGCTAAGACTTACCGGCGAAGGCAAGCTCATTAAAATCAACGAAGACATATACATGTCTGCCGAGTGGGTGGAAAAAGCACTGCATCTCCTGCAGCAATATTTTGTAGAGAATAAAGAGCTGGCGGTTTCAGCCTTCAGGGATATGCTGGGGACCTCACGCAAATATGCCCTTCCCCTATTGGAATATATGGACAGCATTAAGGCCACCAGGCGCGTGAAAGAAGTGAGGATAGCCGGAAGCAGCCTGTATGGTTGATAAAAGGTTAAAAATCTGATAAAATATCCGTGGGGGTAGATAGGTCCTGGTGGGCCTTCCGGTCTTCAAAACCGGCATCGGGGGCAAAACCTCCGGGGTGGGTTCAATTCCCACATACTCCCGCCAGCTTTACGCAAAAAAAGTGAGGCTGTTGATTTAATATAATCAACAGCCTGTATTGTTTACTATACTTTTATCCCAGCACAGCCTTTATTTTTTCCATGGCCCAGTCAATTTCCTCTTTTTTTATGATAAGAGGCGGAGCAAAGCGTATGACGTTTTCATGGGTATCCTTACAGAGTAATCCCAGTTCCATGAGTTTTTCGCAATAGGGCCTTACAACTTTGTCCATCTCTATTCCTATAAGGAGGCCCTTGCCCCTTATCTCTTTGATTAATGGGTTTTTGATCTCCTTCAGTTTGCTCATAAAATACTCGCCCATCCTCAGAGATTTTTGAACAAGGTCTTCTTCCTCAATAACTTCCAGGGCCGCGATGGAACATGCACAGGCCAGAGGATTCCCTCCAAATGTAGAGCCGTGGGAACCGGGTTCAAACACTCCCAGGATTTCCGCATCCGCCACCACTGCCGAGATGGGAACAACTCCACCTCCCAGGGCTTTTCCCAAAATATATACATCGGGCACCACGTTTTCCCAGTCGCAGGCGAAAAGTTTTCCCGTCCTTCCCAGGCCTGTCTGTATTTCATCAGCCATAAAAAGGACCTTGTTGCTCTTGCAAAATTCATAGGCTTCTTTCAAGAATCCTTCTTTGGGGATCTTAATACCACCTTCGCCCTGAATAGGTTCTACCAGAAAAGCCGCGGTATTTGTTGTAATGGCTGATTTTAACGCTTCTATGTCACCATAGGGAATGATTTTAAATCCGGGGGTAAAAGGACCAAATCCTCGTTTATAGTCTTCATCGGAAGAAAAAGAGATGATGGTAGTGGTCCTGCCATGGAAATTACCTGCACAAACTATTATTTCGGCCTGGCCGTCGGGGACCTTTTTCACATCATAGGCCCAGCGCCTGGCGGCTTTAATGGCTGTTTCAACAGCTTCGGCCCCGGTGTTCATGGGCAGCACCATGTTTTTACCGGTGATATCACACACTTTTTTGCACCACGGACCTAACTTATCATTGTGAAAAGCTCTGGAAGTCAAAGTCACCCTGTCTGCTTGCTCCTTTAAGGCGGAAATTATTTTGGGGTGTCTGTGGCCCTGATTTACAGCGGAGTAAGCGCTGAGCATATCCATGTACTTGTTGCCGTCGGGATCTTCCACCCACACACCTTCTGCCTTTGAAATGACTATGGGCAAAGGATGATAGTTATGAGCGCTATACTTTTCCGTGAGATTGATGAGTTCTTGATTTTTTGACATGGGATAACCCCCTTAAATTTATAATTATACATATTTATGAATAATAATACATCCCATGAAATAAAATGTCAATATACATAATACTATTTTTAAAAGTCTTCAATATAATTTTATATAATACCGGATTAAATGTAAATATAGAATTAAGTCGCCGAAAAATGAGCGGATATTCGCAATATTATCGGCAATTTTATGCGTAAATATAATAAAATAGCCAGTATCTAAGTGGCACAAAAATTGCAAAAGAATAAACATGTCATAAAATTGTGAAACACCATAGCAGCTTGAAAGGAGGTAGTTTAAGAAATAAGGTTGGGTTTGCGTGTTCAATAAAATCATATTTGCGAAGGAGGATTTTTATGGTTAAACCACAGGAAGTTCTTTCAACACTGGAAAACTATATTCTGGTAGATGGCTTCCCCATAGTGATAGACCTGGAAAAATCCTTTGGAAGCCACATTATCGACGCCCGGGATAACACCGATTGGCTGGATTTTTATACATTTTTTGCTTCATCTCCGCTGGGCTTAAACCATCCCAAACTTGCCAATGACGAATTCAAAGAAAGGGTTTTCAGAGCAGCGGTAAACAAGGTGGCAAACTCCGATATTTACACCGTCGAAATGGCCGATTTCGTAAAAACCTTTATGGAAGTGGCTGCTCCCGAAGGTTTTAAGCATTTGTTCTTGATAGACTACGGAACTCTGGCAGTGGAAAACGCCCTAAAAGTTGCAATGGACTGGAAGGTCCGTAAAAACATTGTCAAAGGATATAAAGAAAGTGCTGAAAAGGGCACAAAGGTAATTCACTTTAAAGAAGCCTTCCACGGTCGCAGCGGATATACACTTTCCCTCACCAATACAGCAGACCCGAGAAAATACATGTACTTTACAAAATTCAACGATTGGCCCAGGGTTTTAAATCCCAAAATTATATGGCCTCTGGAAGAGCACTTTGAAGAAATTAAAAAAGCCGAGGAAGAATCGCTGAGCCAGATAAAGGCTGCTATAAAGGAGAATCCCGATGACATTTGCGCCATAATTATTGAAACCATTCAGGGCGAAGGCGGGGATAACCACTTCAGGCCGGAGTTCTTCCAGCAGCTCAGAAATATATGTGATGAAAACGACATCATGCTGATCTTCGATGAAGTTCAGTGCGGTATGGGCATCACCGGCAAGATGTGGGCATGGCAGCACTATGGAGTTAAACCCGACATCTTCGCCTTCGGCAAAAAAGCCCAGGTCTGCGGTATCCTGGCGGGTAGCAGGGTAGATGAAGTCGAAAACAACTGTTTTGTGGAGAGCAGCCGCATAAACTCCACCTGGGGAGGCAACCTCTGTGACATGGTGCGCTCCACAAGGATATTGGAGATAATAAAAGAAGATAAGGTGTTAGATCATGTAAATAAAGTTTCTAAAGTTCTGCATGACCATTTACATGCACTGGAAAGAGAATTTCCGGAACTGATAAGCAATGTGCGGTATAAAGGTTTGATGGCGGCATTCAGCCTACCCAACCCGGCCCTGAGGGATAAATTCCGCCAGACCTGTTACGAGGAAAAGATGCTGGTGCTGCCGTCCGGCACTCACAGCATCCGCTTCAGGCCAATACTTACGGTATCCGAAGAAGACTTGAATGACGGATATGAAAGGATGAGGGCAGCCCTTAAGAAAATGAGCATGTAGGCTAGAAAACCAGGCCGTATTCTTTAAGCAAACAGGTTTTTAAAAGGTATATGTTTTAAAAAAGACCTTTTACTACAAAGGTCTTTTTTTTATCTGAAAGGGATTATTGGAACCGAAGGACTGGTATATATGAACAACGTTAGGCCATGTTGGCAAAAGACAAAATATAAAGTATAATATTCAAACGGGCTGAAATTTGAAACTGTGAGGTAATCCATGGACAATATGGAGAAAAAATATGATTCGGCGTTTTTAAAAAAAGGGTATCTTCAATCTGGCATGGCCTGCCATTCTTGAGATGGTGCTTAGTACTGCAGTATGGATTTTTGATACTGCCATGGTTGGAAGGCTGAGTGCGGAAGCCTTAAGTGCAGTAGGCCTTGGAAGCCAGTTAGCTTATACCGTTACTTTTGTATTTGCTGCTTTAGGTGTTGGGACAGCAGCCATGGTAGCCCGTTTTACAGGGGCAGGAGAGCCTGAAAAGGTGGATCATGTGGCGGCGCAATCTTTCTTGATAGCCTGCGTGATAGGACTTTTTCTTGGGATTTTGAATTTTTTGGGTGCAGGTTTTTTCTTTTCTCTGGTCATGAAAGACCCCCGGGTTATAATCCTGGGGACGGATTATATGAGAATAGTATCAGTAGGAATTGTTTTTATGGTCCCAACACTGGTTTTAAATTCTGCATTAAGAGGTGCGGGCAACACCAGGCTTCCCATGATATCAGCACTGCTGGGTAACTCTTTAAATATTTTGGGAGATTATGTGCTGATTTTTGGACACTTTGGCTTTCCCCGCTTGGAGGTTAGTGGTGCAGCAGTGGCCACAAGTATTGCTCAGATTTGCGGTGCAGCCGTTACCATAGGTTATGTTACCCTGGCAAAGAAGGAAATAAAACTAAAGTTTAAGGAGATCATGAAAATTGACCCGCGCCTTTTATGGCAGCTTGTAGATTTAAGCCTTCCTGCCTCTCTTGAAGAATTTTCCTACAGCGGCAGCAGGCTCATCTCATCCATGTGGATAGCCAACCTGGGCACAGTAGCTTTTGCGGCAAACCAGGTGGCGGTTAGCGCTGAGTCCATGTCCTTTATGCCGGGGTATGGTTTTTCGATAGCGGCTTCTACTCTTGTGGGTCAGAATCTGGGATCTAAAGAAAAGACCTTGCCGAAGACAGTGGGTGGGAGTCCATGAAACTTGCACTTTTATTGATGGGGGCTGTAGGAATCCTTTTTCTTGCGGCGCCAGGCTGGCTGATAGGCTTTTTTACAAGCATTCCGGAAGTGAGAGATCTTGCGGCTGTATGCATAAGAGTTGGCGCCTTTGAGCAGCCCACTATAGCCATTTCCATGACTTTATCCGGCGCATTAAAGGGAGCTGGGGACACAAAAGGCACCTTTCTTATTAGCCTAATTAGCACCTGGTTGATAAGACTTCCCCTGATTTTTATCATGGTATTTATCCTGAAAAAAGGGCTAGCCTTTGTCTGGCTGGCGACGGTCATACAGTTTTTTTTAGAAGCTTTGTTAATGGTTTTAAGATTCCGGCAGGGCCGCTGGAAAGACATCAGATTATAAGGCCTTTTTGATACGGATTTGACAAAATTATAAAAAACTGATATAAATAGAGATATATTTAAGGACGTTTTTACTAAAACAGTGAATAGAATATAAATAAAGAAATATAATTAAAAAAGGACATTTCGATATTATGTCGAATAAATAATATATCCTTTCAAAGGGGGAATACTGTGACTTCATTGAAGACCCGCCGGGCAATTACCGGTATGGTAATTTTTCTTCTGGTGCTTGCCGGGGCCGTCGGAAGTTATTTTTACCTTGAAAAAAACATAACCATCGAGGCAGATGGAAAAACGCTTAATGTATCCACCTTTGCCGGCACCGTCGGTGAAGCACTGGCAGAGAAGGATATAAAAGTAGCGCCGGAAGATGTAATTACACCCGGAATTGACGAAAGACTAAAAGATGGAATGAGTATCCGGATAAAAAGGGCCTTTGCAGTAAAAATCCTCTCAGATGGCAAAGAACATATGGTAAAAACCCAACCGGATACGGTGGCAAATGTGCTGGCAAAAGCGAGTATTTCTATTGGAGAAAAAGATAAAGTGGAACCGCAGCTCAATACATACATCAATGAGCCGGTACAGGTAGTTGTCACAAGGGTAAATCAAAAAATCATTGAGGAAATCAAAACAATAGCTTTTGAGACCGTGTCCAGAAAAGACCCCGATCTTCCCATAGGGCAGAGAAAGGTATTACAGCATGGCGAAAACGGCCAGGAGAAAATAGTCACCACACTTACCATTGAAAATGGAAAGGTCGTTTCGAAAAATACCACCAGCACCGTTATAAAACCGGCCAAGCCCCAGATTGTGCTTACCGGTTCTATGCAGGTAGCTTCCCGTGGCGATGTGGATTTTGCCTATACAAAAAAACTCAGGATGCTGGCCACGGCCTATACACACACGGGAAATCTTACGGCCATGGATACCAGGCCCAGAGTCGGAGTGGCGGCAGTGGATCCGGATGTTATACCGCTTGGTTCAAGGCTGTATATCGACGGCTATGGATTTGCCCGGGCCGAGGATACAGGGGGTGCCATACAGGGTGAAAGAATCGATCTTTTTATGGATTCCCGTGCAGAAGCTAACCGTTTTGGAAAGCGTTGGGTCACCGTATATGTTTTGAAATAAAAAAAGGGCTAAAAGCCCTTTTTTTCATACGCTTTACTAACACAAAGTGGCGTTCTATCTGTATTTTTTCACATAAGATATATAACGCGTGTGGTTTTTATATCTTTTATACCGCCTTACCCCCACCATTATTCTGAATGGAGCATAAAATGCCAGGGATATAACTCCGGGCCAGAACCACCAATTGGTATATATCTTTCTGGGGATGTCTTCTCTGGCCACCAGGGGAATATTCCCTATTATTTGCCCGTTCTCAAAGATTTCAAGTTCTCCCAGAACATCTCCTTTTTTAATGGGGGCGGTAATGCCGGGTTTTATGACCGTTTTTGTAGTCAGGGGATTTGTTCCTCTGGGTATTACGGTAGAAAAACCTGCGGATGTTTCCAGCTCCACGATGTCTCCGTATTTAACCTTTTCTGAAGTTATAACCCTGCCCTTTTCAATTACAGTTATCGGTTTAAAATTGTTGAAACCATAATCCAATAAGGATTCGGCGTCCCGCCATATGTTTCGCCCCTGGGATTTTAAGACCACTGCAATGAGCTGCCATCCATCTTTCGTAGCGGAGGCAACTAGAGTTTGACCTGCTGAATGGGTATATCCGGTTTTTACACCATCGGCTCCGTCATAATTCCAAAGTAGCTTATTCAAATTGATAAGCCTGCGGTCCCACTCTTTGCCCTGCCACGGGATATTGGAAGTCTTCGTAGAAACTATCTTTCTAAATTCAGGGAGGTTTAAAAGAGCATATCTAGCCATAAGGGCAAGGTCGTAGGCTGTTGTCAAATGGCCTTCGACCGGCAAGCCGTTGGGATTTACGAAGGTGGTGTCTTTGGCGCCGATTTCCCTTGCTTTTTCATTCATCATTTTTACAAAAGAAGGCACATCTCCCCCGATATGTTCAGCTATAGCGACGGCTGCATCATTGGCGGAGTTTAATAGCATGGCATAGAGCATTTGCTCCAGGGTCAATTTTTCGCCCTCCTCCAGGTAAATCCTGGTGCCATCAACCCGGGGAGGTTCCTTTCCGGTGACCACAATGTCGGTCAGCTTTCCCTTTTCTAGCGCCAGAATAGCGGTCATGATTTTGGTGGTACTGGCAGGTTCCATGCGGTCATGAGCATTTTTATCGTAAAGGACTTTTCCGGTTTTTACATCTATCAAGACGCCGGTTTCACCCGTTATGGATGGGGGAGAGCCAGGAGTTGCCAGCGAGACAGGGTCTGCCGCTGCATCAGCCATTAATTGGCCCAATACAAAAAATAAAACAATGAAAAAACATACTATCCTTTTCATTTGTCATCTCCTATGTAGCGGTATTATATTTATTAGTATAGCAAAAATTACCCATTGTGCCAAGTTGAATTGGGCATGTAAAATCGGTGAATAAAAATTACTTTAATCCTTAAAAATAAATAAAAGAAAAATGAGGGAGGCCGCTATAATGGAAAATTTAGGCATATCCAGAGCCGGTGGTGTTATGCTTGGATTAAAAGAAGAAATTGATAGAATGACAACTTCCATTAAGAATATAAAAAAAGAAATGGATGATGAACTTCAACAGGCGCTGATGAAGTCTTCGAGTCTGGTGGAAATAAATAAAAATATGGAGGAAATTCAACTGGCGGGCCAGCTAATATTAACTTCAATTAAGGATAATAATATGAAAGCAGTAGAAAAATTACTTAGAAAATTGCGCAGAAAAATATATGATACCCAGATACTGCTGGCAAAGGGCATACAAAAATCCATGCTAAAAGCAACTCAAGATCTGGCCGAGGCTGAAAATGGAATAATGCTGATAAATAGTTTGGATGATATGGCAAATAAGTTTAATTTTTTTGAAGAAAAAATACGTTCAATTAACATTTTTACATATTAAAAAATATTAGGGGTTTTACTATGAGAGAAATCCTCATGTTGACTTACAGGTCTATTATACTTTTTGCGGTCAGTCTAGTGCTGGTCCGTTTTATGGGCAAAAGGACCATTGCACAGCTTTCGCCTTTTGACCTTATTGTAATAATCATCATGGGTTCAGCCATTGCCATACCTCTGGAAGATGACAAAATAAAACTGACATATGGTATCATTCCGGTCGTAGTCATGTCTATACTCAATTACGGGCTTTCGGTGATAATCACAAAAAACCGTAAGATAGAAAACTTATTACAGGGTACATCTACCGTGCTGGTGCGGGATGGAGAGGTCATAATCCGGAACATGAAAAAAGAGCGCATTACCATGGCTGATTTGCTAATACTTCTCAGGGAAAAAAATATCGCTAACATCAACGAAATAGAGGAGGCTACCATTGAGCCCAACGGTAAGCTCAGCATAATAAAGAAAAAAGAAATGCAGTCGGTAACGCCCAAGGACCTGGGGATGTGGTCTAACCAGGGCATTTTCCCCACACTGGTGGTAGATAGGGGAGAGGTAGTGCAGAGCAATCTCGATAAAATCGGTGTAGGGATTGACAAGGTTTTAACCGAATTAAACAAGAAGGGAATAAAAGACCTTACGGAAATAAAATCTGCATGGATTGATGAAGAAGGCAACATGAGCATCGACAGGATAAACGAAGATATTAATGTCGATTGGAATAAAATGCATTGATGGGGTGACAGCATGAAAGGCACAAAGGATGGTTTTTTCGGAAAACTTGGGGTAAGCGAAGACCAGATAAAAAAAGAGTACGGTGTGGACCTGTATCTGTTTTTGGATGCCGTTGCCCTGGGCCTAAAGGATGAAGAAATATCCGATCTTATCGGGTATGACCTGGAAAAAGTAAAAAAGGTGAGAGAGAGGCTGGGAAATGTGGGAAGCGAAATCGGGCTAACTTATAAAAAGGACCTGCCCACATAACAGAGGTCGGAGGCCAGAGTGATTTGACCTCCGACATCTGATTTCCACCATCTATTGTGCGGCAAATCCAATTTAATCTAACCTCTACATCCGGCTTTCGATGGATAAACGCTTCAAGGGATTGAAAGGGTAATTTTAAATTGGATTGTTAAATATTGACAATATATATTAAGATGAGTTATAATAAATATATCGAAAAATGTATCGGAGTATATATCCATTGGAAGACAATTTTTTGCAGAATATGGCTTATAAAGGAGCCGACCTAAAGCAAGGGGATAGCATGAAAACAATATATGTGTGTGTAGGCAGTTCCTGCCATCTCAAGGGGTCCTATGATATAATAAGGGCATTGGAGAAACTCATAAAGCAAAACCATCTGGAAAATGAGGTCGAACTCAAGGCGGAGTTCTGTTTTGGCAATTGCACAAAACCCGTTTCGGTAAAGATTGATGATAAGGGGCCCTACTCGGTGGATAAAGACAGGGTGGAAGATTTTTTCAGGCAAAACATACTGGGGGACAATTAAATGGAAGTTATAAACTTTTCCAGAGCTAACTGCAAAAATTGTTATAAATGTATCAGGACCTGCCCCGTTAAGGCCATACGAATGAAAAACAATCAGGCCGAGATAGTCGAGCAAAGGTGCATTACCTGCGGTACATGTCTCACGGTATGTCCCCAGAATGCCAAGACCGTGAAAAGCGATGTGGAGAAAGTTAAAAAACTTCTCTCAGAAAATAAAGATGTGGCGGCAAGCATCGCTCCTTCCTTTGCGGGAGCTTTTTATTTTCAGCATTACGGACAGGTGGTCAGTGCATTAAAAAAACTGGGGTTTGCCGCAGTTTATCAGACATCCATGGGTGCCCGGCTCATAGCCCGGGATTATGCAGGCCATTATAACGATAAAGGGAAATCCAATATCATCACCACCGCCTGTCCTGCTATAAATTATCTTATTCAAAAATATTATCCCGAATTGATAAATTGCATGATTCCGGTGGTTTCTCCCATGGTAGCCCATGGAAGGTATTTAAAAAAGATGAAAGGACATTCGAAGGTAGTTTTTATCGGTCCATGTCTTGCCAAAAAGTCAGAGATCCATGATGACAACAGACATGATGTGGATGCCGTGCTGACTTTCGAAGAGGTAAAGGCATGGTGTTCGGAACAGGGCATAAATCCCGCACTGGAGGATTGTGTTGAGGAAAGCGGTTTTTCCGATGATGCAAATTTTTATCCGGTTCCTGGTGGCACCTTTAAGACCATAAAACCCCTCTTAAAAGAACAATGGCGACGTTATATAAGCGTTGATGGGCTGGAAAGCTGTATGGAGTTTCTTGAAGAATTAAAAAAAGGCAGGCTGAAAAATACCTGGATAGAGATGAATGCCTGTCACGGAAGCTGCAGTAATGGGCCTGCCGTAGGAAGTACCGGACGCGGAGTATTTGAGCGGCTGGAATGCATAAAGGATTTTGCGCTGAGTATGGGTTCTGAATCTATGGATGATTCCGGCTTGCTCCCGGAAGGATATCATGATCTTGATTTTTCCAGGCATTTTTCGGCTATGAAAGTAGAAATAAAATATCCGTCCGAGGATGAAATAAAAGACATACTGGCAAAGATAGGAAAATATGCTCCCGAACATGAACTGAACTGCGGCGCCTGCGGGTATAATTCCTGCAGGGAAAAGGCCATAGCGGTATACAACGGCATGGCCGAAATCCATATGTGCATGCCATATATGAGAAGCAGGGCAGAATCCCTTTCAAACCTCATAATTGAATCCACGCCCAACGCCATCATAGCTGTGGACGAAGACATGAAAATCCAGGAGATGAACCCTGCTGCCGAATACATGTTTCAAATACCAAAAGGCAGTTTTAACCACAAGCCTCTGAACTGTTTGTTCAATGATGATGATTTTAGACTGGTCGGGCAAACCCGAAAAAATATAATCAATAAAAAGGTAGTTATAAAAAACTATGGCCTGATTACATTACAGAATATATATTATCTCAAAGGCCACAATCTCATAATCGGAATAATATCTGACATAACAGCCCGGGAAAAAGCACGGCAGAAAAATATGGAAGTGAGGCAAAAGACTCTCGAAACCACTCAGCAGGTCATAGAAAACCAGATGAGAGTAGCTCAGGAGATCGCCAGCTTACTCGGCGAAACCACCGCGGAAACAAAAGTTATGTTAAACAAGGTAAAGCAGCTTTTAATCGATGAGATGCCGGGTGAAAGAGATGAACATGAGGACTGATATTTACTGGGAAAGCATAAATAAATTCGGTGAGGAACTCTGCGGTGACAGCGTCGAGATAGTCCGTAGTCCGGAAAAGACTATTTTAGTGCTGGCCGACGGCCTCGGAAGCGGTGTCAAGGCCAATATACTTTCAACTCTTACCACAAAAATAGCCGCCACCATGCTAAAAGATGGCGCTACTATCGAGGAGACTGTGAAGACCATAGTATCCACCTTGCCGGTTTGCAGAATCCGGAAGATAGCCTATTCCACTTTCACTATAATAACGGTGGATGATAAATGTAACTGTCATATAGTGGAATATGATAATCCCCCGGTTTTCCTTTTGAGAAATGGCCAGATAGAAAAAATAAATGGAGTAAAACGCGAGATTGCTGGTAAAAAGCTGACCGAAACCCGCATAAAAGTGGAAGAAAATGACATGTTGATAGCGGTGAGCGACGGAGTTGTGCATGCCGGCGTGGGAGGGCTTTTGAACCTGGGATGGCAGTGGGAAAATATAGCCGGATATATAGAGAAAGTGTCGCAGACCGAAACCACTCCCAAGAGTCTCGTGAGGCTTATTACTACCGTTACTTCCAATTTTTATCTGGATAGAGCGGGAGATGATGCCACCGTTGCCGCATTAAAGGTCATAAGGCCCCGCCGGGTGACCGTATTTACCGGACCACCCCAGAATCCCGCCGATGACGGCAGAGTGGTGGAATTGCTCATGGGTGAACCCGGAGTAAAAGTGGTATGCGGAGGGACTGCCGCCAGGATAGTATCTAAATCCTGCGGAAGGAGCTTGTTACCTCTGCCGAATTTGTAGACCCTGATATTCCGCCCGTCGGCAGTATAAAAGGCATAGACCTCGTAACCGAAGGGGTACTTACTCTGGCTCGCACAAGACAAATCCTGCAGGAGTATGCTTTACCCCGGGCCAGGTTCTCCGATTTGCGACAGTTAAATAAAAAGGATGGCGCCTCAAGACTGGCGAAAATCTTTGTGGACGCCACCGATTTGACCTTTCTGCTGGGAAAAGCAGTAAACCCTGCCCACCAGAATCCGGATTTTCCGAAGGACCTTTCTATAAAATTAAATATAGTAAGGGATATAATAACTATACTTGAAAAAATGGGTAAAAATGTAACTGTCAAATATTTTTAATTCATTTTTTTCTCCATCTTAATCTTTACATCTTTTCGGGTGCCTGGCTGGTTGCTTTCCAGCTGCGCAATCTGCGATCTCACTTCCCGAGGATGAGGTCTGCCGGCAGGCTTGAAAATGTTTGAACCTATTTCCTCTCGAGCAAAAGTCCTCTTTTGGGCAAAAAGTTTTTTCTTAAGGGCCATATAGCATCCTCCTCTTCATTTTAAGTCAGGTCACGGTTCTGTTGATTCATTCAATGTAACTCTGTCAGTCCTCCGGCTCAAAGACATTAGCTTGTCTTGTTTATGTCTGGTCCAGGTCTGTGAGAACCTTATCGAACAGATCAATATTGCATTTTCCTTTTTCCCAATGAATGCATGTTTCACAGCTGGCTATTTTTTTCTCCTGTTTCCATGGAGCTTACCCCAAAAGTTCCTTCGTTGTATACATACCCAGGGCACATTTCCCCCACCGCATGAAGCTGCATTTTGCTGACCATATCGCTTACCTCCCGGTTATTTGTTTATGTCATTATTACTATTATTTTTTGATTAAAACACTAAAATATTACAAGGTTAAACTAAAATAACTATTTTATTATTAGCGAAAATATTATATAATATATGCTAATAACAGAACTCTTTTAAGGAGGTCGTCCAGGTTGCCCATATATGAATATTTTTGTAAGGATTGCGGAAATCATTTTGAGGAGTTGAGGAGATTTTCTCAAAAGGACGATGAAGTCCAATGCCCCAGGTGTAAAAGTAAAAACACGAAAAGGGCAGTTTCCATTTTTGGCACAAGCGGTGGTTCAAGTTCTTCCGGTTCTACATCCCAGAGCGGATGCAAGTTTGGGTGAGGGATAGGATAAACCCTCGGTGAGGGTAAAGACTCCGGCGAAAAAACGCCGGATTTTTATATTGTCTATATGATGTCATTGTGATAAAATCTAACCGACGCTTGTTTTAAAGTTTGGTAGAGGGGAGAACACATGCAGACAAGAGGTAAATTCGCTACAAGTTTTGGAGTGCTAACAGCAACATTGGGTTCAGCGGTAGGATTGGGAAATATATGGAAGTTCCCTTATATAACAGGAAAATTCGGAGGAGCTGCTTTCATAATTGTTTATCTTATTTGCGTGGCACTTGCCAGCCTACCTGTGATGATATCGGAAATTGTCGTAGGCAGAAGGACTAATTCCAATGCGGTAGGGGCTTTCAAAAAATTAAAACCCTACAGTGCATGGCCCCTTATAGGTTATGCAGGCATAGCCTCATCGTTTTTAATTATGTTTTTTTATACCGGTGTGGCGGGATGGGTTTATTCCTATATTTTTCGCGCATTAGGTGGCACTTTTGTAAATGCTACGTCGGATGTAACCGGGACCATTTTTAAAGGTCTCATAACGGATAGTTTAAGTCCCATTATATGGCAGGTTGTAGTTCTTTTAGTAGTAAGTGTTATCATTATAGCGGGTGTGGAAAAAGGTATTGAGCGCATAACCAAAGCTTTAATGCCGCTGTTATTTATACTTTTGATATTGTGCGATATTCGGGCCCTTACCCTCCCAGGTGCTTCAATGGGAGTTAAGTTTCTTTTCAATCCTGATTTTACAGTGATAAAAGGGGATGTGTTACTCATAGCCCTGGGCCTTGCGTTTTTTAAACTGTCGGTGGGCATGGGCACCATGATCACCTACGGCAGCTATTTTGGAAAACAAGAGAATATACCGGCAACGGCGGTCAAAGTGGCTTTATCGGATATAGTTGTCTCTATGATGGCGGGCCTTGCCATATTTCCGGCAGTGTTTGCTTTCGGCTTCAAGCCCGATGCTGGGCCAGGTCTTTTGTTTATTACTATTCCCATGGTCTTCAGTAAAATGCCTATGGGCAATGTACTTTTAGCCGTATTTTTCCTGCTGACTGCCATCGCAGCCACCACGGCAATGATATCGCTCTTGGAAGTACCGGTGGCATATCTGGTAGATGAAAAAGGGTGGCCTCGATGGAAAGCAACTGTTCTTTCGACAGGAATCATTGCCCTCATAGGTTCTACGGCTTCACTTTCGGCAGACCCGGCTGGGGTGCTTGGCGCTACAAAGATATTTGGGAAAACCTTCTTTGATTTATATGACTACATTTCTTCTAATATATTGATGCCCCTGGGCGGCATCTTCATAGTGATTTTTGTAGGCTGGTTTTTTGGGAAAAGGAATCTTCAAATGGAACTTTCCAATAGAGGCCGCTTGAAAAATGGGGTATTTTTAAATGTCTTTTTAATAATAACAAGGTTTGTATCGCCTGTACTCATTGCTTTAGTCTTCTTAAATGCCATAGGGATATTGAAAATATAGTAAAGCTGTGTATGAAATCGGGAGGATGGGGGTCGAATATGAATCTGGAGCAGGTTTTAGATTATATAAAAACTTCGGAGCGCATTATGCAAAATGTCACCCGATGGGAGATAATACCCCCAAAACCCGGGGAATATGAAGATTTCCCGGCTTATCTAGATAAAAAGCTGGTATCGGTTCTAAATAAAAAGGGCATTTACAGGCTTTATTCCCATCAAAGACAGGCCCTGGACGAGGTTGCGGCAGGGCACAATGTGGTGGTGGTCACTCCCACCGCGTCGGGTAAAACCCTGTGCTATAACCTTCCGGTGCTGAATGAACTTTTGAGAGACAAAAATGCCCGGGCCATATACCTTTTTCCCACCAAAGCCCTTTCCCAGGACCAGGTATCGGAACTTATGGGCATGGTGGATGCCATGGGAGAGGACATAAAAACCTTCACCTATGATGGGGACACTCCCACCAGCGCCCGAGTGGCTATTAGAAAAGACGGCCATATAGTGGTCACGAATCCCGATATGCTCCATACGGGAATATTGCCACATCACACCAAGTGGATGAAACTTTTTTCCAACTTGAAGTTTGTAGTTATCGACGAAGTCCACACATACCGTGGGGTATTCGGCAGCCACACCGCCAATGTGCTGCGGCGTCTTGAGCGTATATGCAGGTTTTACGGTTCGGATCCCATTTTCATATGTTCATCGGCCACCATAGCCAACCCCAGGGAATTGGCGGAAAAATTAACGGGGAAAAGCATGGTCCTTATCAATAAAAATGGAGCTCCTTCGGGCAGAAAAAACCTCATTTTTTACAATCCCCCGGTGGTGAATCGTCAGCTAGGGATAAGGAGGAGCAGCATTCTGGAGTCCAAAACTTTGGCTCTCATATTTTTAAAAAACCGCATTCAGACCATAACCTTTGCCCGGAGCCGTCTGGCGGTGGAAGTGCTTCTTACGTATTTAAAGGAGGAAATGAAAAAGATTCCTGGAGGAGCCAAAACCGTCAGAGGTTACCGGGGCGGTTACTTGCCTAAAGAGCGAAGGGAAATAGAAAAAGGCTTGAGGGATGGTAATATCCTGGGAGTTGTCAGCACCAACGCCCTGGAGCTGGGAATAGATATAGGTAATCTTGATGTAAGCATCATCACCGGCTACCCCGGAAGCATTTCCAGCACCTGGCAGCAGGTAGGCAGGGCCGGCAGAAGGGCGGCGTCTTCCGCCTCAATTTTGGTTGCCTCCAGCAGCCCCCTGGACCAGTTTATAATAAACCACCCCGATTACTTTTTCGAATCATCGCCGGAGAACGGGCTCATAAACCCCGACAACCTGTACATACTTGTCAGCCACATTAAATGCGCCGCCTTCGAACTGCCTTTTGAAGACGGGGAAACCTTTGGGAACCAGAGGATCGATGAAATCCTGGCTTTCCTGGAGGGCGAAAGAATTCTGAGGCACGTGGGAGGTCGGTGGCACTGGATGGCCGAATCCTTTCCAGCGGATGAGATAAGCCTGCGCAGCGCATCGCCGGAAAACTTCGTGGTGGTGGACATCACCGAGGGTGCCACGGTCATAGGGGAAGTGGACCGGGCCAGCGCCCCCATGATGATTCACGAAGAAGCAATATACATTCACGGTGGCCAGCAGTATCAGGTGGAAAAGCTGGATTACGAGGAAAAGAAAGCCTATGTGAGAAAGGTAGATGTGGACTATTACACCGACGCTAATCTGGCGGTAGAGATAAAGGTTCTGGAGGAATTTAAACAGGAATCCGGAGGCAATTTTCAAAAACACATGGGTGAGGTTATGGTTACAAGCCTTGCCACCATGTTCAAAAAAATAAAATTCTTTACACATGAGAATGTGGGTTCCGGTCCCATACACCTTCCGCCGGAGGAAATGCATACCACGGCCTTCTGGATTTCCATTCCGGAAGATATCACCGGATTGTCAAAGGAAGAACTGGAATCCGGATTGCTGGGTTTATGCAATGTGATGGCAAATCTGGCTCCTCTTTATCTCATGTGCGACCCCAGGGACATCCGCGGCGTGGTCCAGATAAGGTCTCCTTTTACGATGAAGCCTACCATCTATATATATGATAACTATCCCGGCGGGGTTGGTTTTTCTGAAAAACTGTATGATATGGATGAAATGCTTCTAAGGGCCGCCCGCCAGGTAATAATGGAATGCAGCTGCGAGAACGGGTGCCCTTCCTGTGTGGGCCCCTATGAGGAAGTGGGGCCCGGCAGTAAGAACTTCGCCCTGAAGATAATAAATCAATGTCTTACCTGATTTAAAGGGGTGCTTTCCGGTGAACCTCTCTGAAAAATTAAAAGCCTACATGGGCAAGAATGAAAACCGGGATGGCGTAAATTCTTACGATAAGGAAAAAGCAAATTTTAAGTCCGGGGATTTTTCACAAGCTCAAAAAAATGAGCTTATTTGCAGGATTTTAAATACAGCCCCCGTTAAAACCCCGTTGGGAGAACATCTGATGGCCGTAAACTCCTATGAAGATACATTCTGTCATGCCGGTATGAGGCTTTCCAATATTTTTGAAATACCGCCGGAAATTGTCGGGCTTATTGCAAAAGATAGCGACTACAATAACTTCAATTTCACAAAAGCTGTATTTATTGATACCGAAACTACCGGCCTTGCGGGAGGTTCGGGCACCTATGCCTTTCTTATAGGTGCAGGATATTTCGAGGAGCAAAAATTCAAACTCCTTCAGTATTTCATGAGGGACTACAACGAGGAACCTGCGGTTTTACACAGCCTGAAGGACCTTTTAAAAGAATTTGAGTCTGTTGTGAGCTTTAACGGCAAAGCTTATGATATCCCCCTTCTTTCCACCAGATTCTTAATCAACCGCATGGAAAACCCGATGGAAAAGCCTTTTCACCTGGATCTTCTTTCATCGGCCCGGAGGCTGTATAAAGAGCGCCTGGTCAGCGTTAGCCTATCATCGCTGGAGGCGAATCTCTTTTCGCTGGAGAGGGAAGGGGATATACCCAGCTTTGAGATACCCTCGATATATTTCAGGTTCTTAAGAGATAAAAATCCCTATCCCCTGAAGCCCATTTTTTATCACAACCGGATGGATATTTTATCCCTGGTTACTCTGGTCATAAAAATGGCCGGGGCTCTGAAAGACCCCCTGTGTTCTGACGGCTGCTCAGATCAGGACTTTTCTGTCTTGGAAGAATTTTTGAAGATATGGAGATATTCGAGGAAAGCATAAAATGCTATTTAAAAGCCCTTGAGATACCCGGAGTCAGCGAAAAGGCTTATCTACGCCTCTCCCTGCTCTATAAGCGCCTGGGGCGGTGGGATGAAGCTCAAGAGCTGTGGCTAAAAATGGCTGAAGACAACATACATACCGCCTTTGCCCTGGTGGAACTGGCAAAAGTTTACGAGCATAGAACCAAAGACTATACAAAAGCCGAACAGGCCACCCGCAGGGCTCTGGAACTGGCTTATAAAAAGAAAGGGCTTCTGGGGTTTACTCCGGAACAGGAAATACGGGAGCTCAAAAAACGTCTGGAAAGGATACTTTCAAAACAGGGTAAAGCCCCAAGTCAGTTAAATTTTTTTAATAAGGTTTGACAGGGAAAACATATTTTTATATAAAAAAATAAAGGAGGATTTTACCATGAAAGATGCAATAAAAATGGTGGCGGAACTCATGGCGCTTTCTGCCAGAACCGCCCCTAAAGCCGCAGGCCAGGACTTTATAGAAATAAAAATAGTTGAAGGCGATGACCTGGCAAAGCTGGGTAAAGAAATGGCCGCATACGGTGAAAAAAACCGGCAAGAAAAACTATGACCGGGATGGTAAGAATGTAGAAAACTCCGAGGCGGTCCTGCTCGTAGCCCTCAAGGGTGCAAAAAAGGCAGGACTCAATTGCGGCGCCTGCGGGTATCCCGAGTGCGCGAAACTTCCGGATTTTAGCGAAGGTCCCGAGTTTGCAGGTCCCATGTGCGCCTGGAGGCTTATTGATATGGGCATTGCCGTGGGCTCTGCAGTGAAAACCGCCAGCATCTTAAATGTGGATAACCGCATAATGTACCGCATTGGAGTAACGGCCCGCAAACTGGGTCTCATACAGGGCGAGATAGTAGTGGGCATTCCCCTTTCAGCCACCGGAAAGAATATATATTTTGATAGGAAATAACTTAACGTAAAGCAGCGGTTTACCGCTGCTTTCATAATTTAAAAAAAAGGCTCCTATGGGAAAAGCAGGGGGGCTTTTTATTAATAAAAAAAGGACTTTGTTATTTTTAAGAGAATTATTTATATGGGATGTTATTTCCTTAAACAGAATATTTTTTCAGCAGGGGCGGTGGCTCTTGAAACGGTTAAACATAAATAATATAAATTTTTCCAATAGAAACATAATAATCATAATTTTGCTGGTTCTCATCGCTCTTTTCGGAAGCCTGGCCTTAAGGTATACAAATCCAGTGAATCGGTTTTTGCTCCGGTTCCGAAATACCATTTTTACATGGTTGGCGCCCAATTCCGTAGATCCTTTCTGGAAAGAGGTTATACAAGGGCGCTATGGATGCCGCAAAAAATTATAATGTAGCGCTGGAATTTAATGCCCCCGGTTTAACGACAGCCAGGAGGAAATGAAATATCTGGAGATTGCCGTTACCTCAAGGGTGGATGGAATAGTGACCCATGTATCCTATGACAGGGACTTTGCCGCTCTCATAGACAGGGCCGATAACGGCGGGATACCGGTCGTCACCATAGAAAATGATGCCCCAAAGAGCCGGCGCAAGGCTTTTGTTGGTTCCAACAGCTTTATGCTGGGG
Source organism: Biomaibacter acetigenes (assembly GCF_003691585.1). Taxonomy (GTDB): domain Bacteria; phylum Bacillota; class Thermosediminibacteria; order Thermosediminibacterales; family Tepidanaerobacteraceae; genus Biomaibacter; species Biomaibacter acetigenes. The sequence goes on along the minus strand of NZ_CP033169.1, from coordinate 1,973,618 downwards.
GAAGAAGCCGGTAAGATTATGGTTAAAAGCCACCGGAGGCAAAGCCGGCATAGCGGTGATCATGGCCATGAACTGCAAAAAGATGCCGCCAACCAGAATCTGAAATTAAACGGCTTTTTGAATGCCATAAAGGCTTATCCCGACATGCAGGTAACAGACATATATAATTCCAAATTCGGCATATTGAGCGCTGAAGAGATAACCCAGTCCATCCTGAACAGCGGTAAAAAAATAGATGCCATTTATTGCATGGATTCGGTGGATACCATAGGTACCTCCCAGGTGGTGGTGGATTTAAACAGGGTGGGAGACGTAAAAATCGTGGGGTATGGGGATACGCCGGATATCTTGAGATATATCGACAAAGGCATTATTTACGGCACGGTTATGAGTGACCCATATAAAATGGGGTACGAAAGCATAAAGGCATTGATAGAGATTATGGAAAAGGACACCACATCTACCTTTATCGATACCGGGGTCAAGATAATAACCAAAGAAAATCTTGATACTTACCGGAAAAGCATGGAAAAACTGCAGCAATAGGTGAATCACATGGGGAAAAATTTCTGGAAGCTGTCGGGAATCAGGAAAAAAACTCATTGTCTATTATCTAATAATAACCATTTTAATGGGCACCACCAGCTTTTACTCGTACTACAGTGCAAGGCTGGTCATTTCCAGGCTGAACAGTATATTTATAGACTATGTGTATCTAAATAACCTTTATTCCGACTTGAGTTCCCTGGAGACCAGTGTGGAAAAATACCTTTCTACCAAGTCCTCCGAAGCGCTGCTGGATTACTATACCCTGAGCAACAAGCTCCAAACCAGGCCGTAGAGCTTTCCAGGAGTATAAGTTATGACAAAAATGGTTTAATGCTGAAGGACATAGGAAATATGATGAAGAGCCTTCTTTCCGAAACCGATGCGGCGGTGAATGCCAAGAGGGGCCGTATTAGCAGCGAATACCTGGCCCATTTCACCGAATCCAACAAGATTGCGGGTTTTATAAAACTCTACATCAATGACCTTTTATACAACAAGCTGCAGGAAGGTTCCCAGAAATATTATGCCATTAAAGGCAACATGGCTATTGTAAGCTTCTTAAATGTTTTTTTAATACTGGGCGCACTGATATTGAATGTCTTTCTTGCCATGTATTTCACGTATAAAATCACCCGGCCCATCATTGAGCTCTCCCGTTCGGCGGAGCGCATATCCGGGGGTGATTTTGACATGGAACCCTTGAAAATTCAAACAAATGATGAGGTAAACGTGCTGGCCGATGCCTTTAATAGGATGGCCGTCAGCATAAAAAACTATATAGATAAAATCAAACAGCAGGCGGAGGTGGAGAAGAAGCTTCAGGAACAGGAGGTGCAGAACCTCCGCATGAAGGGCATTTTAAAGGATGCGGAGCTCAAGGCCCTCCAGTCCCAGATAAACCCTCATTTTTTATTCAACACCTTGAATGCCGCTTCTCAACTTGCCCTGATGGAGGGGGCCGAGCAGTCCTCTGTATTTATTGAAAATGTAGCAAATCTTTTCAGGTATAACCTCAGGAGGCTTGACAAACCCGTTACTCTCAGAGATGAGATAGATAATGTAAGAACCTACATGTATATATTGAAGACCCGGTTTGGAGACAAAGTGGAATTTTCCGTAGATGTAAGGAAGAGCTTCTTGATATTGAAGTGCCGTGTACGGTGATCCAGCCGGTGGTAGAAAATGCCTTTATCCATGGTATAGAGGGGTTGGAAAGGCCCGGTAAAATAATGATTTCGGTACGGAAAACAGATAACTATGTGGCCGTAGAAGTGTCCGATGACGGCCTTGGCATGGACGAGACTACCATACACTCAATTTTGGCCGTGGAAACTCCAGACAACATAACCGATGCCCACCTGAGCGGCATCGGCATGCACAATGTGATTCACCGGCTTATGCTGTTTTACAATGCGGATAAGGTCTCCGATGTTATAGAGATTTTCAGCAGGAAAGGCGAGGGCACGCAGGTTATCCTGAAGATGCCGCTGGCAGGGGAGGGGTTAGTGGTGCTTAAGGTCTTCGTGGCCGATGATGAGCAGATAGTTATAGATTCATTGAGGTTTATAGTGGAAAAATACATACAGCATGTTTCTGTGGCAGGATGGGCAAAGTCCGGGAGGGAGGCCATAGAAAAGGTCGAGGAGTTAAAACCCGATGTAGTGTTGATGGATATCCGGATGCCGGGCATAGACGGCCTGGAAGCCATCAGACAGTTAAAAAAACGTCATACCGATATGGTATTTGTAATCATTACCGCCTATGAGAATTTTAACTATGCCAGGGAAGCTGTTAACCTTGGAGTTATGGAATATCTTTTAAAACCCATAAATAAAGACAGGGTAATTGAGGTAATAAAAAAGGCTGAGGCCATCCTTGCTCAAAATCGCCAGGCCATGCTAAATGAAGTAGAGTTAAAAGAAAAACTCCTGAAAATCATGCCTCACATAGAAACAGAGTTTATTTACACATTATTTTTGATAGCGCTTCCATAAAAGATATATCCTTTTACGAAAATATCTTTGAAATGCCATTGAATTTCGGCTATGTGATGTTGTTCTCCATAGGCGGGAATGAATCTAACAGAGAGGATTTCCGATCAAGCCTTGACAGGTTCGAGGTAGGCATGGCCATAAGGGATGCCGCCCGGGAGTCGGTGAGATGCCTTGCCGGGCCATTCATGTTGAATAGAGTAGTAATTTTTGTGCCGGTAGATAGAAGTTTTGACGAATACACGGTAAGAAACCATTCCATCGAAATAGCAAAAACAATACAAAACCTATTGGAAAAGAGCATATCATTATCTTATTCCATTGGAATAGGAAGCCCTTATGGTATTGACAATTTTTTAAAGTCCTACGAAGAGGCCTATTGGGCTGTCAAATTATCCGACGGTGAAACCATATCCCATTTCCAGGACCTTGTCATGCCCGACGGACCGGTGGATTTTTACCCTCTAAACAAGGAAAAAATGCTGATAGACAAAGCCTTGTTGGGAGAGGAGCAAAAGGTATTAGAAATATTTGAGGAGATATTTCAATGGTTAATCCTAAACTATACCAATGATCTGGAAAAAATAAAGGCCAGAATAGTAGAGCTTTCCATTGTCTTGATGAGGTCAGTATCCTATTATCGTAAGGATGGTCTAAAACTTGAGCAAAAACATATAGCTAATTTGATAAATTGCATGGATATAAGCGGGCTAAAATCCGGATTCATTGCCAACGTTCGGGAAATAATGAAAGACATGAGGGCCGTGAAGACCTCCGAAGTAAAAGAACTTGTTAAAAGAGCGGAAATATATATAAATGAGAACTATTCTAAGGACATAACGCTCGATGATGTGGCGAGGGAGGTCAACATGAGCTATCACTATTTCAGCAAACTGTTCAAAGAAGAGACCCATTTGAATTTTTGTGATTATCTCACCAATGTGAGGGTCAGCCGGGCTAAAGAGCTTTTAATGAGGGCGGATTTGAGCATAAAGGACATTTCCGGCAGGGTGGGATACCAGGACCCCAATTATTTCAGCAAGATATTTAAAAAGGTCACCGGCATTACCCCCACGGCTTATAGAGAAAAGTACATTTAAAGGGCGCAACTTGTTCCTTCCTGCGCTTACCCAATAAAACAGGGGAGGTGAATATCTTCATGAGCGAGGGCTTGAAAAAAACGGTAATTGTAGTTTTACTGCTCATATTGATTGCCTTAATTCTATTGACCGGATTTTTAATATACAATTCCAGTTCTAAAGTAACTGCTAAAAACTTAAAAAATGAAGAAGAGAAGAGTAAAATACGGATAGGGATTTCACTGGGAACCCTCAAGGAAGAAAGGTGGCTCAAGGACCGAGACATTTTGATGGCAAAGCTGAAGGAACTGGGCGCCGATGTCTTTGTTCAAAACGCCAACAACGATGATGAGGATCAATTGAAACAGGTAAAATATCTGCTGGATAGGAGAATTGATGTGCTCATACTGGTGCCCAACGACATGGAAAAGGCCGCCACGGCCGTGCAGATGGCCCAGAAGAACGGCGTCAGGGTCATTTCCTATGACAGGCTTGTCACCAGGTCCAACGTAGACCTTTATATTTCCTTTGACAACGTTGAAGTAGGGAAATTGATGGCCCGTTCTCTGATGGAAAAAGTCCCCGAGGGCAATTACCTGATTGTAAACGGAGCAAAAACAGACAACAATACCAGCATGATAAAGCAGGGCTACGAAAACGTGTTGGGCGATAGGGTTAAAGATGGCAGGATCAAAATTATTGCCGAGGAATGGGCTTCAAACTGGATGGCGGAATATGCTTTCAAGGTTACCGATGAGATCTTACAGAGCGGGAAAAGAATTGATGCGGTGCTGGCCGGAAACGATAGCCTGGCGGGAGGAGTTATCGAAGCCCTTTCAGAGCACAGGATGGCGGGCAAAATACCTGTGGTGGGGCAGGATGCAGACATCGCAGGATGCCAGAGGATCATGGAAGGCACCCAACTCATGACGGTGTATAAACCCCTGGATAAACTGGCGGAAAAAACGGCTCAGATGGCAATTAAACTGGCCAGGGATGAAAAGCCCGATGTAAAGCAAACCATATATGATGGAAAATTCTATGTACCTTACTATGTGCTGGAACCGGTGGCAGTAAATAAGTCAAATATTGATGAAACGGTCATAAAAGATGGTTTTCATTCAGCGAGGGATGTATATAGGAATATATCAAATAAAGATGTTGGAGGTCAGACATCGGATTAAAACATTATTTTACGGTGTCGCCGGCCTTCAATACCCACCTCCGGTGGGTCCCCGACCTTCGGTGGGTCCCCGATCTCCCATGGACTTTCAAAGAGTGCTTAAAACAGGTTTTGCCCTGTATTTTTTTGTACCAAAAATTTACTACACAGATGTAGATTTTTTGAAAAATGGCTAAATAAACAAGAGCAATCAAAAAACCTTCCAGAGGCAAATTACGGTTTTTGTTGAATTTTATATTAAAACCAAATTTAAAAAACAGGGAGGTAGTTAATAGTGTTTAAACGGTTGGAAAAATTGACTGTATTGCTTCTGGTGGTGGTTTTAATGGTCTCTGTTGTGGCAGGATGCGGCCAAAAAACCCGCCGGCCAATCCCAAAACAGCGGTCAGGCTCAGTCTTCCGGGCAATCCCAGGAGCAGGGCAAAAAAATAAGAATAGGTTTTTCTCTGCCAACTCTTCGAGAAGAAAGGTATACAAAAGATAGGGATTTCTTTGTAAAAAGGGCTGAGGAGCTTGGAGCGGAAGTTTTGGTTCAGGCCGCCAACAATGATGAGAACCTTCAAAACAGCCAGGTGGAAAACCTCATAACCCAGGGCATCGATGTGCTGGTGTTAGACCCGCAGAACGCCGAATCTGCAGCTGCCCTGGTAGAAGCGGCCCACAAGGCTAACATAAAGGTCATATCCTATGACAGATTGATTAAGAACTGTGACGTGGATGTTTATCTATCCTTCGATAATGTAAAAGTGGGAGAACTGCAGGGCAAGTATCTGACAGAAAAGGTTCCAAAGGGCAATTACTTCGTGTTTGCCGGTGCTCCCACAGACAACAATGCCAAGCTGTTCAAACAGGGCGCCATGAAGTATATACAGCCCCTTGTAGATAAGGGCGATGTAAAAATATTATTTGACCAGGCTATAAAAGACTGGCAGCCCGAAGAAGCGTTGAAACTTGCGGAAAACGCCCTTACGGCTAACAAGAACAATGTACAGGGATACTGGCACCCAACGACGGCACTGCCGGAGGTATAATCCAGGCTCTGGCAGCCCAGAAATTGGCGGGCAAGGTGCCCATCACAGGCCAGGATGCAGAACTTGCAGCGGCAAAGAGGATACTGGAAGGCACCCAGTCCATGACCATATTCAAGGATGTCCGCAAACTGGCAGTCAAGGCAGCAGAAGTGGCAGTGGAACTGGCTAAGGGCAAAGAAGTAAAAGACCTGCCTGAAGCTAATCAGACAGTTTGAGAACGGCAAGATAGCTGTTCCTTCAATACTGCTGGAACCCGTGGTCATAACCAAAGATAATCTTGACAAGGAACTCATAGACAGCGGCTGGTTCAAGAAAGAGGATGTATATTCTAAATAGATAGAGGTCGGAGACCGGAAGTCGGATTAAGTAGGATTTGCCGAGAAGGCAAATCCCCTATATTATTCAGATGCCGGAAGTCGGAGGCCAGAAGTTGGAATTGAAGGATTTGTCTTTTCAGCAGATCTTATCTAATCAGACCTCCGACATACGGCTTCCAAATATGTATGCAGCTCTTGCTTCGCTTGGCGTAATAAACTTGTTGTACGTAAGGCAGATTGATTTCAGGCGGTGATATAGTGGGGTGAATTTATACTTGAAATGAAGAATATTACCAAGCAATTTCCCGGGGTTAAGGCTCTAGATAATGTGAACTTCCGGGTAAAAAAAAGGCGAAATCCATGCCCTTTGCGGAGAAAACGGCGCCGGCAAATCCACGCTGATGAAAATATTGAGTGGCGTATATCCCCAGGGGACCTATGAGGGTGAAATAATAATAGACGGACAGTTGAAACAATTCAAGAACATTAAGGACAGCGAGCGAGCCGGAGTATCCATTATCTATCAGGAGTTGGCTCTGGTGAAATATATGACCGCGGGGGAAAACATTTTTCTCGGAGAAGAGCCTAAAAAAAACGGGGTAATTGACTGGATAAAGGTCTACGCCGATACCAAGGAAATTCTGAAGCAGCTAAATATAGAAATAAACCCTTATGTAAAAGTGATGAACCTGGGTATTGGCCATCAGCAGATGGTGGAAATAGCCAAGGCTATATCCAAAAATGCCAAGATTCTGGTGCTCGACGAGCCTACCTCAGCCCTGACGGAAAGCGAAGTGGAACATCTACTGAACATCCTCAGGAAATTAAAGCAAAAGGGCGTTACATGCATATATATATCACACAAACTTGGCGAGGTTTTCAAGATAGCCGATTCTATCACGGTATTAAGGGATGGCAGGACCATTACTACCGACAGCGTCAAAAATTTAACCGAAGATAAAGTCATTTCCCTTATGGTAGGCAGGGAGCTTACCAGAGATTTCCCCGGGTAAAACATAACCCTGCCGATACGGTTTTTAGAAGTAAAAAATCTGACTGTCTATGATAGTGAAATTCCCGATAAAAAAGTCGTGGATAATGTGAGTTTCAGCCTTAAAAAGGGAGAAATTCTGGGTCTTGCTGGCCTGATGGGGGCCGGTAGAACAGAGATGGCCCTGGCTATATTCGGGGCATACCCGGGCAAAGTTACCGGAGAAATATTTGTCGATAATAAAAAGATTACTATTAGAAATCCCCATGACGCCATAAAACACGGCATTGCGTATCTTTCTGAAGACAGGAAAAGATATGGCCTGGTTCCACTCATGGATGTGGCAGAAAACATAGCCCTTCCGAATCTGCAAAAAATCTCCACATTGAGTGTCATAAACAATAATGAAAAAATAAGGACTGCAGAACGGTTTGTAAAGGAACTGGGGATAAAGACCCCGTCTTTTCGGCAAAGGGTCATGAATCTCAGCGGTGGAAACCAGCAAAAGGTGGTACTGGCCAAATGGCTGATGTCCACTCCAAAGGTATTGATACTGGACGAACCCACCCGGGGGATAGATGTAGGGGCTAAATATGAGATCTATAACATAATGAATGAACTGATAGACAGGGGAGTATGTATCATAATGATTTCCTCTGAATTGCCTGAAATACTTGGCATGAGTGACAGGATACTAGTAATTCATGAGGGAAGTATAAGCGGGGAATTTTTATATAAAGATGCCGACCAAGAGAAAATAATGCTTCTTGCTACCGGAGGTGGACATCATGGTTATTAAAGAAAAAGATTTAGGTATGGTAAAAAGCCAGAGAGAACCCATCGTAAAGAAAAGCATTAATATTGATATAAAAGCATACACCATGATAATTGCCCTGCTTGCCATATGGGTTATTTTTACAATATTGACAAAAGGGAGATTTTTAACCCCTAGAAATCTTTCCATGCTCACACGGCAGGTTTCCATAACATCCATTCTAGCTGTAGGTATGGTGCTGGTCATCGTAGCAGGCCACATAGACCTTTCGGTAGGTTCTCTGGCCGGTTTTACCGGGGCGGTGGCAGCCATAGCCCAGGTATGGTGGCACTGGAATCCCATTCCTGCCATACTGGTGACCATCCTGGTGGGCTTAATGATAGGCGCGTGGCAGGGGGTTCTGGATCGCCTATAGAGGTGTGCCTGCCTTTATCGTGACTTTGAGCTCTATGTTGGTATTCCGAGGAGGCATTTTGCTCATTACGAAGGGCATAACCATCTCACCTCTCAAAGCCGGATTTAAAATCATAGGCCAGGGATATATACCTCCTTTGTGGAGTGTGGTAATAGGAATAGCGGCAGTTATTGTATTTTTATATTCAGAAATCAAAGGTAGAAATTCACGCGTAAAGTACGGGCTGGCGGTGACGCCCTGGAGTCTTGAAATCCTGAAGATTTTAGGGATTGTAGGCTTGATGGCCATTTTCACGGTTATAATGATCATGTACGAGGGAATCCCCATCCCCGTTATAGTGGTGATTTTACTGGTGGTCCTGTTTACCTTTATAGCCCAAAACACCACCTTTGGGAGATATGTATATGCTATAGGCGGAAACAAAGAAGCCGCCGCCCTATCAGGAATAAATATTAAAAGGACCAACATGACCATATATCTTATAATGGGTTTACTGTCCGCTCTGGCGGGCATCGTGCTGACTTCGCGGTTGGATGCGGCTACTACCAGTGCAGGCAATCTCTTTGAGCTGGATGCCATTGCCTCGGCCATCATCGGCGGCACCAGCACCCTGGGGGGTGAAGGTACCATTCCAGGAGCCATCATAGGTGCTCTGGTTATGGCCAGTATAGATAACGGCATGAGCCTTCTGAATATTGACTACTCCATCCTCACCATAGTAAAAGGCCTGGTGCTGGTACTGGCTGTATGGGTGGATATCGCCACTAAAAAGAGAGCGCTGTAAAAACTTATGTTATAAATTATAAAATTCACATGAAGAAACATCCTAAAGATGAAAAAAGTTAAATTAGATTCTTGAGTCCGTTTTATTTAAAACAACGGGCTTTTATTTTTCCAGGCGTAGACTGAAATTGTATAAAACTACATTTAAAAACCCACATAGATAAAGTGATAAAGTATCGATACTAATACAACATCATGGGCTGTATGTCAAACCTGTTTGGTATAATTTATAAAATAACTATACAATAGTGAATAGTTATACCTCAAATATATACTTTTCCTATAAAGACATTAGTGTTAAAATATAATCATATAAAATAGTATTATCGGATTAAACGGGAGATGAAAAAGTGCGGGAAGTAAAGTGGATCAAGCTGGGTGTTACTCCTTACCTGGAGGCTAAAGATATTCAGCTAAAGGCTCGGGAAAAAGTAAAACAGGGATTTGCCGACGGCATATTGATAACGTTGCAGCATCCGCCGGTATTTACTGTCGGAAGTTCCGGGGGATTTGACAATATATTGATACCCATGGACCAACTTAAGAAAAAAGCGGAAATCTACGAAGTGGAAAGGGGAGGCAACATCACCTTCCACGGTCCCGGCCAGATAGTGGCATACCCTGTATTTAACCTGGAAAAATGGCAAAAGGATGTACATCTTTATGTGAATATGCTGGAAGAAGTGGTAATAAAGCTTCTTTCAGATTATGGCATAGCGGCCGGGAGAAAGCAAAAATATACCGGGGTTTGGGTAGGGGATGAGAAGATATGTGCCTTGGGGGTTGCCATCAGGCACTGGATAACATGGCACGGCATAGCTTTTAATGTAAATACCGACTTAAACTTCTTTCATCTCATAAACCCCTGCGGTATAACGGAATTTGGGGTGACATCCCTGGAAAAGCTGGGTATAGTGGAAAATATACAGAGTGTTACAGATAAAATGGTTGAAAAATTTAGAGAGGTATTTGACATGGATATTGAAGAAATGACATTACAGGATTTGAAATGAGGGATCAGGATGCAAAGGCCTGAATGGCTGAAGGTAAAGGTATCGCAGGAAGAACTGAAAATGATGCAGCATTTTTTAAAGGACATGTCGCTAAATACCGTATGTCAGAGCGCCGACTGCCCTAATATAGGCGAGTGCTTTGCCAGAAAGACGGCTACTTTTATGATAATGGGCAGTATCTGTACCAGGGGGTGCCGGTTCTGTGCGGTGGATAAGGGCTGCCCGGAGCCCCTGGATGAAGATGAACCCAGAAGAGTTGCGGAAGCCGCAAGGAAACTTGGATTAAAACACGTGGTGATTACCTGTGTCACCCGGGATGACATCTCCGACGGTGGAGCTTTACATTTTGCAAAAACCGTGGAAGAGCTAAAAAAGATCCCGAATCTTTCCATAGAAGTGCTGGTGTCGGATTTCAAGGGAAATGACGATTCTATAAAGACGGTGGTGAAGGCTCATCCCGATGTCATAAACCACAATGTGGAGACAGTCCCCAGACTTTACTCCAGGGTCCGGCCCCAGGCCAACTATCAGCGCTCTCTTGACCTATTAAAAAGGGTAAAAGAGCTCGATGACAGTATCTACACTAAATCAGGTATCATGGTAGGCCTGGGAGAAACCGAAGAAGAAGTCATTAGCGTAATGAAAGACCTTTTGGAAATAAACTGTGATATGATGACCATAGGACAGTATTTGCAACCTTCCAAAAAGCATATCGATGTAGTGGAATATATTACCCCTGAGAGATTTGAAAGGTATAAAAAAATAGGTTATGACCTGGGCTTTAAGTATATCGCCTCGGGCCCGCTGGTGAGAAGTTCCTACCATGCGGGGGAAGCTATGGGGCATGTATAAAAATGTTAAATCTATGGTAAGCCATACCTTTAAGATAGATGAACTTCCCCAGATGATGAACATGATAGCAAGAGATAGAAGTGGTGTAGTTAAAGCGGTTATGGTAAATGAGTAGAGTATAATTAAAGGAGGCTTGCTATGAATATCGCCCTTATCGCCCATGATGCCAAAAAAGAGAAGATGATAGATTTTACCATAGCCTACAAGGACATCCTCAAAGAACACAAGCTTTTTGCCACTGGCACTACCGGTAGATTGATAATGGAAGCCACCGGCCTCGATGTCATAAGATGCCAATCGGGGCCCCTGGGAGGGGATCAGCAGATAGGCGGCATGGTGGCGGGGGAGGGTATCGACCTGGTGATATTTTTGAGGGACCCGCTTACGGCCCAGCCCCACGAGCCGGACATCAATGCCCTCCTCAGGGTATGTGATGTACATAATGTTCCCCTGGCCACAAACCTTGCCACCGCCGAAGTTATGATAAAGGGCTTGATGAGGGGAGACCTGGACTGGCGCAAAGTGGTAAGGGCCGATTGATTACAAACTTTGAACGTCTTCCCCATTGGCGCGGATATAGTTTCAGATCCGGATCTCCGCAGGGTGCCTTTATTGTGGAATTTCCACTGCCTTTATTTCCTTTAAATCGCTCATCCTATTGGCTTTGATCATGCCTTTAGATAGGGTGTAGAGGTTGTCGCCGATATATATGATGCGCTCAATGTTTTTTTCGCTTTGATACCAGGATCCACCGGATTTGAGGTAATCTTCGGATGAAAGATGAGTGATCCTTCCCTTAAGTTTGAAGCCCATTTGAAGGTTTATGCTGTATACATATGCTCCCTGAAAGGAAAACTCGCCGTACTGGGGGAAGTTACCTTTTATGGTTCCTCCCTTATTTTTTATCTCCATGACGGTGATGGGGAAAGCCATTATATTTCTTTCTTTAGAAAAGAGCAGAGCCCTGTGGTTTCGCAGAAGTTCCGAGTCGGTGCCCCTGTCGCCGATGATTTCCTTGAATTTTTCCTTCGGGTGATTTACATCGGTCACATCAAAGAGGGCGATTTTCATGCGCTGGTAAAAGGCCATGATCCCTACAGGATTGCTCTGGGCGTCTTTTTGCTCCACTTCAATGGTATCCTTTCCAAAGCCTATGATGTGGTTTTCATCATAGGGATGGATGTAGTCACTGTATCCGGGGATCTTCAGGGCCCCCAGGATGTAAGGTTTGGATGAGTCTTTCAAGTCAATGACGAAGAGAGGATCTACTTTTTTGAACGTCACCATATACGCCCGATCTCCCATGAACCTCACCGAATATATCTTTTCACCGGGGGCAATGCCTTCCAGGCGGCCGGTAAGTTTGAGCGTACTGTCCAGGATGTACAAGTTGTTTTTAGAGGTATGTTCATCGGTGCGCCACATATCTCCCGAAGTAGTGGCGATCCTGAAATTGTCTTTATGTTCATCCATTGAAAACTGATTAAGTATAGTTCCTGGCACTTTGCCTTTGGCCTTGAAAGTTATCTTACCCGCATTCAAGCCGAACTTGTATATGAGGGTATTGGTATCATAAGTGGGGGGTATTATGGAGAATTTTTCGTTGGAAACGGCTCCGTCTTTATAATTTACATCATGCTTTGCATCGAAGGTTTCTTCATATCCCGTCAGTGCCACGTAAAGATTTTCGGTGGATGCATAAATATTTTCCCCTGCTCCCAGATATGTGGAGATATTGGCCTTCTCCCCGGGCTTATCGAGGTTCAAGCCTGTAATGATGAGGTAATTGGGTTCCGGGCACTCCGGGAAATAGCGGATCCTGTCGTAGCCGATGTTTATGAATTCATCGCCTGATACCGTGTCCCGGTAGGAGGGGGTGAGGTCCTGACCCTCCCGGGGGTTTTTGAGAATGTAATAATCTACATTTCTGTTAGCTACAATATAAAGAGATGCCCCAATCTTTCGGGAAGATACATAAAAGCCTTCCAGTTCCAGTTCCCGTATTTTTTGGATGTTTTTCTTATCCCGGATGTCGTAAATCAGAGCCTTTACGGTACCATAAGAGTAACGGGGAGGATATATTTCCGGAGCGAAGCTCTTCTGAACGGTTCCGGTTACATTGCCCTGGGTGTTGCTCTCACCGCTCGTGGGTGCCTTTTTCGGTTCCACAAGCGGGATATTTTTAACGGAAGATCCTATCACCACAAGATTTTTCTCATCCAGGTATAGTTCCATGGGGTTAAAGTTTTCATCTTGAAAATCGATAGTTCCCGCTATAGACATCTTATATGCCGGATAAGCTTCGATGACGACTACCCGGCGGTTATTGACCTGGTAAATGTATTTCCCGTCGGTCTTTATTATGTCTGCCTCATCCACTTCCTGCACCTGCACATTGGTGGTGGAAAAATCCGGTGATGAACCGTTTGTGGTCGCTTCGGATTTTTGATCAGCCATCCCCATAGGAGCTTGTACAGTGCTTTTTTCCAAAGCCAGGCCTTTTTTCATGTACCTTATGGGACCACCGTGCCGTATGTTTTGCATGTTTATTTTTTCTAAAAGCTCTTTTAGTTTTTCATAGGAGCCCAGGACCGGCAGGTTTTCCTCAAGATTTGCGGTGGTAGGGAAAACAGTGCTGTCTTTAGAAGAATCGGCTTTGACATTTGTACCTGCATTACTGCCGGGGAGGGCCAGGCTACCGTTTGAGCCGGTAAACTCAATTGTTATAAGAACCATGAAAAAGACCAACAGGATGAGCAATCCGCTTTTTTTCCACTTCATATGAATGCCTCTATTATTGGTTTTAGAGTAAAATCTAAGTCCTGCCGGAAGATGGCCAAAAGCACCGTTTAGTGAAGTTCCTTTCTATATGTTTAGACGTCTTTTTTTAAAATTTGTTCCCGAAAATTTGCGGTTTAAAAAAATTAATTTGAGTTTATACCGAAAATTATATTAACCTGAATCATTCTACATTTTTAGCAGTATACAGTGAAAATTCCAGGCTGTTTAAACCATCGCCGTATACTATGATTTTGCTGACATAGGGAAAATTAATATTCACCTGTTCTTTACTTTCCGAATTTTCTAAGTAAAATATGGCAAAGAGAGAGTTATCCTCTATATTTATGATATCTGCTTTACAGCCGGCATAAAATTTATCGCTGTATAGATCCACTTTGCATGGGGCGGTAAGCTTCAGTAATAGAGAAGGATACCTGTCAAAGGGTTTGGAGATTTTCCCCCTCACAGCACCATTTCAGGCATTCCTCTTTCATACCACTGTTTATGGTATCATAAAACCGAGGGCCACATCCTCCGGTATCGCTATGTCACCATATCCGTTCTTTTTTCCATATAAATTATCCCCCCATCTTTTAACAGAATCAATATTATATTACTCAGACGATGGATTAAAGTGCCGGTACGCCAGGATTGGTTTACGAAAAGGAAAAAATGATTTAACATATAATAAATAAGAATTTTTTAAGGAAGGAAGTTCTAACTTGATTATTAGTGCCAGCCGGAGGACCGATATTCCCGCCTTTTATGCTCAATGGTTTATGGAGAGAATAAGGGAAGGCTTTTTCTACAGGGTAAATCCCTTTAACCCCAAACAGGTAAAACGCATCAGCCTGCTTCCAGAAGACGTGGAGGCGGTTGTTTTCTGGACCAAAAATCCCGAACCCATGATGAAATACTTAAAGGAACTTGATGATAGGGGATACAGGTATTACTTCCAGTATACCCTAAACGATTATCCCAGGATTTTTGAGCCGCACATGAAGCCGGCAGAAGAAAGATTTGACACTTTTATTCATTTGAGCCAAAAGATAGGTAAGTCCAGGGTGATCTGGAGATATGACCCCATTATCATAAGCAACTTTACACCTGTAGATTATCACGTTGAAAGGTTTGGAAAAATCGCAGGAATGCTTTCAGGCTCTACCGAAAGGGTGGTCATCAGTTTCGTGGATTTCTACGGCAAGGTGAGCCGCAGGTGGAAAAAGCTAATAGACTCCGGCACATTAAAAGTTACAGACATCACGGAAGCGAAGTTAAGAAGCGATATGGATTTTTTTGTATCGAAACTTAAAAAAATAGCCGATGATGCCGGCTTAGAAATTTTTTCGTGCGCGGAGAAAGTGGATCTATCCCATCTTGGAGTAAACCACGGTAGCTGCATAGATGCCAATTTGATAAACAGGGTATTTAACCTTTCTATTCAAGCAAAAAAAGATAAAAACCAGAGGAAGGAATGTCTGTGTGCCGAATCTGTAGATATAGGCATGTACAATACCTGCCCTTTTTTATGCAGCTATTGCTATGCAAATTATTAATCCCTGTTGCCGAAGCCATCCAGCAAGCTTCCGGGGCCTCCCAGCACTTTGCCGTGGGACCTGTCTTTGCCGGAAGTTACATTGAATACCTGAAAGGCCGCTGACTCCCCGGCCAGTTTCCTCTTGCCCACATCCACGGCGGTGTCCAGGAGCTTTCCGAAAAGGCCGCCCCCACCTTTTTGTTCGAAATAGCCTTTTTTGTCACTGACATTAAAAGAAGTCTGAAATATGTTAATATTGATTTTGCCGGACAAAGTAATTGAATAAATTATCGTAGGGAATATTAACTACTGGAAGTAGTTAGAGCAGCTGTAGAACAAGGAATATTATGGAATATTATGGAATATTATGGAATATTTTAGATAGAAAGGTGAAAAAAACGATGTCGGAACTCATAAAAAACCGGGAATACCGCATAAACCTTCTTAGAGAAGTTATTCTGGACCTGCACAAGGGCAAAAGCGTGGATGAAGTAAAAGAGCGTTTTCGGGAGATAGTAAAGGATGTTTCCCATGATGAGGTGGCCGCCATGGAGCAGGCTCTGATTCAGGAAGGCCTGCCCGTGGAGGAGACCCAGCGCCTGTGTGATGTCCATGCATCGGTTTTCAAGGATGCCCTTGAAAAGGAACCGGAACCCGAAACCATTCCGGGCCATCCGATACATACCCTGAAGCTGGAAAACCAGGCACTGCAGGAGCTGATTTCAAAGGAGATCAATCCCCGACTGGAGGCTTTGAAGACCGCAGAAGGGGACGGAGAATTTAAAGCGGCTCAGGAACTTAAAGAGAAGATGGACATGCTAAAGGATATAGAAAAACACTACAAAAAAAAGGAAGAACTCCTCTTCCCGTATCTTGAAAAAAGTGGAATAACCGCACCCCCCAAGGTCATGTGGGGTGTAGATGACGAGATCCGGGCCGCCGTAAAAGAAGCAGGGAATCTCTTAAAGGATTATGACCCGGAAAATAAAACTGTTATAGTTGAGAAGGTAAGGTCTGCCGTAAACCGGGTCATGGAAATGATATTTAAAGAAGAGAAGATACTCTTCCCTATGGCTCTGGAGACTCTAACCGAAGATGAATGGTATGAAATATACAAGCAAAGTCCCGAAATAGGTTTTTGCCTCACAAAACCCGCCGCCGAGTGGAAGCCCCGGAGGGTTTCCTTGGAGGAAAAGCAGGAAGTCATCGCCGATGACAGGACTTCTGGGGTCATAAGATTTAAGACAGGCATGCTCACCCCCGGAGAAATAGAATTGATTTTCAACACTCTGCCTGTGGATATAACATTTGTGGATAAAAGCGATACCGTGAAGTATTTTTCCGCCGGAAAAGAAAGGATCTTTATCCGCACCACCACCGTCATCGGTAGAACCGTGCAAAACTGCCATCCACCGGTCAGCGTCCATATCGTGGAAAAACTTTTACAGGATTTTAAAGAAGGTAAGAAAGATTTTGAGGAGTTCTGGTTAAACCTTCAGGGAAAGATGATATATATCCGTTATTTTGCGGTGAGGGATGAGAAGGATGAATATATTGGCACCCTGGAAGTCACCCAGGATATAGGCGGGATAAAAGCTCTGGAGGGAGAAAAAAGGCTGATAGATTGAAATCCAACTTCCGGCATTTAAGTCAGGGGGAAAATCTCCCGGCTGTTTTTTAAACACGATTTTTTCTTGACTAAACTAAATTCCGGGAATATAATTAAGTAAAACAAAAACAGGGGAGCTGGATTGACCGGCTGAGAGGGAACTTGTGGTTCCGACCCTTACACCTGATCTGGGTAATGCCAGCGGAGGGAGAAGCAAAATATTTATTTAATAAAGATTTCCGATGCCCGTTACCCTGAAAAGGTGACGGGCTTTTAAATTTGAGGGAGGTGAAAAAATGTCTACAGTAAACGTAAGTTTAAAGGTGCTCCCGGTAGTGGAAGAAGAGAGGATTTACCCGGTCGTGGATAAGGTTATTGAACTTATAAAGGAATCAGGGGTGAAGTACATAGTTGGTCCCTCGGAGACCACCATGGAAGGTGAACTTGACGAGCTCCTGGAAATCGTGAAGAAGGCTCAGGATGTTTGCATAAAAGAAGGAGCCAGCAGAGTTGTATCCATAGTGATGATAGATTATAAGCCTGGCGGTGTGACAATGGATGAAAAGATATATAAATACCGTTGATAAAATAATACCGGTTATGTTTTTCATATTTATTGTGGTAGCATGGGAACTAGCCGTGAGGCTAAGCCATATTGAACCCTTTATATTGCCGGCTCCCTCTGCCATCGCAAAAGCTTTCTTTAAAATTCTGCCCATTATGTTAAAGCATACCAAAGTCACGGTATATGAGTCTTTTATAGGATTTACCAGTTCCATCGCAATAGCCTTTGTCATGGCTTTTGTAATGGACAGCTTACCGCTGGTGAAAAAAGCCCTATATCCTCTGGTGGTGGTCTCCCAGACCATACCCACAATTTCGGTGGCTCCCCTTTTCATTATCTGGTTTGGGTATGGTTTATTGCCCAAGATAATAGTGGTGCAGCTGGTATGCTTTTTCCCTGTACTGGTAAGCCTTCTGGAGGGACTTTCATCGGTGGACCCGGAACTTCTGGACCTATTAAGATCCATGGGGGCCGACCGGTGGAGGATTTTTGAGATGGTAAAACTTCCCGCGGCCATGCCGGCCTTTTTTTCAGGGCTGAAGATAGCGGCATCTTACAGCATCCTGGGAGCGGTTATCGGCGAATGGCTGGGGGCTCGAGAGGGTCTGGGAGTATTCATGCTGCTGTCCCAGCATTCCTTTTATGTTGACAGGGTCTTTGCCATAATTGCGGTAATTTCCTTGTTAAGCCTGGGAGTATTCGGTGCTATAAATGTATCCGAAAGACTGCTCATCCCCTGGAACTACATCAAAGGAGATGAGTGGGACTGATCAGATGCCGGTTTCCGACCTCTGAAAGGGTTCAGGTGCCGAGGCTGTCATTGACACCGAAATGTTTCTATAGTGGAATCATATTTAAAAACGAATTTAGGAGGGGTAAGTTTTATGAAAAAGATAATAACCATATTGTTATGTCTAGCATTAGCTATCGTACTTTTAGCAGGCTGTTCAGGAAAGACCGCTTCCAATGGTGAAAAACAGACCGCAAGCGAAAACACAGATGCTGAAAACCTAAAGCCGGAAAAAGTTACGGTGGTGCTTGATTGGGTGCCAAATACAAACCATACGGGGCTTTATGTGGCAAAAGACAAGGGATACTATAAGGAACAAGGACTTGATGTGGACATCATACAACCTTCCGAAGGTGGTACCGCACAGCTCATAGCTGCAGGCAAGGGGCAGTTCGGCATAAGCTATCAGGAAGAGGTGACCAATGCCCGGGCTACCAATGTGCCGGTAAAAGCGGTAGCGGCTATCATACAGCACAACACATCAGGATTTGCTTCGCCGGTGGAAAAGAACATAAAAACTCCAAAGGATTTTGAAGGCAAGATATACGGCGGATGGGGTTCTCCCACGGAAGCCGCTATGATAAAAGCCCTTATGGACAAATACGGAGCAGATTTTAATAAAGTCAAGATAGTAAACATAGGTTCCGCCGACTTTTTCACCAGCGTCAAAAAAGATATAGACTTTGCATGGATCTACTACGGATGGACCGGTATTGAAGCGGAACTACGCGGAGTCAGGCTAAACTATATAGATATTCGCAAGGAAGATCCAAATCTTGATTTTTACACCCCGGTGATTATAGTAAATGATGATTATGCCGAAAATCACGGGGATACCATAAAAAAGTTCCTGGCGGCCACTTCCAAAGGGTATGAGTATGCCATCAAGAATCCTGAAGAAGCGGGAAATATCTTACTGAAAAGTGCTCCCGAATTGAACAAAGACCTGGTTATAAAAAGCCAGCAATATCTTGCAAAAGAGTATCAGTCAGATGCTCCAAGATGGGGCGAGATGAAGCAAAGCGTGTGGGAAAATTACGCCAACTGGATGTATGAGAGGAAACTGATACCAAAGAACATAAATGCATCGGAAGCTTTCACCAATGAATTTTTACCATAGATGTTTAGCAGGATGTGGGTGAATTTGTATAAAGTTGAAGTAAGGAATGTCCACAAGGACTTTGGATCTCTGAAAACCATAAAGGATATTTCTCTTACGTTGAACGAAGGGGAATTCGTGGCTATACTGGGTCCCAGCGGCTGCGGCAAGAGTACCCTCTTCAACATCATAGCAGGCCTTACCGGACCCGATGCCGGAGAGGTGCTTGTTAACGGCAAAGATGCCGTCGGCAAAACGGGTCTTGTAAGCTACATGCATCAAAAGGATCTGCTCTTGCCCTGGAAAAACATCCTGGATAATGTGAGTTTACCTCTGGTGTTGAAAGGTTCATCCTGGCAGGAAGCAAGAAAAAAGGCCGAAGGCTATTTTGAAACCTTCGGCCTTAAGGGATTTGAAAGACATTACCCCAGGCAGCTATCCGGTGGTATGAGGCAGAGGGCCGCCCTTCTGCGCACCTATCTTTTCTCCAATGACATAATGCTTCTGGATGAGCCCTTCGGTGGTCTTGATGCAATTACCAGGAGAAAAATGCACCTTTGGCTCATGGATATAGTTAAAACTTACAGGCCTTCGGTGCTCTTTATAACCCATGACATCGACGAAGCCCTGTTTCTTTCCGACAGAATTTATGTACTTTCTGAGAGGCCTTCGTTTGTCAAAGCCGAGCTTAAAGTAGAACTTCCGGACAAAAGGACGGAAAAAACCATGCTAGTCCCCGAATATGCGAGATTGAAAGAGAAAATACTTGAAACTCTTGGATAAAGTATAATCTATGATTATTCAGCACCTTTTGCTAGCGCAAAAGAAAAACTACTGAACCAACTAATGTAAATGCTAAATCGTTACGATAATCTTTAGATTTTACTTTGATATATTGCCGATGGCCTCTTTTCGAAAAGACTGCTTGGAAAATATCATCATTACCACAGCTTCTATCAGCAAGGCCAGAGCAAAAACATAAAATCCAATGTTGTTATGAGAAACTTCTCCCAGTTTTCCAACAATAACCGGTCCGAAAAAGAACCCGATTCCCCAGAATAAGTAATAAGCGCCTGATATGGTGCCTTTTAAAGAATCCGATACCGTTTCATTGAGGAAGGCCATCAAAGACAAATAAAAAAACTCCAAGCCCGAGGCTTGCAACCGTTAGAATCACACTGATCCAGGGTTGACCCAGTGCCAGAGATCCAGCCATTCCAACCGCTGCAGTAATTAATCCGATTATCATAAATAACCTTCTGCCTGATCTGTCCGACAGTGGGCCGGTTATTATCTATAAATTATTCTATTCTATAAATTTGGAAAAATTCCAGCGTTTCTTTGTAATTAACAGGAAAGATAATATGTAATGGACCTTATAGGGTGTTAAGTGGCTTAAATAAAAAAAGAAATTTGCAAGGAGGCAAACGTTATGTCTTTTTTCAATGAAATAGCCGGGGATTACGACAACTGGTATAAGACTAAAATAGGTAGCTTTGCGGATAAGGTAGAGACCAGGCTCGCTTTTGATTTATTTGTTCCCGTCCAGGGGATGAGAGTTCTGGATGTAGGTTGCGGTACAGGGAATTTCAGCATAAAACTTGCTCAAAAAGGGTGCAAGGTGACAGGCATCGACATATCGGAAAAGATGCTTCATATCGCCAGGAAAAAAGCAAAAATGGCGGGCTTAAATATTGAATTCAAAAAAGTGGATGTGTATGATCTTGATTTTCTCGACGAAAGTTTTGATGCGGTTTTTTCTATGGCGGCCTTTGAATTCATCAAAGAGCCGAAAAAAGCCTTTGATGAGATGTACCGGGTTTTAAAAACCGGAGGGCAGCTTCTTATAGGTACCATAAATAAAGATTCATCCTGGGGAAGACTTTATATGGAACAGGCTCAAAAAGACCCCGACTCCATATTCCGCTTTGCGGATTTTAAAACTCTTATAGAACTGGAAAACCTGGATAAAAAACACCTGATGAAAAGCGGCGAATGTCTCTTTATTCCACCTGATGCACCGGAGGATAAAATAAGCCAGGAAGAGGAAAAACGCCTGGCAAAAACCGAGCGTGGCGGATTCATCTGCGCGTTATGGAAGAAAAAATAACAACTGAAATTAATTTCACCATTGAAAATATTTAAAAAAAATACCAAAATCCTCTAGAAAAATTTCGAGAGATAAGATAAAATAATAAAAAAAGTAATAATTCGGAGGTGCTTTACTATGAGGTTTTTTCTCGATACCGCTAATGTAAATGAGATCCGCGAAGCAGCATCCCTTGGCGTGATTTATGGTGTCACCACCAATCCCACTCTGGTGTCAAAAGAAGGTAGGGATTTCAAGGAGACCATCATGGAGATTACATCCATAGTGGACGGGCCCATTAGTGCCGAAGTGGTAAGCCTTGAAGCCGAAGGCATGGTGAAGGAAGCGTTGGAAATCGCCGCATGGCACCCAAATATCGTGATAAAAATTCCGATAATATGGGAAGGTCTCAAGGCAGTAAGTCAACTCAGCAAAAAGGGTATAAAAACCAATGTCACACTGGTGTTCAACCCCAACCAGGCTCTCTTGGCAGCTAGGGCAGGAGCAACCTATGTGAGTCCCTTTGTGGGTAGGTTCACCGATATCAGCCAGGATGGTATAGCCCTTATCTCAGACATAGCTGAGATTTTCAGTATACATGATATACATACCCAGATTATTGCGGCCAGCATCAGGACTCCTATGGATGTCATAAATGCAGCCAAGGCCGGAGCAGATATAGCCACAGTGCCTTACAAAGTCCTCCAGCAGATGATAAAACACCCCCTCACCGATATAGGTGTGGAAAAATTCCTGGAAGACTGGAAGAAAGTGCCGAAAAGAGCCTGATTGCATATATTTCCCATTTCAATATTTCTCTTAATGCCTATATCTTACAGTAATCCATATAATAACGGGAAGTCTGAGATAAAGGGTGGGTATCGAAGGAACTGATTTTTTTCCGAAAGTCGGAGATCAGAGATTAATCAGGTAGGATTCACTTCTACTCCGACTTCCGGCCTCTTACCTCCGGTATCCGATATATCACCGCTTGTTTTCTGGTCTCCGCTCAGGATCTATGACCTTTCTCATTCCCCTTATCCTATCTAGATCCTCTTTTCTTTCTGCCATCTTGAGATCTATTTCCTCTTTTCTTTCGGATCTATCTATTACTTTAATTTTTTGTTGTTTCTCCATGATAGACCTCCTATAAGTATGCTGGTTATATTATTGGTTTTAACCGGGAAACTTATGTGGCAAAACGGCTTTTTGAAGTGCAAAAACCTCCGGAATTTGTTATAATAAAATAAGCTATAGGGAATGCACCAAGAGTTATTGTTTATAATTTGGTGAAATTCTAAGAACAAGTGAGAAATACCAAGAAAATAAAAGATTATACAGGGAGGTTCTATCATGATTAGATTAGCAAGACCGTTGATAATAATTTCCATAATACTGATTTTGACGGCAGGATGTACCGCAAGGCTACAGAATAATGACAAAAAAAAAACAGAACCGGTTACTCCAAAAACTAAAACCGTAACATTATATTTTCTCGACAACAACAGCAAACAATTGGTGCCCGAAGAAAGGCAGGTCCCAGCGGACGGAAACCTCTATGAATCTATAATCAAAGAGATCATGGCGGGACCGAAGGAACCGGGAATATTGCCGGTAATACCACAAGACGCAGGGGATATATTGGAATCGGCCGATTGGTATGATACCGGTGGAATAATGGTTAAATTTAAAGAAAGTGCAAAACAATATTTGGACAGGTCTCCGGCCTTTATACAAGCCATGGTCCTTTCATTGACTCAAATCAAAGATGTAGACAAAGTGGCCGTTGAAGTAAATGATAAACCCTATGATGATGAAAACAATGGCATATATGTGAGAAAGATAAAGTTCGGCCCGGTATATGTCAGCAAGAGCAGGCAAGAGTATTTAAAAAATCTGGCGGAAAGCGGTAAAGCAGACTGGCTGTATGACCCTGTGGAGGTTTCCAGGAAGGAAGCCGGAGCTTTCGGATTTTTGCCCGATGATGAGTATTCTTTGGCATCAAAAAAGGACAGCGGGGAGGGTTCCGGTACTGGTGAGGCTTATGTGAGTGTAAGACATGGTGGCGAAGAATATACCATTCAACTCATTCAACCCTTCGGTCCCGGAGAAAAAAGTATCTGGGTCTTAAACAGCGTATCAAAAAAGGTGACGCCCATACCGGAGGCAAACCCCAAAGCCGGGGAAGCATTCATTTACGGCAGGGTCAAGAGAGTCGATGCGGATAAAAGGTTGATAGTAATTGAACGGGAATATATGGATTCACCCGACACCAGAGTGGAAGCCGGGCCGGATATATATGTGCTGCCGGAGGCCGTCATCCATTATCAGGAGAAGGTCGGAGTTTCCACTTCAGGCTATGAGTATAATGAATATGATGTTGAGTTTAAACATATAAAACCCGGCGACGAACTGGGGATCATCATAACAAAAGACAAAAAGGCCAGGGCCATCATAATATCCGGCAGGTAACATCATCCGGTGAATTTTTTCAGGGAATAGACATAATCTATTCCCTGATTGTTTTAAAATAATTAGAGATGGCTGCCGTTTTACATGATAGTGCTCTTCTTTACAGATAAAAACGGTATGTGAAGTTTGTCACTATTCTTGACAAAATAAAAATTACAGAGTTATAATGAAAATGAACCAATGATTATTATTTGAACAAATGTTCAAAGGGTGATATGGTGAACTACAAAGAAACCAGACTCTTAATTAGAATTGCCCATATGTATTATGATGAAAACAAGACCCAGCAGGAAATTGCCAACAAACTCGGCGTGTCGAGACCTTCTATTTCCAGACTCTTACAAAAGGCCAGGGAAGAGGGCATTGTGGAAATAAAGATAAATTACGAAGGAAGTTTCGCACGTCTGGAGGACACACTGGAAAAAGCATTTGGAATTAAGGAAGTTATTATTACTCCCTTTGATGAAGAAGGAGAAGGGCTCAAGAGATTGCTGGCCGAAGCGGCAGCAGGTTTCCTTATGAGGGCTCTGAAAGACAGGGATATCATAGGAGTTTCCTGGGGGACCACCCTTGCATATGTTCACGAATACTTAAAAAACGCTCCCAAACTAAACGTAACTTTTGTGCCCCTGGTGGGAGGCGTTGGTCAGACGAAACTCGATGTCCATTCAAATCAGATAGTAATAAACCTTGCCAGAGCTTTTGGCGGTGACTGGCAGTTGCTTCATGCACCTGCCATCGTCGACAGCCTCAATGTGAAAAACACCATTTTGTCTGATAAAAACACCAGGCAGGTACTGGAACTTGCCGAAAAATCCTGCGTTGCATTGATAGGTGTTGGGGCACCGTTGACACCTCATTCCACCATGCTTGAAACCGGATATTTCTCCGAAAAGGAACTTGAACAACTTAAAAATACCGGAGCGGTCTGCGACTTATGTTCAATCTTTTTAGATAAAGAGGGAAGATTGTGCCCAGCTGAGATTAATCAGAGGGTAATAGGTATATCCCTGGAAAAACTCACTAAGATTCCTCTAGTTATCGGTGTAGCCGGAGGTCCCGATAAACACGAGGCCATCCTTGCAGCACTAAAAGGTGGGCACCTGGATGTTCTTATCACCGATGAGCATACCGGCCATTTTCTCCTTGGTAAGAATTGAGGGAGGCAAAAATGTGGATTAAGCTGTTATGGATAATCGGCTTGATGTGGATTCTACAGGGGGTACTCACATATTTTCAGATAAAAAATTTTCAAATTAAATTGAAAGACATGAAAGAGAAGGGAAGAGTAGGCCTTGGAACGGCTAAAGGTAGACTCGGAGCCGGTGCCATTGTGATTCTTTCGGTTGATGAAACAGGCAGGATTGTTGAAGCCCGGAAAATGACCGGAATATCGGTTTTTGCCAGATTCAAGCCCTTTCCAGAGCTAAAAGATCTGTATTACTGGGAGGCCACAAAAGGGGTAGACAGTTCTAATAAATCTTTATTAAAAGCTGTAACCCGGGCTGTGGAATCTTTATCTGAAAAAACAAAGGTAGATTAAAGTCCTCTACCAAAGTATCACAATAGACGGCATATTCGAAATAATTTAAAATAAATCAAAATAAACCAAATATGGGGAATTACCTGACACAACATAAGGAGGTGATGGTTGGAAGGCGCTGTTATCTTAAAGTTTATATGTCTAATCGGATTTGTTAAATTTTATGGAGGTGGAAAAGATGGATGTTTTAGCAAATTTAGCCCAATCATTTATAGGTCTATTCCAGGAAGGCGGCAAGACATTTCTGGGACTTGCCGGCGGAATTTTGCCTACACTGATCACCCTTATGACCGCTATAAATGCTCTGATCAAATTTATAGGGCAGGACAGGATAGATGGCATTGCTCAAAATGCGGGCAAATATACTCTGCTTCGATACACCGTCATGCCTGTGCTGGCCGTGTTTTTCCTTACCAACCCCATGGCGTATACTTTTGGAAGATTCCTGCCCGAAAAATATAAACCTGCCTTTTATGATGCAGCTGTTTCTTTTGTTCACCCGATTTTAGGATTGTTTCCCCATGCAAATCCTGCGGAACTTTTTGTTTACATGGGTATTGCCCAGGGGATACAGCAATTGGGGCTGCCCTTAGGGCAACTGGCTATCAGATACTTTATAGTAGGCGTTATTGTAATTTTCATCCGCGGCATTGTTACCGAGAGGCTTACTCTCAGGATGATGAGACAGAGAGATCTAGTTTAGGAGGGAAGGAAAATGGAATATAAAGCGGTAAAAATAGAAAAGGGTCCCAGTGGTTGGGGAGGGCCTTTGATAATAAAACCATCAGAAGGCAAAGATAAAATAGTATCGGTGACTGGAGGGGGCATTGACCCTGTTGCGCAAAGAATAGCCGAGCTTACCGGCGGCACAGCCTTTGACGGTTTTAAGTCTTCTGTGCCGGAAGATCAGATTTGCTGTGTAATTATTGACTGCGGCGGTACGGCCCGGTGCGGGGTTTACCCAAAAAAACGCATTCCCACCATAAACCTCACTCCTGTAGGCCAGGTAGGCCCCCTGGCTCAGTATATAAAAGAAGATATTTATGTGTCGGGAGTAAAACCGGAAAATATAACCCTCGCTTCGGGCGAGGAAGCAGGGAAGGCTGTTTCCACCGGCATGTCTCTGGGAGATGCCATTACCCGGGAATCTAAAAAAAGTAGTAATGGAAATGGCCGAAAGATGGGATTCATAGAGAAGATAGGCCGCGGCATGGGTGGAGTTGTAGGCGTACTCTATCAGTCAGGCAGAGAAACCATAGACCAGATTATAAAAAACATTCTGCCCTTCATGGCCTTTGTAGCCACGCTCATAGGCATCATTTTGAAGTCAGGCATAGGAGACTGGATAGCCCATGTCATATCTCCTATGGCAGGAACATTGCCGGGGCTGTTAATAATTTCTATTATCTGTGCTCTACCGGTCCTTTCTCCGCTGCTGGGTCCAGGTGCCGTAATTGCTCAGGTAGTGGGTGTGCTGGTGGGCGTTGAGATAGGTAAGGGTAATGTACCTCCGCAATTTGCATTACCAGCCCTCTTTGCCATTAATCCTCAAGTTGGATGCGACTTTATACCCGTAGGTTTAAGCCTGGGTGAAGCAGAACCTGAAACGGTAGAGGTCGGTGTGGGTGCCATACTGATTTCGAGATTGATAACCGGTCCCTTAGCAGTATTGATTGCATACTTGTTCAGTTTTGGGCTATATGCAAAATAAAAGATAAAATGAAAATAATAATTTTAAAAAAACTGTGGCGCCGAGAGGCGCCATAGCCCTTGAAGGAGGCATAAGATGAAAAAATATGAAGTTACCGTGACAAGAATTGGCGAGCTTGTAAAGGAATTTCTTGGACAGAATATTATCGTGCTTTTCAATGAAAACGCGCCTTTGGAACTGCAGGATATTTCCGTATTGCACACCGAGGGAGAACTTTTGGATGACATTAAGGCAGGAGATGTGCTCAGAATAGGAAACAGAGTATATACTATTACTGCCGTCGGCGAAGTGGTTAATAAAAATGTAAGGCGCATGGGTCATACATGTCTTAAGTTCGATGGCAAAACTTCTCCCGAACTGCCGGGCGATATACATTTAAAAGGCGGAGATGCACCTTTCGTAAATCTGGGAGAAAAGATTGTCATAGAAGGTTAAAATTCATAAAAAAAAAGAGGAGATGCTAACATGTTAAATCTGAATACCAGATTAAAACAGCTGGAGGAAAGCGGAAAGAAAATAAATATAGGTCTTGTGGGAGCCGGCCAGATGGGGCGCGGCATGACCAGCCAGATGTTCTGCATGAAGGGCATTAGACCCGCTGTAATTTCGGATATAAATGTAGATAACGCAAAAAAGGCTTACACGCTGGCAGGTATAAATCCCGATGACATTGCGGTAGCGAAAACGCCTTCTGAAGCGGAGGAAGCCATAAGCCGAGGCAAATATGTGGTCACCGATGACCTTGAAGTGGTTACTAAAGCTCTTCCGGTAGATGTGGTAATAGATGCCACCGGAGTACCAGAAGTGGGGGCGCAGCTTGCCCTGGAATCCATCTACAATGGCAAACACATCGTAATGTTAAATGTAGAAACTGATGTGACAGTAGGGCCCATACTGAAGAAAATGGCCGACAGCGCCGGGGTGGTATATACTGTGTCTGCTGGTGACGAACCCGGTGCCATCAAAGAACTGTATGACTTTGCGGATGGCATGGGGTTTGAAGTAGTGGTGGTCGGAAAGGGCAAGAACAACCCGTTAAACCTTGATGCAAATCCCGATACGGTGAGGGAAAAGGCCGAAGCCCAGAAAATGAATCCCAAGATGCTGGCATCCTTCGTAGACGGTACCAAAACTATGGTGGAGATGACCGCTGTTTCCAACGCCATAGGATTTTTACCCACTCAAAGGGGTTTAATAGGCCTTAAAGCCACTGTCAAGGAACTACCGAAGCTTCTGAGTTTGAAAGAAGAAGGGGGAATCCTGGACCGCTACCAGGTGGTGGAATACATTAACGGTATAGCCCCTGGGGTCTTCGTAATAGTTAGAACAAATCTTCCAGCCATTAGGGAGGAAATGGCGTATCTCTCCATGGGTGAAGGGCCCAATTATGTGCTATACAGGCCTTATCATTTAACCAGTATCGAAACACCGCTTTCGGCAGCAAGGGCATATATATACCATGAGCCCACCATAGCACCGAAGGGAGCTCCTGTTTCAGAGACGGTGACCGTGGCTAAGAAGGATTTAAAGGCAGGAGAACACTTAGACAGCATAGGAGGATACACGGTGTATGGCGTAATAGACACCTTTAATAATGCCAAAAAACAAAATGCACTTCCCATAGGCCTTGTGAACAAAAATGTGGTTTTGAAGAAGGATATCAAAAAAGGCGAAACCATAACTTACGATGCGGTGGAGTTGGATGAAAGTTCCCTCATTCTCCAGTTAAGAAGGATGCAGGATAGACTGATAAGATAATGGCATATTATGTGGCATACAAAGTATAAAGGGCGATGAGCCCTTTCTCTTTCAACTCGATTTAATGGCATAATAATTGCATAGAGTTAACAAATGAAATATAATTTATCATATGTTCTTTAATAGGTTTCCCGGATGTTGGTACAAAAAGCAAAACGGAAAGAAGAATTTCTAAAAGCCATAAGGGGATATTACCACGATGTTGGAAATATTAAAAATGGGAGTTGATCATATGGCTCTTTCAAAAGAAAAGAAACTGTGGATGTACCGCAAAATGCTGGAAATAAGGCAATTTGAACTGGAGGTAGACAGGCTTTTTAAAGCCAACATGATATGGGGTACCTGCCACCTGTCCGTAGGAGAAGAGGCCTCAGCAGTTGGCTCCATCGCGGCCCTGGAAGAAAGTGACATGATAACAAGCACTCACCGGGGCCATGGACACTGTCTTGCCAAGGGTGGAGAACTTCCAAAGATGTTTGCGGAACTTCTGGGCAAAGAAACCGGCTACTGCCGGGGCAGAGGAGGTTCCATGCACATCGCGGACCTGGAAAAGGGAAACCTGGGCGCCAACGGCATAGTGGGAGGAGGCATACCCATTGCTACAGGCGCGGCACTGGCATCCAAAATGAAAAAAGACGGCAAAGTAACCCTGTGCTTTTTCGGAGACGGAGCGGCAAACCAGGGCTGTTTCCATGAGGCGGTAAACCTTGCCGCCGTAAACAAACTCCCCATAGTATATATCTGTGAAAACAACCTGTACGGCATGTCAGTACCATTCAGCAAGGCAAGCTCAGTACAAAATATCGCCGACAGAGCAGCAGCATACGGCATACCTGGCAAAGTAGTAGACGGAAACGATGTGGAAGCAGTATACGAAGCAGTAAAAGAAGCCGTGGACAGGGCAAGGAGAGGAGAAGGCCCCAGCCTGATAGAAAACAAAACCTACCGCTGGCTGGGCCACTCCAAGAGCGACGCCAACGTATACAGGACCAGAGAAGAAATAGAAGAATGGAAACAAAAATGCCCCATAAAGCGCTACAGGCAAAAACTCATAAATGACGGCGTTGCATCGGCGGAGGAACTGGACCGAATAGAAAAAGAAGTGGAAACAGCCATAAAGGATGCCATAGAATACGCCAAAAACAGCCCCGAGCCAAGAGTAGAAGACATCATGGATGGAGTATATGCATAAGGGAGGAAAAGAAAATGCCAGAAAAACTGTATATAGAAGCATTGAGAGAAGGCCTGCGGGAAGAAATGCTGCGCGACGAAAATGTATTCATAATCGGTGAAGATGTGGGCCTGTACGGCGGTGCTTTTGGAGTCACAAAAGGACTTTTTCAGGAATTTGGCGAAGACCGCGTAAAAGACACCCCCATATCCGAAGCCGCCATAGCGGGAGCCGCAGTAGGAGCTGCCCTGTGCGGCATGAGGCCCGTGGCCGAGATAATGTTCTTTGACTTTTTCACCATAGCCATGGACCAGCTTGTAAACCAGGGGGCAAAAAACCGCTACATGTTCGGAGGAAAGGCAAAAGTGCCCATGGTCATCAGAGGACCCATGGGATGCGGCACTGGAGCTGCGGCCCAGCACTCCCAGAGCTTCCCGGCGGTATTTGCCCACTTCCCCGGTCTCAAAGTCGTCATGCCCTCAACGCCATATGATGTAAAAGGATTAATAAAGGCTTCCATAAGAGACGACAACCCTGTGGTATTTGCAGAGCACAAGCTGCTGTACAAAGTAAAGGGTGAAGTCCCCGAGGAAGACTATATAGTACCCCTGGGTAAGGCCGATGTAAAAAGAAAAGGTAAAGACATCACCGTGGTGGCCGGCTCCATCATGGTCATAAGAGCCCTGGAAGCCGCAAAACAGCTTGAAAAGGAAGGCATAGATGTGGAAGTGGTAGACCCCAGGACATTAAAGCCCCTGGATATGGACACCATCGTGAATTCCGTTAAGAAAACCGGCCGGGTAGTCATAGTAGAAGACGACCCCATAAGCTTCGGGTGGGGGGCGGAAGTAGCCGCCGGGATTGCCTCAAGTTCCGCCTTTGACTACCTGGATGCCCCCATAAAGCGCCTGGCGGGTTTGGACATCCCCATCCCCTACAACCCCAACCTGGAAAAACACGCCGTTCCGCAGGTGGAAGACATAATAAAGGGAATTAAAGAGACACTAGGGTAAAGGAGGAACAAAAAATGGCCACCGTAGTGAAAATGCCAAAACTGGGCACCACCATGGAAGAAGGGACCATAATAAAATGGCTCAAAAAAGAAGGAGAGCCTGTAGAAAAAGGTGAAGCCTATGTAGAGATCCAGACCGACAAGGTAAATCTGGAAGATGAAGCTCCGGAGTCCGGTATATTGAGAAAAATCCTGGTGCCCGAAGGTGCCGTTGTATCCGTGGGAAAGGAAATCGCCATTATTGCAGGCGTCGACGAGCCCCTGCCCGAGATAGGTGAGGAAAAGGCGAAAGAAACTGAAAATCCGGCTTCCCAGAACTTAAAGACTGGTGAAGAAATGAAGGAGCAGCCGAAAGAAACGGAAGCTGTTGAGGGCAAAGTAAAAGCCTCTCCGGCGGCAAAGAGAGTAGCCCGGGAAAATGATGTAGATCTTTTAAAAGTCACCCCCACCGGTCCCGACGGCCGTATAATAGAAAAAGACGTGCTGGATTTTATTGAAAGCCAGAGGATAAAAGCCACTCCCCTGGCCAGAAAGATTGCCGAAGAACAGGGTATTGACCTTGCTAAAATCCAGAAAGCTCCTGGAGAAAGAATAACAAAACAGGACCTCATGCCACAAGAGGACAAAAAAGAATCCCCCGCCCCGAACACACTGAAAGTTATTCCGGTGGCCGGCATGAGGAAAATAATAGCCGAGAGGATGGCAAAAAGCAAGGCCACGGCTCCACATATATACCTCACCTTAGAAGTCGACATGACAAAAGCCATGGAACTTCGGGAAAAACTCATTCCCGCCATACAAAACCAGTATGGCAGCAAACTATCCTACAACGACATCCTCATAAAAGCTTCGGCTGTGGCAATAAAGCAAAATCCCATAATAAATTCAACCTTTAACGATGATGAAATAATAATAAAAGAAGACATAAACATCGGCCTTGCCGTGGCCCTGGAAAACGGCCTCATCGTACCTGTAGTGAGATGCGCCGATAAAAAGGCCTCGGGGAAATATCGAGAGATACAACACAACTCATAGAAAAAGCCAGGTCCGGCAAACTTCTGCCCGATGACTACCAGGGAGGGACTTTCACCATTACAAACCTTGGTATGTATGATATAGAAAACTTCAAGGCCATCATAAATCAGCCCGAAAGTGCCATCCTGGCAGTGGGAAAAATAATGAAGAAGCCTGTGGTGATAGACGACCAAATAGTCATAAGACCCATGATGAACCTCACCCTTTCCTGCGACCACCGTGTAATCGACGGCGCTCAGGGAGCCAGATTCCTCCAGAGGATAAAACAGATCCTGGAGGAACCTTTAGAGATGCTAATGTAAAGGAGCTGTTTTTCATGCCCTACGACATTGCGATAATCGGCGGCGGGCCCGGGGGCTACGTGGCCGCCATATACGCCGGAAAGAAAAAAGCAAAAGTTTGCCTCATTGAAAGAGATGAGCTTGGAGGCACATGCTTAAACCGCGGCTGCATCCCCACCAAAGCCCTCATCCACAGTGCAAATATAGTCTCCGAGATAAAACAAGCAAAAAGATTCGGCATAATCACCCGGGATGTACAAATAGACTGGAACACTATCCAGAAAAACAAGGAAACCATAGTGAAAACTCTCACCAAAGGAGTGGAAAACCTTCTAAAAGCCAACGGAGTAAAAACATATAAAGGAACAGCAAAACTTTTAGACAAAAACACCATAGAAATAACCTACCAGACGGGACAAAAAGAAACCATCACAGCGCAAAAAATAATCCTTGCCACGGGCTCATCTACTGTAATAATACCTATACCCGGATATGACCTGCCGGGAGTCATCACCAGCGATGAAGCACTATCTTTGGAAGAGCTTCCAGAGTCCATGCTCATAATAGGAGGAGGAGTAATAGGCATAGAACTGGGGTATATATATAACACGATGGGAGTGGACATAACCATAGTGGAAATGCTGCCCCAGATACTCCCGAGACAGGATGAAGAAATACAAAAAGAACTGAGAAAAATTCTTGAAAGACAGGGCATAAAAATATATACCAGCTCAAAAGTAAAGGCCATAGAAAAAACAGAAGATAAACTCATAACAACCTTTGAAACCCAGGAAGGAGTAAAACAAATCACAACAGACAGAGTCCTCATGGCAGCGGGAAGAAAACCCAACACGGAAGCCGTAAAAGACCTGAACCTGGATATACAAAAAACTGGCATAACAGTAGATGAATACCTAAGAACAAACATACAAAACATTTACGCCATAGGAGATGTCACAGGAAAATCCATGCTGGCCCATGTGGCTTCACACCAGGGTATAACCGCAGCCAAAAACGCCCTGGGGCAGAACAAAAAAATGGACTACAAAGTAATCCCGGGATGTATATATACAAGCCCTGAAGTAGCCTCGGTGGGCCTTACCGAAGAAGAGGCAAGACAAAAATACAAAGACAACATCAAGATAGGCAGATTCCCCTTCATAGCCAGCGGCAAAGCCCTCACCCTGGGAGAAAGGCAGGGTTTTGTAAAAATAATTTCCGACTCAAAGTACAACGAAATCCTCGGTGTCCATATTCTTGGCCCCAATGCCACCGAACTTGCCGCCGAAGCTGCTCTTGCCATAAAGCTGGAGTGCACTGCCGAAGAACTGGCGGATACTATCCATGCCCATCCCACGCTGTCGGAAGCGGTTATGGAAGCTTCCTTTGACCTTCTGGGAGAGCCTATTCACAAGATGTAGATACAAAAAAAGGGGGAATCCCCTTTTTTATATTTTTTACATTTCAAGGTTGATACTTTTAAAATTTAACGTTATTATTATATAGAGAAGTTAACTCTAAAACCGCTTAAAGTTTTAAGAATTAAACCAAAATTGGAAGAGGCATTTAACATCTGGAGAGGGGGGAGTTAAAATGGCCTCCAGAATGGAAGCAGAACTTTTTTGTCTTCACTGCAATAAGGATACGCCCCATACGGCAACCTATGTCGGAAACACATTGAAAAGCATTAAATGCACCCAGTGCGGTAACGAAATTGAAATAAAAAGAGAAAAACTTCTGGGGAACTATGCGGTAGACTTCATCGAGAGAATCCTCACAAAACCTTACAGGATGACAAAAGAACTGGAAGAGGATATTAAAAAGTTTATTCTTTCCTTGCCCATCAGGATAATTACCAAACCATACCGTATTGCAAAAGAAGTGGAAGATATCATAAAAAAAGATTAGATTAAGAGGGGGTTAACATGTTAAAAGGGATTGCGGCATCACCGGGTATCGAAATCGGAAAAGCTTATGTGCTCAAAGAGCAGAAGGTAACCATCAATAGAGAAAATATTGCGGATAATATGGTGGAAAAAGAGATAAAGCGCCTTGAAGAAGCCATAGTAAAATCTAAAGATCAGTTAGAGAAAATCAAGGAAAAAGCCGAAAGAGAGCTGGGCCAGGATAAGGCCGAAATCTTCGGGGCCCACCTAATGGTGCTGGAAGATCCGGTATTTCTTGATGAGATAAAAGCGAAGATAAGAGAGACAAGAATCACTGCGGAAAATGCCGTTTCTATTGTTTCGCAGAATTACATCGAGATGTTTAATAACATGGAGGATGAGTACCTGAAAGAACGGGCGGCGGACGTAAAGGATGTAAGCGACAGGATTATAAAAAATATCCTGGGAGTTCCTATCGAAACCCTGGCGGATATCTCCGAGAAGGTTATTGTGATTGCAAAAGACCTGACTCCCTCGGATACAGCCCAGATGAATAAACAGAAGGTATTAGCTTTTGCCACCGACATGGGAGGGCGCACATCCCACACCGCCATCATGGCCAGGTCTCTGGAGATTCCGGCGGTGGTGGGGCTTGTGGATATTTCCGGTCAGGCCGCAGCCGGAGATGTTATCATAGTCGATGGCAACAAAGGAGTTGTATATATCAATCCCGATGAAAAGACATTGAAAGAATATGAAAAGCTCAAACAGGATTATATAAAATACCGCCAGGAACTGAAGCAATTGAAAGACCTTCCCGGAGAAACCCGGGACAGAGCCCGGAGAGTGGAGCTTTCTGCAAATATTGGCACTCCCAAAGACGTAAAAGGAGCCCTGGAAAACGGAGCCGAAGGCGTGGGACTCTACCGCACCGAATTTTTGTACATGGACCGGGAAAACCTTCCCTCGGAAGAGGAGCAGTTTAAAGCATATAAAGAAGTGGCCGAATCTATGGCTCCAAGGCCTATCATCATAAGGACCCTGGACATCGGCGGTGACAAGAAGCTACCGTATCTCGAAATGCCCGATGAGCTAAATCCCTTCCTGGGCTGGAGGGCTATCCGCATGTGCCTGGACAGGCCCCATATCTTAAAGACCCAGCTCAGGGCGATACTCCGGGCCAGCCACTACGGCAATCTGAAAATCATGTATCCCATGGTTTCCCGGGCCGAAGAGATACGAAAGGCCAATGCCATCCTTGAAGAAGCCAGGCAAGAGCTCCGAGCGGAGGGCATACCTTTTGATGAAAACCTGGAAGTAGGCATCATGGTGGAGATACCTTCGGCTGCGGTCATAGCCGATATACTGGCAAAAGAAGTGGATTTCTTCAGCATAGGCACCAATGACCTCATCCAATATACCCTGGCCGTCGACAGGATGAACGAGCATATTTCGATTTTGTACGAACCCCTACACCCAGCGGTGCTGAGACTTATAAAAAATGTAATCGACGCTTCTCATAAAGCAGGTAAATGGACAGGTATGTGCGGCGAGATGGCGGGAGATGTGACCGCAGCACCCATATTGCTGGGCATGGGCCTGGACGAGTTTTCCATGAGCGCATCCTCCATCCCGCAGGTGAAAAAGATTATCCGCGCTCTCTCCTATGATGAAGCAAAACAGATAGCAGAAAAGGCATTAAGCCTGGAAAGGCCGGAAGAGATAAGGGAGATGGTGGAAGGGGTAATTCAAAAATTAAAATAAGGAATTTAAAAATAGTTCATCTAAAAGAGGCACTTCGTAAAAGCAGTGCCTCTTTTTTATACTAATTTTAATATCGCCATATATATCGGCACCACAAAAATAGTAGCGATGGTGGTGGCGGTTATCATTACCGCCACGTATTCACTGTCGGCGCCGTAGGCTTTTGAAACTATGGCCGTATTTGTCATGACCGGCATGGCTGCCTGGATCACGAACACATTTCTCATCAACGGTGGTAAAGGGAAGACCATTGTCAGTAGGAGGATGGAAAGCGGGGAAATAACAAACCGCCCGGCAAACAACACCAGCATATCTTTGGTGATTCTTATAGTTTTAAGGTCAATGGAATGAATTGTTATACCTATAAACAGCATGGAAATG
This sequence comes from Biomaibacter acetigenes, assembly GCF_003691585.1. GTDB lineage: Bacteria > Bacillota > Thermosediminibacteria > Thermosediminibacterales > Tepidanaerobacteraceae > Biomaibacter > Biomaibacter acetigenes. Next base: position 1,937,155 of record NZ_CP033169.1, on the reverse strand, counting down.
GGAGTGGTTAGATTCCCAAGATACCTAAAAGTATCCATGATAAAAGAGGGCAATCTTATGCCCAGCATGATCATGACAACCGCCAGAAGAAAACTCACAAGCGGCGGAGATAAAATTTGTTTTACTGTTTCCAGACAAAATAATTTTTGAGGACGGTCATTACCATCCCTGTTTATCTCATATACTCCGAGAGTCCAGAAATAAACAGTATTTGCAATATAGTATAACAGCACATAAGGAATACTTTTTTCACCAAAGAGGGCAAGGTTTATGGGAAGTCCCATAAAAATGGTGTTGGAATTGAAGAACATTGACCTGAAAACGCCCTGTCTTCCAGTTTGTATCTTTGCCATCTCTGAAACAACAAAACTTAGCAGATAGCACAAAGCAATGGATGTAAATGGGACCACCAGGCCACCGGCACTGGTCAGGAGCTTTTCCCTGTCAAAGTTGTTCATGAGGTCATGTATCATGAGCAACGGTAGTGATATTTTAACAACAAGGTTTACGAGAAGTTTCGAAGAATTTTCGTCAAACCATTTCCAGGATGTAAGTACATACCCCAGGAAAATCATGAGCATTATGCTAAATATACTTTGAGCAGATTGTAATATAGCCATTTGCAAACCCCTTCATTTTATAAATACAATTTTAACATAGAAAGACTTAACATAGAAAGACAGGGTCATGACAGCCCTGTCTTTACGCATCTATGAAATCTACTTTATAAATTCCTCCTGCGCAGCCATACTACGAAACCGGCGATTATTATAATTAAAGGCAGACCCACTACTGTGGAATAAAAGATAGCCTGTACCATGCTGCCTGTCAGATTTACAAAAGGTGGTTCTTCAGATTTTGCCGGTATGCTCAGCAGATTGGTGCTCTGCAGCAGCCATGTTACTGATCCTGCGGCAAAATCCAGATTGCCTGCGAGGCCCAGCGTTTGCGGGCCTAAAAAAGCGATGTTGCCTGCCACCACGGCTATGGGGTCTCCAATTTCCATGTCAGGAGCCGTTATGGTATTCGGATCAAGAGGGGTTTCCTGCTTTTTGGTTTCCGCCGGCCTTGAAATGGCATAGGCCAGGTGAAGCGGTCCCTGAATGTCATTGTTGTCTTTCATTACCTTGTTTTTAGACAGGTCTGTCTCCCCAAAGGCATCATTGCTGGTTATTAAAAGAGATCTTACCTGAAGAGCATCGGGCAATTTTTTCAGGGGTTCCAGACTTCTACTGTAAGGGAAAATAACAGTAAGCTTTTTATTTAGCAGGCTCTGGGTGACTTCGTGATTTTCCACCATCGGTACCGGTGTGAGCGGGTCCGAGTAAAAAGACCGCTGCGGGTCTGTGACAATGTCATCATGAGCCTCAAGTCCCAGGAAAGAAAGTAGATTTTTCCATTCGATCAAGGGCACACTGGGGTCAGCAGGACCCAGGAATATCAAAAGTTTGCCGCCCTTACTAACATAGCTTTCAAGCATTTCCCGCTCTTTGGAAACAAGGTCCCTTTGGGGGCCTGCCGCCACCACCAGGCTGGCATCATCCGGAATTTTACCTTCCAGGGAAAGTTCGAGCTGATGAGTAATATATCCTTCTCCCTTCAGATAGGAGTTGAAACTGTCAAGATCAGATATAAGGCTGGCTTCGCCGTGACCCTTGAGAAAATAAATATTAGCCTTGTTTTGCCGGTTTAAATCCAGGATGGCCCGGGTCACCGCCTGCTCCCCGTTGAAATCCATGGAATAGGGATTTTTTCCCGGCGAATACAGGTTATACTGGCTTATGGTGCGCTGGTGTTTTGAATCCTCGACTACTATAGTATTATATTCCTGGATGTTGTATTTTTTTGCAATGGATGGATCCTTTTCGGGGTCGTAAAAATTGACATTAATCTTTGAAGAAGCAAATCCATATTCCTTCAGGAGATTTTTAATGTCGCTGCCGGTGCTGCTGCCCTCCGCAATAAAAGCCGTTATCTTGACGGGTTCTTTTAAATTGGCCAGGATTTCCCTGGTTTTTTGAGATAAAGTGAACCTTTTAGATTTTGTCAGATCCCATCTATGATGATATTTAGCTGCTGTGAAATTTACACCCACAAGGGTTGCCAGCAATATGACAACTATCAGTGCGCTGGATAATCTCGCGTATTTCAATTTTATGCCTCCTCCCTAAGACCAGGCCCTTTTAGCCACGCCCAGCATGGAAATCAATAGAGAAACAATAATGATGCTGAGAAAATATACTATATGGGTTGTATCAATAACACCCCGGAGGAAATCTCCGTAATGCTCGGATATGGACAGAGCCTTTGTAAACTGGCCCAAAGGTCCCGATATATTGCCGGACAGCCAGCCAACTATCCATAGCAGCAGCAGTATTCCGAAACCCGACACGCTGGCAATGATCTGACTGCTGGTAAATGAGGAACACATTATTCCGATGGCAAGGTACGTGGCAGCCAGCAGCAAAAATCCCAGGTATGACGTTAGAATTACCCCTATGTCAGGCGACGATATGAAAAGCAGTATGCCTGGAAAAATGAGAGTTAAAATGATGATGGCTAGAAACAATGCCAGGGATGCCAGGTATTTTCCCAGCACCACCTGGGGAATGGTCACGGGATATGTGAGCAAGAATTCCATGGTGCCATCCTGTTCTTCTCCGGCTACCAGTCTCATGGTTAAAACCGGGGCCGCAAAGATAAGAATTACCGCGAGGTTCATAAACAGGCTTGTCATTTCTGCAATTCTGGAAGTAAAAAGGGCGACTGAAAAGAAATATCCGGCCAGTGCCATTATGACGGCAATGACCGCATAGGCTAGCGGAGACTGGATATACCCCTTCAGTTCTTTTTTAAATACGCTGTATACGGCTGTCATGATTTGTCATCCTCCTTTGGAGATGCGAAAACGGCATCTTCTTCAGTAACCAGTTCCAGGAATATTTCTTCTAAAGACATCTTTGAGGATTTCATCTCCAGTATGGCAAATCCTTTTGCTGCCATGGCGAAAAACAGCTCTTCCCGGATATCTCTGTCTTTTTCCGCAGTAACTCTAAAATCTGATATATCCTTACCGGAAGAATTAATAGATACTGATTCGACACCGGGGGTGTTTTGAAGAGAAAGAAGCACGTCTTCCTCGGGGCCTTTTACCTGCATGCTTATCTCCTGATGGCCCATCAGTGCGTTGCTGAGGTTTTCCGGGGTATCCTCGGCTATGAGTCTGCCCTTGTTTATGATGGCCACCCGATGGCACAGACTGCTTACTTCGGGAAGTATATGAGAACTCAATATAACGGTCCTCTTGCCGGCAAGATTTTTAATAAGCTGACGTATTTCAATGATTTGCTGGGGGTCAAGACCTACAGTGGGCTCATCCAGAATCAAAACTTCCGGTTCTCCCACCAGCGCCTGGGCGAGGCCTACCCGCTGGCGGTATCCTCGGGAAATATGGGAAATAAGGCGGTTTTTCACATGGCTGACACCCACTTCTTCCATGACCTTTTCAACCCGGGAATATTTTTCCTTGCCTTTAAAGCCCTTTAGTTCTGCGGAGAAAGTCACGAAATCCTTTACGGTCATGTCGTTATACAGCGGAGGATTTTCAGGCAAGTAACCAATGAATCTTTTTGCAGCAACAGCCTGTTTTACAATATCATACCCTGCTACCCGAACTTTTCCTGATGTGGGGGGCATGTATCCCGTAATTATTCTCATGGTGGTGGATTTTCCGGCGCCGTTGGGGCCCAGAAGACCGAGAATTTCCCCCTTTTTTACAAACAATGATATACCTTTCAGTGCGGTCTTGTTTCCATAGTTTTTCGTGACATTGGAGAGTTCTATCAAATAGATTCCTCCTTTACCGGACATATTGGAATAAATTTGTTTTTTTGCGGACATTATAATTTTATGAGGTGAGCTTATGGGGAAAAATATCGATAAGAAAACTATTGTAAAGGCTCCGAACCCCAACGAAAAATTGAAAGTAGAGGCCGCCAAAGAATTGGGGCTTTTCGACAAAGTAAAGCGCATTGGCTGGGACATGCTCACAGCCCAGGAAACCGGGAAAATCGGAGCCGTAGTAAAAAAGAAATTAAGAAACTGTAAAATAAATTCATAAAAACACAATTAAAATTATACCATAGATTAAAGCCTTTTCAAATTTATATAAACATCCGGTCAAAGCCGGAAAATCCGCTCATTATAAACTTTTTAAACAAACTCATGCTTCAAAGAAATTGTGATAAATCTATGAGATTTATTTAAGGACATTGTGAGAAGGAGGTCAATGAATGGAGTTAAGCTTAATTACTGAAAATCAATTGGGTGTGACCAGGGGCACAGCCGTGGAATCAGCTGTTACCCAGAACTATCAGGGCGAATGCATGGAGGTAGGATGGTACCTGGCTGCAGCCCGGCAGGCTCAAAGAGAAGGATTTGCAGAAGTAGCCGAAGTTTTCAAGACCATAGCCCGGGAAGAAGCCGCTCATGCAGCAAGGTTTGCCGAACTTAATGGAGAAATCTCCACCACCAGGGAAAACCTGGAGAAAGCCTTAAATGGGGAGCAAAATTCAAACCGCATGAAAAGGGAGGCAGCCGTTGCAGCCAAACAAAACAACATAGACGAAGCCCATGATGTTTTTGATGAAGCCGCCAAGGACGAATCTCGCCATGCCAGGGCGCTTAAAGGAATTAAAGACAAGCTTTTTGCCGGTTTGTAAGGTTTGTAGTGGAATTTATGGCCGATGATGTTTCAAACAATGGGAAACATTATCGGCTATATTTGTAAGAAAAACATTTAAACAAACGTACATCGAGTGTATAATTTTATTGGGTGATGGGACATGTCCAACCTGTGGCAAAATTCTTATGATATTTTGACTAAGTACGGATATGCGGGACTTTATCTTGGCCTTTTGGCCGAAGGTACTGGGTTGCCGTTGCCTGTAGAACTTTTATTTATGGCTGCCGTATATTTTATTAGTATCAATCAAATGTCATTGTTATACGTTATAGCGGTGGCTACCATCGGAAACCTTTCGGGTAATATTCTCGCCTATTACATAGGATACTTCGGCGGCCCACCGGTGGTAGACCGGTTAAACAGATTCCTGCACATGAAAGATGAGGATATTAAAAGGATAAGGGAATGGTTTGACAGATACGGAGGAGTGGCAAATATGATAAGCCGGTGGATCGGGATAACCAGGACTCCCGCCATTTGGACCGCCGGCCTTTTGAGAATAAATTTTTTATCTTATCTTGTATTCTCTCTGATCGGGGATTTCTTCTGGGCAACATTTTGGATGATACTGTATTTTAAAACCTATTCAGAGATACACAGGCTACTTTATATGCCGTGGGAATATAAAGCCGGCGCTATAATGATGTTTATAACATTCATTGTTCTGGCCTGGAAGCTTTTTTTTAGATATTTTAGAAGGGGCGGGAATAGTTGAAGGAGCATTTTTCTGATATCAAACACATATGGGAAGAACTGGAGAAATTTGAGGATATTACACCTTTTTCCACCTATACATGGGCCGATAACTGGCTTAAAATCTGGAGAAAAACAGCTTATATTCTGAGCGTAAAAGTATCCGGGACAATAGCAGGTCTTGCGCCGTTTATAGATACCATGGGGAAATTGAGGTTTATAGGATATAACAACAGCGATTATCTGGGTTTCTTATTTAGACCGGGACATGAACAGGATTTTTTAGAAGGCCTGGCCGATGAACTTGCCGGAAAAAACATTACTTTGCTGGACCTTGAACATATGCCTGAAAAGTTTAGAGATATCAAAATAAATAGGTATGAAAAGTCTTGCTTCATGCAGGATGTATGTCCGTACATTACCTTACCCGACAGCTGGGATGCATATAAAGCGGGTTTAAACAAGCGGTTCAGAAAAAATATAGAATATTACTGGAGAAGGGTAAACAGGGATTTTAATATAAAATATGAAGTGGTGAACAAAGAGCAGGATGTAAAACCTACCCTGCTCAGGATGGTGGAACTACATCAAAAAAGATGGCGGAGCAAAAGGTTGCCGGGAGCTTTTTATAGTAAAAAGATAATCCAATTTCATCTAAATGCCGCTGTAGACTTATTTATAAAAGGCTACCTGGATTTACACCGCTTAATAATAAATGAAGAGATAGCAGCGGTATTATACTGCTTCCACAAAAACAGGAGTACCTATTATTATATTGGCGGATTTGACGATGCCTATAAAAATATGAGCATAGGGGTGCTTCTTACTTCAGCAGCCATAAAAACATCAATAGAAAGAAAAGATAACATTTTTGATTTTTAAGGGGAAATGAATCATATAAGGATAATTTTTGCAGCGAAAAAAGGTACAATTACAGGTTGGTGTTTCACAAAGGATTGTTAGCCGGTATGAGGGCAAGGGTAATAGAAAAGGGAAATAGTGTTATAGGGGCAGTTAAAGCACATTTTGAAAGTTAAGACATTAGAACTGAATTAAGCATGACCTCATGAACTTGTAGAAAAAGAAAATGTGAGATATAATATAAAAAAACAATATGCAACAGGTGCCGTAAGGTCAAAAGGGAATCAGGTGAAAGTCCTGAGCGGTCCCGCCACTGTAACCGGGGATAAACTGCTATGCCACTGGGAAACCGGGAAGGCGCAGAGAAGATGATCCGGCAGCCAGGAAACCTGCCTGTTGAATAGGAGTACAAGCCTTCGGAAGAAAGGGGGAGTACATTTGCAAAGGAGAAAACCCGGATTTTCCAGAGAAAGGCCGGGTTATTTTTGTCGGCGCAGCGCAAATTCGCCCCGGAAAAACGATGCGCCTCGCCAAAAATAAAAAAAGTAAAAAAAGGAGGTTAGGGCAGGGTCGATGATCTTGCTGTAAAAAATGAGTAAAAAAATATTAAAGAGTATATCAATATTATTGATACTGTTAATGGTAATAGGCATTATTTCCGGATGCGGCGCTTCAAAGAATGATCAAACCAAACCTCAAGAGAATTCTGCTGCACCACAGGACAACACCCGGCAGCAAAAAGGTACTGGATACCCCTTAACCATAAAAGACCAGATGAACCGTGAAGTAACTCTGGAAAAAGAGCCAGAAAGGATTATTTCTCTGGCTCCCAGTAACACAGAGATTCTTTTTTCCCTGGGATTAGGGGGTAAAGTGGTTGGGGTTACCAATTACTGCGACTATCCCGAAGAAGCAAAAAGCAAGGGAAAAATCGGCGGCTTTGCTGACCCGAACATGGAGAAGATTATATCATTGAAACCGGACCTGGTGCTGGCCACCGACATGCACCAGAAACCGGTGGAACAACTGGAGAAATTGAACATACCCGTAGTAGTTCTCGCCCCCAAGAATATCCCCGATATGCTAAACAGCATTGAAATAATAGGAAAAGCCACCGGTAAAATAGCGGAATCACAAAAATTAGTGGAGACACTTACAGAAAGAATTAAAGCCATTGAGAATAAAGTTGCCGGAATACCCCAGGATAAGCGTCCAAAAGTCTATTACGAGGTCTGGCCGGAGCCTTTTACCACTGCCGGTCCCGGCACCTTCGTCAATGATATCATAGAAAAGGCTGGGGGTCAAAACATCGCCGGTGACGCGCAAAAAGCCTATCCGGAGTACAGTCAGGAAATGATTATATCCAAAGACCCCGATATCATCATATTCTCGCACCACGGCACCAGCAAACAAACGGCGGAGGATATTTTAAAAAGGTCCGGATGGGAGAATATCAAAGCAATAAAGGATAAAAAAGTTTTTTACGTGGATGAAAATATAGTTCAGCGGGCGACACCGCGCCTTATAGATGGCCTTGAACAGTTTGCAAGGATAATCCATCCGGAATTGTTCAAATAAATGTTGGAGGCAGCGCAATGGTCAACAGGTCCCCGAAGGACATGCAATATATACAGAAATATACAGTGCTCATCGCGGCGATTATCCTTGGAGGTATTCTGGCGCTCGGGATTGGGGCGGTGAGCATCAACCCCTTTCAAATTTTGAAGATTCTCCTTCATAAGATTCCCGTCCTGGGAAGTAATATTTCCACTGACTGGTCATCTGCCCAGGAGGCTATTGTGCTGCAGCTCCGGCTTCCGAGAATTATACTTTCATTTCTGGTGGGAGCCGAACTTTCCGCAGCAGGTGTAATATACCAGGGCATTTTCAGAAACCCCATGGCCGATCCCTATGTCATAGGGGCTTCGGCTGGAGCTTCCCTGGGGGCTACCCTGGCTATCATGATTTTTTCGGGCTTGAGAATATGGGGAATGGGTTCAATACCATTTTTTGCTTTTCTGGGAGCTTCCGTCACCATAATTGTGGTTTACGGCATTGCCAGCATAGGAGGGCGTACCTATTCATTTACACTGCTGCTGGCAGGCATTGCTGTGAGCAGTTTTATTTCCGCCCTGGTATCTTTTTTCATGTATTTCAGTGACCAGAAGCTACACCAGATATATTTCTGGCTTCTGGGAAGTTTTTCTTCCCAGGGATGGAATGATGTGATACTTAACTTACCTTATGGGGCTATCGGATATTTTATAGGCCTCTGGAATTTGAGGGCCTTAAATATACTGCAATTGGGAGAGGAGACGGCCTTTTTTACGGGAGTGGATACAGAGCTCACAAAGAAAGTAAGCCTTGCAGCAGCGTGCCTTCTCACAGCCTCCGCAGTGGCGGTCAGCGGTATTATAGGCTTTGTGGGGCTTATAATACCGCACATTACAAGACTCATCATCGGACCCGACCACAGGAGACTGTTTACATTTTCGGCTCTGGTGGGAGGCCTTTATCTCATGCTGGCTGATACTTTTTCCAGGGTGGTCATAAGTCCCACCGAACTTCCGGTGGGCATCCTGACTGCCCTTTTTGGAGGCCCCTTCTTTATATACCTGCTCTTCAGGAAAAAAAATAAAGATTACAGGATGTAAAGGTGAAAAACATGAGCATAACATTTATCACTGGCGGTGCCCGCAGCGGCAAAAGCCGGTTTGCAGAAAGAATGGCTGCAGAATCAAACCAAAAAGTAATATACATAGCCACCGCTCAGGCCCTGGACGAAGAAATGGCTCATCGAATAGCCCTCCACAGGCAGAGAAGGCCTGCCGTATGGATGACCGTAGAGGAGCCTGAATATGTATCGAAAGCTTTAAAAAATATCAGCGGAGACGGCCGGCTGACAGATTATGGGGTGGTTCTCATCGACTGTCTGGCTCTTCTGGTTTCCAACTGGCTTCCGCTGGAAAAAGCTGAAAATCCCGAAACCTGGGAAGATTTGAGGGAGGCCCTCCTGAATGAGATAAACGTAATGATATTTGAGGCCGGAAGGATGGAACGCCATGTAATAATTGTGTCCAATGAAGTGGGCATGGGCCTTGTGCCCGAATACCCCCTGGGGAGGCTTTACCGGGATTTGCTGGGAGAAGTAAACCAGGTGGTGGCATCAAGTGCCGATGAGGTATATTTCATGGTTTCGGGCATACCTTTAAAGATAAAATAGAGGGGAGAATCCATTTGATTGGGAAAGCCCGCTGCCCTGCCAGCTGTGGAGAAATAGTCCAGGGGAGTATTGATGGAAGGGACTTTTTGGTGACATGTCCCGTTTCATTATATACCGAAATAACCGTAGAATTAATTCCGGAGAAACGTATAAGAAGTTTATTTGACGACTTAAATAAATATAGTTTTAAATCATATCTTGCTGCGCAAAAAACCCTTCAATTTTTCGGAGCAGTGGAATATAAACCAATTATTACTATAAATTCCCGGATTCCCCGGGGCATAGGCCTTTCATCCAGCACCGCCGATATAACCGCCGCATGTATGGCTACAGCATCGGCTCTGGGAAAAGATATTTCCCCCGATTCCATTGCCGATATTGCCCTTTCCATAGAGCCCAGCGATGGTATAATGTTTAAAGGCGCGATGATTTTTGACCACATAAAGGGAATTTGGAGGGAAAGCCTGGGAGACCTGCCGGAAATGGATGTATACATCATAGATACCAGAGAAACGGTGGATACCGGGGAATTTAACAGTCGCTTCGATTTAAAAGAATTAAATTTGAAAAAGGAACCGTTAGTTAGACAGGCTCTGGAAATAGTTCGCACCGCTGTAAAAGACGGCGACATGAAACTCCTGGGCGAGGCCATGATAAAAAGTGCCCTTGCCCACCAGGAGATACTTTATAAGCCTCATTTAATTGATATCATCGAAGCTGCACTTAAGTTTAATGCCATCGGAGTAAATATTGCCCACAGCGGTTCTGCCATCAGTATGTTTTTTGAAAGGAATTGCTGCATAAACGGTGATTTATGGACAGAGCTGGATGGAATTTTGAAGAAGCATGGGAAAAAATTGAGAGTCATCAAGGTAAGTATTGATAATACCGGTCCGAGGCAAATTTAGATGCTATCGGTATAAACTTGAAAATAGAGTAAAGATAGACAACTTAAGCCTACCCAAGGTTTGAAATATGAGAGGACCTGATACCATGGTGCTTCATGGAGGAAATGTGTATAAAGCCGCGAAACAACTTAATATGCCGTATAACAAAATTCTGGACTTTTCTGCCAACATCAACCCATTGGGATTCCCCGATGTTGTAAGACAAGTAATAATAAACCATATAAATGATATAGTCCATTATCCTGATACTGAACAGATGGAGCTCAAAAAAGTCGCGGCGGAATATTACGGCATAAACCCGGAAAATCTGCTGCCCGGGAACGGCTCAGTGGAACTTATAAACATAATTATGGAAGCATTGAGGCCTTCAAAGGTTATAATTCCCGCTCCCACATTTTCGGAATATGCTCATTCCTGCAGGACCAGGGGAATAAAAACAGAGCTTATTGATATGACGAAAAACAATTTTGAGTGGGACATGGAGCTTTTTGAGAGAGCGGAAAAACTCATGGATAAAAATTCAATGCTGGTTTTATGCAATCCCAACAATCCCACGGGCAAGCTCATCCTTAAAAATGATATAATAAATATGCTGGAATTAGTGAAAGAAAAAAGATCCTTTCTGCTGCTGGACGAGGCTTTCATGGATTTTGTAATAAATAGTCAGAGTTTGATAAAAGAGGTCGAGAAACATAAAAATTTGATTATTCTCAGATCTCTCACCAAATTTTTTGCCTTACCGGGTCTTAGAGTAGGTTTTGCCGCTTCCAACAGTGAACTGATACAAAAAATATCGGAGTTGAAAGATCCCTGGAATATCAATACTTTTGCGGGTTTGGTGGGCAGTGAAGTTTTAAAAGATAAGAATTACATAGAGCTGACCAAAAAATTTATTTCCCAGGAAAAGGAATATTTCTGGGGTACATTAAACGACATCAGGGGAATTTCACCCTTCCATCCCGAGGCGAATTTTGTCTTTGTCCGAATTACAGGCGAAATAACATCCGATGCCCTGGCTCAGAAACTCAAAAAATATGGCATATTAATAAGACGGTGCGGCAATTTTGATTTTCTGGATGACAATTTTTTCAGAGTGGCGGTCAGAAAGAGAGAGGAAAATGATATTCTTATAAATGCCCTCATTTCAATTTTATCTTAGACTTAAAGCTAATCAGCAACTATGATAAGTAGTGAACGACAACTCCTGTTTATAATTAGGAATTTTATATAGACTTCTATAGAAAGGTAAAGTAAAAAACATGGATAAACTTATCTTTGCAGCTTTTTTGCTGGACCTGGTTCTGGGAGATCCTCGGAGGTCCACCCATCCCGTAGTGATTATGGGGAAACTGATTTCATTTTTGGAAGGCTTTATTCGAAGGTTTTTTCAAACTTCTTCCAGCCTCAAGTTCGGTGGCATAGTATTGTGGCTTATCACCGTCGGCTTATCTTATTTTTTAACATTTTTTGTGATAAAATTGGCCTATGGAATAAATATCTGGATGGGGCATGTAGTATCGGTGTGGCTGTTATACACAACCCTGGCGGTCAGAAACTTATCCGATGAAGCCATGGGCATTTTTTATGAGTTAAAAAACGGCAATATCGAAAAGGCAAGGGTGCGCCTTTCCGGCATAGTGGGGCGGGATACCCGAGAACTGCAGCAAGATGAGGTTTGCCGGGCCACTGTGGAAACCGTGGCAGAAAACACCGTCGACGGCATCGTTTCCCCTTTGTTTTATTCTTTTATCGGAGGGCCACCTCTTGCTATGGCTTTTAAGGCCGCCAGCACCCTTGACTCCATGGTAGGTTATAAAAATGAAAGATATCTTCACTTTGGCTGGTTTTCCGCAAAAATGGACGACTTTTTAAACTATATACCTGCGCGGCTTTGTGGAGTCTTTATGTTAATGGCCGCTGCAGTTATGGGACTTGATATAAGGCGTGGATTTGTGACAGCCATGAAAGATTCCAGAAAACATGAAAGCCCAAACGGAGGTATTCCCGAATCCATAACGGCAGGAGTCATGGGCATTAGGCTTGGAGGCATAAACTATTATTTCGGCGAGCCCCATATCAGGGCATATTTGGGCGAAAAATTGAGGGAAATAGTTCCCGAAGACATAAAGACTGTGGTGGTATTAAGCGTAATATCTTCGGCTATTGCTTTAATGCTGGGAGAGTTGTTACTATTATTCTTTTGATTTAATATAATCAAAAGTCCAACTAACTGTACTGAAAACCCTGGATTTATAATACCAATACAAAAGAAAACAATAATAATATTTGTAAACTGTTTTGCTTGAACAGGTCTATTCGGAAAAAACGTTAAGGAGATAAAATGTTATGGGATTTTATGTAGCCCTTTTATTTTTGACCAGGATACCCCTTCCTCAGATAATGCTTGATGATAGAAAAATCGCATCTTCGATCCCCTTCTTTCCTTTGGCGGGGGCCGTGATAGGCGGCATCCTGAGTTTTACATTTTTATTGGGGGAAAAAGTTCTACCCTTGCAGGTTTTGCCGGTCATTATTACAACCGCATGGGGGAGCATCACCGGCGGTATGCATATAGATGGATTTGCCGATACAATGGACGGGATTTTTTGCGGGGGCGGTAGGGAGAAAAAGCTATCGGTCATGAAAGACAGCCGCATCGGGGCTTATGGCGCCATGGGGGTTGTCCTGCTGTTATTGTTTAAAATCTCTCTTACAGGTTCCCTTTCACGGCAGTATCTGATACCGGCGTTAATTCTTGCTCCCGTCCTGAGCCGGTGGGTCATGACTTATGCCATAATCTTATTCCCCTATGCCCGGGAAAGCGGGCTTGGCAGGGCATTCAGCCTTTACAAAAACCCATGGTATTTTATTACATCAAGTGTTATCGCCATCGGGATTGCAATTTTGGTTGCAAAAGCAATGGGATTTATCATAGCATTGATAGTAATTGTAGCAGGTTTCGTTTTAATAAAATATATTATAGGACAATTAGGGGGCCTGACAGGGGATACATACGGAGCAATAAATGAGCTTTGTGAAATAGTTGTACTTTTAATCTTTGTCATATTATCTAATAAAGGGTGATTTTTTTTGTCAAGATTTTATCTGGTAAGGCATGGAGAAACCCTCTGGAACAAAGAGTATAAATATCAGGGCCAATCGGATATACCCCTGAGCGATACCGGAAGGTTTCAAGCGGCAAGGCTTTCCGAAAGGCTGAAAGAGCAAAAAATCGATGCGATATATGCCAGTGATTTGCAAAGGGCCATGGAAACGGCCGGAATTATTGCAGCGCCGCATGGACTAAAGGTTTTTCCCGCCAGGGAAATGAGGGAATTGAGCTTCGGTATATGGGAAGGCTGTACTTTTGATGAAATAACTCAAAAATGGCCCGGAGAGATGGAAAGGTGGAGGCAGGACCCGTATAATGAGCGTCCGGAAGGCGGGGAAACCTTATCGGAGCTTTGTGACAGGGTGTCGAAGTTTTTAAAAACCGCCGCCAATAGTCATCCCGGGGAAAGTATATTGATTGTAACCCATGCAGGGCCTATCAGAGCGCTGCTTTCAATCATATTGAACCTGCATTATGACCTATTCTGGAAGTTTAAAATCAGCAATGCTTCTTTGACGGTGGTAGAATATGATGGACAAAAAGACCTGGCCCAAAGCGATGCATATATAGTGACCGTGAATGATACATTTCATCTATATGTATAAAAATATGTAGAAAAATAAAAAGCAGCAGTTAGCTGCTTTTAAAAATGGTTAAACCTGCTGGACCTCTTTTACTCCGGGGACCTGCTCTTTTAACGTTTCCTCGATGCCGTTTTTCAGGGTCATGGTGGCAAAGGGGCATCCGAAGCAAGAACCTGTGAGTTTTACCTTTACTATGCCGGTAGATTCATCCACATCCACCAGTTCAACATCACCGCCGTCGGCCTGCAGAGATGGGCGGATTTTATCCAGGACTTCCTTTACTTTTTCCTTCAAAGGACACAACTCCCTTCAGTATCTATTTAAATCATTCCCATTATATCAGAAATTATTTGGATTATCAATTTTAAAGTTATCAATATACATAAAAAAAGTAAAAAGCCCACGACCGTGCATGGCGTTGTAATCCCGAGCTGAAAGTGAAAAGGGAGTTTAAAGATCAGGAGGCTAAAGCAACGGTTCGGATAGGCGGACTGGACCGTATACACAGGACAAGGAAATTCAGTACTGTTTTGACTTTTCAGCAGCACCTTTTGCACCCTCTGGGAAAAAAGCCTAGGAAGAGGCGCTTTTTGGCTGGATTGTCAGCGATTTTGGTTTAAATGATGCAATTGAATATGGGTTAGTCAAAACAGTGCATCCCATTGAGTAGACACCGGCTATCCGGGCTTAGAACAGCAAATTCAGGAAGCCATCGAAAAGGATTGCATTAATTTTAAAATTGCTGTTGAATTTTACGAATAATAAGGATATAATAATAACAGCAAGGAAAGGAGCTGTTATCTATGCCAAATATCAAACCCATCTCCGATTTAAGGAATTACAATGAAGTCCTGCGTGATATTGCCATAGGCGAGCCAGTGTTTTTAACCAAAAATGGCAGAGGGAAATATGCCATTGTCGATATTAAAGAATATGAAAAATTAAAAGCTTCACTGAAGCTGATGTCACAGCTTGCCCGGGGAGAGCTGGCTGGAAAAGAAAAAGGATGGATGACTATCGAGGAAGTGGAAGCAGAACTGGGGATTGAGAATGTATAAGCTGAAAATTTCGCCTGAAGCCAAAGATGATTTGGCAGAAATTAAAGGCTACATTTCTCAGGAACTTTGTAATCCGCAGGCGGCTGTAAATCTGATTTCTAAAATCACGAAAAAGATGCGCGGACTGTCGGAGCATCCTGGAATTGGTGCGCCGCTATCTTCCGTCGTGGATATTCAGACAGACTATCGTTTTCTTGTCTGTGCCAATTACCTGATATTTTATAGGTACGAAGATGGAATTGTTTTCGTGTCGAGAATCTTATACGGCAGGCGGGATTATACGCGTATACTGTTCGGTGATTTGCCGGAGGATGAAGAAAAATAGAATACATGTACCAGAATCGTCGGCTTAAGGGCTGGTGATTTTTTTATGCGCAAAATCAGGAGGTGAAGGCGCTTTGGAAGTGATGACTTGGATGTGTTGGGAAGCGTTCATACAATAATGTGAGCAATCAAAAATACAGACGTGAAAATCTATTATATTCAGGTAAAATCGGGCAAAATACTTTGTAATGATGTTGACCTCTGGAAAAAGTTATGGTAGTATCATTTTAATACTTTAACAATTTACCAAACTAAAGGATGTAAAATATAATGGATTATATCTTTCAAAAGCCCGCAGGGGTGAAGGATTTCCTTCCGCCGCTGGTCCGCAAAAAAAGGCAAATCGAAAGGGCCATATATGATGTTTTTGAAAAGTGGGGTTATGAGGAGATAATAGCTCCTTCCTTCGAATATCTGGAAACATTTCTTTCAAGCAACAGTCCGGGATTTTCCGAGAAAATCTTCAAGTTTTTCGACCGACAGGGAAGGGTTCTGGCTTTAAGGTCAGATGTCACCACATCTATAGCCCGCATGGTGGCGACTTATTACGGCGAACACCGGCTCCCGCTCCGCTTTTGTTATATTTCAAATGTCTTCAGATTTCAGGAGCCAAGGAAGGGGCGCGACCAGGAGTTTTTCCAGGTGGGTGCCGAACTCATCGGCATAAAGGGCATACAGGCCGACACGGAAATAATCCTGCTGGCATCGGATATATTGAAGCAAATCGGTATTTCCGATTTTATTATTAATATAGGACATATAAAATTCCTTGAAGGTTTGCTGGATGAAATAAATGCGGACCCGGGGAAAAAAGAGCAGATAGCCCATGCCATATGGGGTAAAAACTTTGTTCTGCTGGAAGAACTGATTAAGGATATTCCCATAAACCCGGGTATAAAACAGGTTTTGCTATCCCTGAGCAGTTTTTATGGCGGCCAGGAAATTCTTGAGAGATTAAATAAAACCCCCTTGAATGAAAAATGCTATAATGCCCTGTCGGAACTTATGGAGCTGGCCGGGATGCTAAAAGGTTTTAATGATATAAGGCTTACCTTCGACCCGGGGCTCGCCAGAGGACTTGACTATTATACGGGCATTGTTTTTGAAATATATTCACCGGACTCCGGTTTCCCTCTGGGCGGCGGCGGGCGCTATGACAATCTCATGGATAAATTCAACGGAAACCGCCCCGCTACAGGTTTTGCACTGACCGAAGAGGCCCTGCTTTCAATACTGGAGAAAGACATGGACGATTCATACGAGCCGAATTATATTTTTTACGACAGGGAAAGTTTCACGCAGGCTCTAAAAAAAGCGGAAGAACTTAGGAGAAAAAATCTTGCGGTTAAACTAGTACCAATGGAAGATGAAGAAAACATATGTCCGGATGAAAGTCTTACTTCCCAAACCTTCATTATAAAAACCAAAAAATAGAAGCAAAAAGAGATGATTAAAATAATCTGTGATAAAGCGGGAAATACAAGTAAAAGTTGTGCTGCTGCCTTATTATGGATTACATCAAATATGAAATATGGAAAAGGAGATCTGCTTTGGAATTTCTGACCATAGCCCTGTCAAAGGGCAGGATACTCGGAGAAACGATGGAACTTTTCAACAGAATAAAAATGCATTTTGACAATGTCAGCGAGGATTCCAGGAAACTGGTTTTTGAATTTAAAGACTATGATATGAGATTGATCCTGTCAAAACCTACCGATGTGCCAACCTTTGTGGAGCACGGCGTGGCGGACCTGGGAGTGGCCGGAAAGGATGTGCTCCTGGAAGATAGGAAGGATGTTTTTGAACTCCTGGATTTAAAACTGGCACGGTGCAGGATGGTGGTGGCCGTGCCGGAGGATAGGGCGCCGGGTGTACCTATATACCGGGTTGCCACAAAATATCCTCATATCGCTGAAAGCTTTTTTTTAAAAAAGGCCCAGCCGGTGGAAATTATAAAACTCAACGGCTCTGTGGAATTAGGGCCGCTGCTGGGACTTTCCGATGCTATCGTGGACATAGTGGCTACAGGCCATACATTAAGGGAAAACCACCTGAAGGTAGAAGAGGTAATCTGTCCCATCAGCGCCCGCCTCATTGCAAATCAGGTCAGTTTCCGCCTCAAATCCGGGCAGATACAGGAATTGCTGGGCAAAATAAAAGCGGTTGTATAACGAAATAGGAAAATTCTTGCTATCCGTAGAATATTTAATGTATAATTGGTTTGGTGTAAAAAACCAACGAAGGTGGTAAATGACTGCCCAAGGCACCATAAACAACACCACCTTCGATGGGTCTCAGACAGGACCGGTATGCACGGATGCATGCCGGCCGACATCTGAGTCAGGACGCCGAATTGCCGGCGAACCCCTGTGGAGCGTAGTAGCGGACTTTAGAGCGGATTACATAACAATCCGGTGACAGGGGCGTCACTACCACCGATGTGACTTTTTACACCGATATCATAATTATACGAAAGTAAATATGGGGAGGAGATTAAAATAAATCCAGGGCTAAAATTTGTAAGACAGGATATTTTAGGACTTGAACCTTATAAACCTTCAAAAGAAGCTTGCAGTATAAAGCTTGACGCCAATGAAAGTCCATATGATATCCCACAGGAAGTTAAAGAGCGCATCTGGCAGAGGCTAAAACGTGAAAAAATAAATTTCTACTATGACCCCAGCTGTGATGAGCTAAGAGAAGAGCTTTCAAAATATGTCGGAGTAAAACCCGTGCAAATATTCGTGGGCAGCGGCTCCGATGAGATAATCAGCGATCTGCTTTTTGCCTTTGCGGGACCGGGTCGGGATGTGATTATACCGGTGCCGGCCTTTTCCAGTTATGAGATTTTTGCTACCGTTTCCGGGGCAAATGTCATAAAGGTACCGCTTTTGTTGGAAAAACAAAATGAGGCCTGGCGCTGGGACCTGGATGTAGAGGGCATAAAAAAGCACTTTAAAAAAGATGAACCCCAGATGATGTTTTTATGTTATCCCAACAATCCTACAGGCGATTACTTCAGCGAGGAGAAAATCCTTGATCTTATAGAATCTTTTAACGGCATCGTGGCAGTGGATGAAGCTTACTTTGAATTCGGAAGGAAGACTTTTGCAAACCGCCTTTCAAAGTATCCTAATGTGACCGTTATACGCACTTTTTCCAAAATATTTTCTATGGCGGGTCTCAGGGTGGGTTACGCCATAGCCGACGAGACTATAATAGAGCAGCTTTACAAGGTAAAACTACCTTATAATGTCACCCTTTTTTCCCAGATTGCTGCGGTGGAGATATTAAAAAATCTAGACTGGGTAGAAGCTTTACGGGATGAACTTGTAAAGTCCCGAGATGAGCTTAAAGCGGAACTTGATAGGGTACCGGGCATAATAGTCTACCCCAGCAATACCAATTTCTTCTTGTGCGAATTTGAAAAGCCCAGAGATTTGGTGTATGAAAAGCTTCTGGAAAAGGGGATCCTTACCCGCAAACTCAACGGCGAAAAGCTAAAAAATGTATTGAGATTTTGCGTGGGAAGTCCCGAACAGAATAATGTCCTGGTGGATGCATTGAGACAAATTCTATCGGAATAAGTTACTCCTATTTTATTTATTTATAGAGATATTTACTGAAAGAAGTGAAATTCATGGAAAGAAGCGCTGAAATCTCAAGAAAGACGGCAGAAACCGATATAAGGGTAAG
This sequence comes from Biomaibacter acetigenes, assembly GCF_003691585.1. GTDB lineage: Bacteria > Bacillota > Thermosediminibacteria > Thermosediminibacterales > Tepidanaerobacteraceae > Biomaibacter > Biomaibacter acetigenes. Next base: position 1,917,952 of record NZ_CP033169.1, on the reverse strand, counting down.
ATTGAATTTAGACGGTACAGGCCAAAGTTTAATTCAAACTCCCGCAGGTTTTTTCAACCATATGTTGACCCTATTTTCCCGCCATTCCCTTTTTGATCTGGAAGTAAGGGCCGCCGGAGACTGTGAGGTGGATTTCCACCATCTGGTAGAGGATACCGGTATAGTTCTTGGAGAAGCTTTTCTGAAAGCCCTGGAAGGAAAGGAGTCAATCCGCCGCTACGGAAGCTTTTATGTGCCCATGGATGAATCCCTGGGTTTTTCGGCGGTAGACATCAGCGGAAGGCCTTATATATTTTTTATGGCAGATTTTTTGAAAGATAAGGTAGGAGAGTTTGATGTAGAACTGGTGGAGGAATTTTTCAAGGCTTTTGTAAACAGCGCAAAAATAACGCTGCACATAGAGGTCATCCGGGGCTGGAATACCCACCATATGATAGAAAGCATTTTTAAATCTTTTGCCAGATCACTGCGGGAAGCGGTAAGTTTTGATGAGCGGGAAAAAGGCATACCTTCAACAAAGGGAATTTTATAGGGTTAAAATGCTTTTGAAAGATGGCAATAATGTATTTTTCAGTCCGGACATTAAAGGAGGATGCATTCTTGATAGGCATCATCGATTACGGCATGGGAAATTTGATGAGTGTGCAAAAGGCTTTTGAAAAATTGGGCTTTAAGGCAAAACTGCTCAAAAATCTGCAGGACTTAAAGGACATAAATGCGATGGTCCTGCCGGGAGTAGGGGCTTTTGAAGACGCCATTGACAGCCTTAAATCTCTGGGCTGGATCGAAGTTATTAATGATGTTGTAAAGTCCGGGATGCCTTTTTTGGGCATATGCCTTGGCATGCAGCTTTTATTTGAAGAAAGTTTCGAAGGTGGGCACCATGAAGGCCTGGGCCTTATAAAAGGTTCTGTCAGAAGATTTGAGCCGAAACAAAAAAACCTAAAAGTCCCTCATATGGGCTGGAACAGTGTGAAAAAAACCGGGGATTCCCGTCTTCTTGCAAACATACCCGACAACACCGACTTTTATTTTGTCCACTCCTATTACTGCGACCCCAAGGAGGATGCCACCATCGGGACCACCGATTATGACAACGTTTTTACTTCATGTGTCGAAAAAGACAACGTTTTCGGGGTGCAGTTTCATCCAGAAAAAAGCAGCCGGTTTGGGCTTGAGATTCTAAAGAATTTTGGGGAGATGGCCGGATGATCATATATCCTGCAATAGACTTAAGGAGCGGTCGCTGCGTAAGACTCATACAGGGGGACTTTTCGAAGGAGACCGTGTTTTCAGAGGACCCGGTGGAAGTGGCAAAAAGGTGGGAAGATCAAGGAGCTTCATGGATACACGTGGTGGACCTTGATGGGGCAAAGTCGGGCAGCCCTCAAAATTTTGAAGTAATAAAACTTATCAGGGAAAATGTAAAGCTAAAAATCCAGGTAGGCGGAGGTATAAGAAATCTAGATACCATAAAAAAATATTTTGATACAGGAATCGATCGGCTCATATTAGGTTCGGCGGCGATAGAATTTCAAGACACGGTAAAACAGGCGGTAGATTTTTTTGGGAAAGAAAAGATAGCTGTGGGAGTAGATGTAAAAAATGACATGGTAGCCGTTAAGGGGTGGACCGCTACATCTGAAGTGACTCTTGAACAAGTTTTAAAAAAGCTTCGGGAATTGGGGATAAAAAGAGTAATATATACGGACATCTCTAAAGACGGCATGATGTCGGGGCCGGATACTGAAGGTATTGAGAAGATACTTGACTTCGGAGGTTTTTCCGTTATTGCATCAGGCGGCATATCATCTGTGGAAGATTTGGAGCAATTGTCCCGCTATGAAAGTCAGGGCCTTGAGGGAGCCATTATCGGAAAAGCTCTATATAGCGGTGCATTGTGTTTGGGAGAGTTAATTCAGAAGTTTTAAGCTTTCTACGCTATTTACTAATATATACGTGCCGGCTTAACAATATTACTACAATATTGGAAGCGGATATCTAATTTAATCAAACTTCATATCTTGTGCTACTTGCGCAAGGTCACCGCGAGATTGACGTAAACTCACAAGTGGTGGAAATAGCACGCCGGTGAAGGATGCTGAACAGTATAAAAGTCATTGAAAATACTTTTAAAATGCGAGGTTTAATATCATGCTCAAAAAGAGAATCATCCCATGCCTTGATGTCAAGGCTGGACGGGTAGTAAAGGGTACAAACTTCATAAACCTGCAGGATGCGGGAGACCCGGTCGAACTGGCGGCCTTTTACGACAGGGAAGGTGCCGATGAGGTGGTTTTTCTGGATATAACCGCATCGGCCGAAGGGCGCAAGACCACGGTGGAAATGGTTAGAAGGGCTGCCCGGGAAGTATTCATTCCTCTCACAGTGGGCGGCGGCATCTCGAGCATTGAAGATATCAGAAATTTGCTCATGGCCGGAGCCGACAAAGTATCCCTTAACACTGCTGCCGTCCAGAATCCCGATTTGATCTATGAAGGGGCAAGACGTTTCGGCAGCCAGTGCATTGTGCTGGCTTGCGACGCCAAAAGGAAGGAAAAAGGCTGGGAAGTATATATCCACGGAGGGCGCACTGCCACGGGAATTGACGCACTGGAATGGATAGATAGGGCAGTGAAACTGGGAGCAGGCGAAATTCTCCTGACCAGCATGGATGCCGACGGCACCAAGGACGGCTATGATGTGGAGCTCACCAGGGCAGTTGCTGAAAGGGTGAATGTACCGGTGATAGCGTCAGGCGGTGCAGGCAAAATGGAGCATTTTAAAGAAATATTTCAGGAAGGCAGGGCTGATGCGGCCCTGGCGGCATCAGTATTTCATTACGGCACTTACAGCATCCGTCAGGTGAAACAATATCTGCGGCGAGAAGGGATTGAAATAAGATTATGAGCGAAACTAACCTCAATAAGGAAATATCCGTTGGCAGCAAAGGAGATAATCTTGAAATACATTTTGATGAAAAAGGCCTCATACCCGCAGTGGTTCAAGATAAAAACACCGGGGAAGTTTTGATGGTGGCATATATGAATAAAGAAGCTCTGCAAAAAACTCTGGAGACGAAAAATGCATGGTTTTACAGCAGAAAGCGCAGAACCCTATGGCAAAAGGGTGAAACTAGCGGTAATTTCCAGAAAGTGAAAGAAATCCTTTACGATTGCGATGGTGATACATTACTTTTAAAAGTAAATCCAAAAGGTCCGGCATGCCATACCGGAAACAAATCATGCTTTTACAGGAGTTTGATAACAGTAACAGAGGATAAGGGTATTCAAAAGGTTGAAGATTTTGGAGATAAGAAAAATAGAGAAGAAAACAATCCGGAAAATGACTCGGTCCGGAAAAAAGGCCACAATAGTGAATTGGAAATCCTTGAAGATCTAATAGATATAATAGATTCCAGATTCAATGAACTTCCAGAAGATTCCTATGTGGCAAAGCTCTATAAAGGTGGCAGAGAAAGGATATTAAAAAAAGTGGGTGAGGAAGCCTCCGAAGTCATCATAGCATCCATGAGCGGTGAAAAAAGCGATACCATTTATGAGGCCGCTGACTTGATTTTCCACTTACTAATAGCCCTACGCTATGACGGCATATCCATTCAGGAAATCATGGAAGAATTGAAAAGGCGGAGAAAATGAAAATCGGTTGTTTGTTACCGCGGTAAATTATTGAATACAGTTATACTTTTCTGCATATAATAGAAAAAATTTTTCAGGAGGTTATCCTTATGCCACGGAAAAACAGACCTGTCAATCCTAAAGCTGAAGATGAACTCGACAGCTTGAAAGAAGAAGTGGCTGAAGAACTTCATCTGGACGACGACATCGAAAAGCGTGGGTGGGAAAACATGACAACCCGGGAAGTCGGCAAAATAGGCGGCAACATGATCAGAAAGATGATAAACCTGGCAGAAGAAGAGATGGATAAAAAAGACGGCAAGATAAAAAAAGATAAAAGTACCGGAAAAAAATAGTTGAACCTTATATTAATTCCAAAGAAAAGAGGCTTTTGAGCCTCTTTTAATTTTTAAAATATAAATAATTTCCGCATATCCCAACAAGAAGCTAATGAGGCCGAGCAGTAATTTTTGCTAAAGGATATGGGATAAAATGAAAGGAGATAATTTAGCCTGGGATTTTTTTATCAAAAAAGAAGGAAAATTAGTTTTTATGTAGAATATAATATACTGAACAAAATCTTATGTATGAACAAAATTTCATTCGACATTGATTATTTTAATGGAGGAAGGTAAATATGGCTACACTTGTTAAAATGCCAAAAATAGGGTTATCGGACGAGAGTGCCATCATTGCAAAATGGTACAAGAAAAAAGGAGAACAGGTAAAAGCAGGAGAAGTGTTGTTTACCATCGAGACCGATAAGTCCACCTTTGATGTGGAAGCCGAGGCCGATGGTACACTGCTGGATGTATTTTTTAATGAGGGAGATGAAGTTCCGGTACTAACGGATGTCGGTGTAATTGGCAGTGAAGGAGAGGACATCAGCAGCATTACTACCGGCCAGGGGAAACCGGAAAGTCAGGCGGCAACTCAAAAGCTGCAAATTCCGGAAGCAGAAAGTATAAAACCAGAGGTATCGTCGAAAGAGACGGTTGAAAAGGCCTATCCTGATTTGGCTGAAGCGGAGGAAAATGGCATCATAAAAATTTCCCCCCGGGCCAGGAATCTAGCCGAAAGAGCGGGAGTGGACTTTAGGTTCACAAGCCCTACGGGTCCGGAGGGCAGGATCATTGAAAGGGACATACTTGCATTAATAGAAAAAGGCCCGGTATTTACCCCGGCTGCAAAAGAAGAGTATCTAAAATCGGGCCTGGACCTGCAGGTGTCAGAAGGCACGGGCGTTGGGGGCAGGATCACCACCGGAGATCTTCAGAAGAATTCCGAAGAACAGAAGGTGGAGAAGGAAGCTTCAATGGCAGCCAAAGGGTTGGAGAAGCAGGAAACCGTACAAAAATCGGTTATTGAAGGGCCTCAACAGGCGTTGCAGTATAAAGAAGTGAAATTTACGAATATAAGAAAAGTCATCGCCAGAAATATGATGAATTCCCTTTCCACCACGGCACAACTGACCCATCATGCTACCTTTGACGCCACCGAAATACTGGCTTACAGGGAAAAAATCAAGGCAGCCGGGGAGAAATACGGGCTGGAAAATATAACCTTAAATGATATGGTGCTCTATGCCGTATCCAGGACCCTTTTAAACCACCCGGACCTGAATGCACACCTTGTAGGTGAAACCATGATGGTATTTGAAAATGTGCATCTTGGCGTGGCTATTGACACTGAAAGGGGCTTGATGGTACCCACCATATTCAATGCAAACCTGAAATCTCTGAATGAAATTTCCAGAGAGGTGAAAGAACTGGCCGAACAGTGCAGAAAAGGTTCCATCAATCCTGATTACCTGAAGGGAGGCACCTTTACTGTGACTAACCTGGGGCCACTGGATGTGGAACATTTCACACCCATTCTGAATCCGCCTCAGACCGGCATTCTTGGAGTCTGCTCTATAACTTACAAGCCAAGGCTGGTTAACGGCCAGTATGAATATTACCCGGCCATGGGCCTTTCCCTGACCTTTGACCACAGGGCAGTAGACGGAGCTCCAGCAGCGAGGTTCTTGAAAGACCTCAAGACAAACCTGGAAAACTTCAGCCTTCTGCTGGCTAGATAAGTTTTTATATAAATAGAAAAGTTTTACCATCAATACAGGAAGGCCCATGATTTTTCTAGTGATTCATGAACCAACCAAGATGCTGAACAGACGTAAAATATTAATTGATAGCAGGTGATAAAACATGGTTTATGATTTGATAGTCATCGGCGGCGGGCCTGCCGGTTATCTGGGGGCGGAAAGGGCCGCCCGGGCAGGCTTAAAGACGCTCCTCATTGAGAAGAGATTTCTCGGCGGAGTATGCCTGAATGAAGGCTGCATTCCCACAAAAACCATGCTCTACTCCGCCAAGATATATGACGGAGCAAAGCATGGCGAAAAGTATGGAGTTACAGCCGAAAATCTTAATTTAAACCATGAGATGGTGATTGCCAGGAAAAACAAGGTGGTAAAAATGCTGGTTTCCGGCGTCAGGTCCCAGCTTAAAAGCTGCAATGTCACCGTTATTGAGGGTGCCGGCGAAATAAAAGGCAAAGCCGTAGAGGGATATGAAGTAAGCGCCAGCGGAGAAACCTTTGTAGGTAAAAGGCTTTTGATTGCCACCGGTTCTGAACCCCTGATACCGCCCATTCCCGGGACAAAGGAAGGCCTGGAGAAGGGCATTATCCTGACCAACAGGGAAATCCTGGACATAAAAAAGGTACCGGAATCCCTTGTCATCATAGGCGGCGGGGTCATAGGCCTTGAGATGGCTTCTTATTTTAATTCTGCAGGTTGTAAAGTGACGGTCATAGAAATGCTGGACCACATTGCCGGAAACACCGACAGGGAGCTCTCGCAAATTCTTATGAAAAACTATGAGAAAAAAGGTATTGTCTTTAACCTTAACTCAAAGGTTGTGGAGATAAAAGATAATACAGTTTTCTACGAAGCAAATGGCCGGAAGAATTCCATAGAAGCTGAAAAGATTTGATGAGCATAGGGAGAAAACCCGTAATTCGGGGATTGGGCCTTGAAAACATAGGCGTTGAGATTGAAAGAGGCCGCATAAAAACCGATGAAACCGGCAAGACCAACATTCCTGAAGTTTACGCCGCAGGTGATGTAAATGGCTTTTCCATGCTGGCCCACACAGCTTATCGGGAGGCTGAAGTTTGCGTCAACAACATGCTAGGTCAGAAGGATATGGTTAGGTATAACAGTATTCCTTCGGTCATATATACCAATCCCGAAGTGGCTTCGGTGGGTGAAACAGAAGAGTCAGCCCGGCAGCAGGGAATAAATTTTGAAAAATCCATCGTATCGATGCGGTTTAGCGGCAGGTACATGGCGGAAAATGAACAGGGCGACGGCATATGCAAAGTCCTGGTAGATAAAAAGTATGGTAGAATCATCGGCGTCCATATGATCGGCAGTTACTCATCAGAGATCATTTACGGCGCTGCACTGATGGTAGAAGCAGAGATGCGGGTGAAAGATGTCAAACAACTTGTTTTCCCGCACCCGACGGTTTCGGAAATTATTAGGGAAGCTATATTTAAATTTTAACTTTACGGGAGGAAAATAGAATGTCCAAGACTCTTTTCATCGATCCAAAGCAAATGAGAAAAAGCGGATGGATTACTTTCAAAGACATTCCGGTAAATCAGTATAACAGAAGTATAAACGATGAAAAAGCTAATTTTTTAAAAGAGGATTTTTTAAGGATTTACCGGGATATGGCCATCATAAGGGAATTCGAAATGATGCTTCATACGGTCAGGACCACCAATGAATATGAAGGCATACCCTATAAATACACCGGTCCTGCTCATCTTTCCATAGGACAGGAGGCATCGGCGGTAGGCCAGGCATATCTCCTCGATAAAGACGACTATATTTTCGGTTCCCACAGAAGCCACGGGGAAATCATAGCCAAGGCCATGTCCTGTATTCAAAAAATGAGTGATGAAGAACTGCTTGAAATCATGAAGAACACCTTTGAAGGGGCCATACTTAAGGTCGTTGAGGGGAAACAGAAAGATACAAACAGCATAAAAGAACTGGCCATTGACTTTTTCATCTATGGTGCCATGGCGGAGATATTCGGCCGGGAAAACGGATTTGCCAGGGGTTTGGGCAATTCCATGCACGCCTTTTTTACTCCCTTTGGAATCTATCCAAACAATGCCATCGTGGGAGGTTCAGCTCCGATAGCTATGGGAGCGGCTCTATACAAGAAAGTAAATAAAAAGAAAGGTATAGTCATCTCCAATGTGGGCGACGGCGCCCTTGGCTGCGGCCCTGTATGGGAAGCTATGAACATGGCGGCTATGGACCAGTTTAAGACACTGTGGGAGGAAGGATACAAGGGCGGCCTTCCCATCATATTCAACTTCTTTAACAACCAGTACGGAATGGGCGGCCAGACCAACGGAGAAACCATGGGATATAAGATGCTGGCAAGACTTGGAGCCGGTATCAACCCCGAGCAGATGCACGCCGAGAGAATTGATGGATATAATCCCCTGGCAGTGATAGATGCCATAAAGAGAAAGAAAAAGATAATAGAAGAAAATCAAGGGCCCGTTTTGCTGGATACGGTGACATACAGGTTGACGGGACACTCGCCTTCCGATGCCGAGACATACAGGACCAAAGAAGAGCTTGATGCGTGGAAGGCAGTAGACCCCTTAGAAACTTTTAAAGATGAGTTGGTGAATGCCGGTATTGCCTCACAGGATGAGATCAGCGAGATACGTCAAAACAGTAAGGAATTAATTTTGAAGATATTCAAGCTAGCCATTGATGACAGTATATCCCCCAGAATAGACCTTGTAAAAATTCCAAATTTCATAGGCAATGTAATGTTCTCAAATCAAAGAATCGAAAAAATGGATGACAGGGAATGTGATGTCTTGATTCCCAAAGAAGAAAATCCAAGGGTAAAGCAGATTAAAAATAAAATCAGGGTTGGAGTCCAGGATGGCAAACCCGTTTCAAAGATAAAGACTTACCAGCTTAGAGACGCAATTTTTGAGTCTATAATTGATAAATTTTATACGGATCCTACTTTGATAGCCTATGGTGAGGATAATAGGGATTGGGGCGGTGCCTTCGGTGTTTACAAAGGACTTACGGAATCGCTTCCCTATCACAGATTTTTCAACTCCCCGATTTCCGAAGCTGCCATAGTGGGTTCGGCTGTAGGCTACGCCCTTTGTGGCGGCAGGGTGGTTGTAGAACTAATGTATGCAGACTTCATGGGAAGGGCCGGAGATGAAATTTTCAACCAGTTGTCCAAGTGGCAGTCCATGAGCGCAGGTGTTTTGAAAATGCCGGTAGTCCTGCGCATGTCGGTAGGCGCTAAGTATGGTGCACAGCATTCCCAGGACTGGACATCCATCTGTGCCCATATTCCGGGCCTGAAAGTGGTTTATCCCGCAACACCGTATGATGCAAAGGGTATCATGAACACCGCACTGATGGGAACAGACCCGGTGGTGTTCATGGAGAGCCAGAAGATTTACGACATAGGAGAGTTGTTCCACATGGAAGGCGTGCCCGAGGGATATTATGAAATTCCCATCGGCGAACCGGACATTAAGAAAGAAGGTAAAGATGTAACCATTTTGACCATAGGGCCTACTCTTTACCAGGCAGTAGAAGCGGCAAAGATACTGGAACAAAAATACGGTATCTCCGCAGAAATAATCGATGCGAGGTCGGTGGTTCCCTTTAACTACGAAAAGGTCATAGAATCGGTGAAAAAGACGGGCAAGATCGTACTTACCAGTGATGAATGTGAGCGTGGCTCAATTCTGAACGACTTTGCACGCAATATCACCGAACTTGCTTTTGATTACCTGGATGCTCCACCTGTGGTGGTTGGCGCCAAAAACTGGATAACCCCGGCTTTTGAACTGGAAAAATTCTTCTATCCGCAGGCAGACTGGATCATAGATGCCATCCATGAAAAAATAATGCCCATAAAAGGTCATATACCTGTAAATAATTTTACCAGAAATGAGCAAATAAGGTTGAACAAACTCGGTGTATAAACTTTAAAAAAAATAAATTGACATATTTTCACAAAAAATATACTATGGAACTGTAGGCGGCCCGCAGAACATCGTTTCTGCGGGCTTATTAGGAGGATTAGCGTGGCGGATTACGACATCGAACTCATGATTAAAGTAGCCGAACTGTATTATCTTGACGATGTGCCGCAGAGGGAGATAGCACAAAAACTCAACCTATCCAGGCCTAAAGTTTCGAGATTGTTAAAAGCTGCCAAAGAACATAATCTTATCGACATAAAAATAAATTACCCCGAACCCGCAAGGTCAGAGCTTGAGAAAGCTTTTGAAAGTAATTTTGGTTTAAAAGAAGCGGTCATAGTCAGTAATGTCAACGAAAACCACTTCAGGACCTTTGCTCAGGTAACAGCAACAGCAGCAAAATATTTAAGAAGAATGGTAAAAGAAAGGGATTCTATCGGCGTTGCCTGGGGTAGGACGCTGAGAGCGGTAGTCGATTCAATAGGCATTACCGAAAGAAAAAATGTCAGGGCTGTTCAGATAATTGGAAGCCTGGGACAGAGTTCGGAAAGTGCCAATGAAATAGTGCGAAAAATGGCGGAGAGTTTCGGAGGGAATTCTTTTATACTCCCGGCGCCGGCTATAGTTGATAGTCCGGAAATTAAGGATGCCATCATAAAAGATAATACCATTCAGGACATTTTGAATATGGCCAGGTCGGTGAACATAGCCCTGGTAGGTATAGGCAATATAGATAAAAATTCTAGCTTCTTCAACACGGGTTATCTAAAACAAAAGGACCTGGAGGCCTTAAAGCAAGAAAAAGCGGTGGGGGATATCTGCGCCCATTTTTTCGATATAGAGGGTAGATTGTGCACTGACATCGACCGAAGGGTTATAGCCATAAGCACCGAGGATTTAAAAAAGATTCCCAGAGTCATAGGCGTGGCTACGGGCAAAGAAAAGGTAAAGTCAATCCTTGGGGCTTTGAAGAGCGGCATACTGGATGTGCTGATAACCGATGAGAAAACCGCAAAATCAATAATTGATCTTTCAAAGCCTTGACAAATCGTCAGGATATTTATATAATTTAAACAACAGCAGGTATATTTAAAACCTTAAAGAACCTGAAGTTCAGCCATTGCAGCTAGATATCTGGAGTAAGAAAGAGATATTAAGCGTATAATACGAATAAATATGGATAATAATATTTAATGATTTTTGACACCGGATGGATTCTAAGGTATACTTAGTATTGTCTTCGGGCGGATAGCTCAGTTGGGAGAGCACGTGCCTTACAAGCACGGGGTCACAGGTTCGATCCCTGTTTCGCCCACCAAGATTAAAATTTGCGGCCCAGTAGTTCAGTTGGTTTAGAACGCCAGCCTGTCACGTTGGAGGTCGAGGGTTCGAATCCCTTCTGGGTCGCCATATATGAGCCTTGGTAGCTCAGTCGGTAGAGCAGAGGACTGAAAATCCTCGTGTCGGTGGTTCGATTCCGCCCCAAGGCACCATAGATTGTGCGGAAGTGGCTCAGTGGTAGAGCATCGCCTTGCCAAGGCGAGGGTCGCGGGTTCAAATCCCGTCTTCCGCTCCATTTTGTATGTTAAGGCGGCATAGCCAAGTGGTAAGGCAGAGGTCTGCAAAACCTTTACCCCCAGTTCGAATCTGGGTGCCGCCTCCATATAAATTCATGCCGGGGTGGCGGAACAGGCAGACGCACAGGACTTAAAATCCTGCGGGTAGCAATACCCATACCGGTTCGATTCCGGTTCCCGGCACCACCAGCAAAATCAAGGGTTTCAGGGCATTTACAGCATTTTCCAATCCACAATATTTCACGGTATTTTACGATAATCCTGTGTGCCTGAACCCGTTTTTTATACCCACAGGATTGTTTAAAATCGCAAATCCTGTGTAGTAAAATTGACCTTCCCACAAAAACATTTTGCGGGAGGGTTTTTATTATGCCCAAAGTAGTAAAAATCACCAGAGATACACCCGCCACATGGCAGGAGGCTTTACAACAGTTCCTGTGGTGGAAGCAGGCTCAGGGAATCAGTGAAACGACGCTTAACGACTACCGCCAGCACATCACAAGGTTTTTCAAGCGGTATCCGACGGCATACAGCCAGACCGGTTTAAAGCCCTGTGTCCTGGAGTATATGGCGCAGCCGGTGAAACCCGCTACGTTTAATTTGAGGCTGGTCTATTTGAAGGCGTTCTTTGACTGGTGCGTTCACGAAGGAATTTTCTTCGAAAACCCATTGGAAGGATTCAAACACCGGAAGGCCGAAGCTCGAATTGTGGACATTGATACGGAAGTGCTCAAAAAACTGCTGGAGCTGCCGGATCAGACCACATTTGCGGGTTTGAGAGACTACGCCATGCTGGTCCTTGAACTCGACACGGGCATTCGACCGAAGGAAGCGCTGCAGCTACTCATTTCGGATTTTGATTTCAGAAATCTGGAAGTGACCGTGCGGGCGGAAGTATCCAAGACAAGGACCGCAAGGACGCTGCCGATAATGCCTCAGACCTGCGAAGCGGTCCGAAAGCTCATTTCGGCAAGGCACCCGTCATGGAAAAACGACGTGCCGGTGTTCTGTTCGAGCGAAGGCACCATGATGTCCCGTTTTACATGGCGGGACCGGCTGAAGATGTACGGCCAAAAACTCGGAGTGAAACTCACGCCGTATTCCCTGCGCCATCTGTATGCAATAAATTACCTGAGAAACGGAGGATACGAACTGGGCCTGATGCGCACCATGGGCCATACCACTCTGGCTATGACAAAGCGCTACGTGAACTTTTCAAACGAGGACCTGCACCGGATGAATTCCGCCGTTTCGCCAATCAATTCGCTCCTTCCTCGAAAAAACCATCGAAAGAGGAAGGTGTAACAAATGGCGGGAATTATGCAAGCGGGCAAAATGACGGCGAAGGAAAAACTGGCGGATGAAATCCTGAACGCACTGGATAACATCCTGCAGCTCGACTGGAATTTCGAACCGGTTTACAAAAAGAAAATCATGGAAGCGCTGCTCAGCTATACCGTAAAAGAAAGGGAATAGGAGGCGGCAGGCCCGCAGAAGCTGTAAGGGCGTGCTTACCGAAAAACCCGGCAATTCAAGCCGGGTTTTTTGCTTTAATAGGAAAGGCCCTGTAGAGCAGGGCCGGGAGAGGCCACAGGAATCAAAAACATGCTTCGATATTATTATACCACAGGTTGGGCAGTGTCGCACCACATTTTGGGAGGGTATATAACGGTGTCGTATGCGCAATCAGTACGGAACGCAAACCTGTGGAGGGAATAATGTCATCGCCTGAATGACGCAGCACGTTTTCGCATGGCATGTTCCTTTTTCAGCTGGCTGTAACGCTCCTGCGCTTTTAAAAGCTCTCCATTATCAACAAGGGCTTTCAGACCGGCATAATCCTTTTCACCGATAATCCCATCGCATTTGGCCCGCCTGATTCGGTCCAGAAACCTCATCTCCTCCGTCCTCTCCACAGGTGGAATATAACGCCTTACCTGACCTCGACACTTCGCACATTTCCATTCATTGCCGTCATGGACCTTGAGACACTTCGGGTTCGAGCACACTTTCCATTTTGGCCGCCTGTTGAACTGGATAAACAGCAGTGCTTCGCAGCAAGCGGCGTCATATTCGCTGCCCGCATCGACCAGCCAGCCGCCGCGATAGGGCAGTATCCGGCACCTGTTCCACGCTGCGAATACAGGCAGCCATACATCCTGGAAAAACAATTCTTTCGCTATATGGCTGAAATAAGGGTCGTTGTACATCACCGCCGCATATGCTCCTGCGGGCGTATTCGGCCACTCGAGTTTTTTCACCGGGTAATCAGGGTCCCATTTACGCTCTTGCCCTTTCTGTGGAAAGCTCTTTCTGATGGCCGCATTTGGCGGTATGGTTGAAAACCATGCCTCGAATAAACTCCACAGGTGGGCAGTCTTTTCCTTTTCGTTATCTCCCGGAAAGAATTCCCGGACTTCATCTTCCGAATGGCCGTTTTCCTCGGCAAGTACAAGCTCTACAGCTTTTCGAAGGAAATGCCCTGCCTGGACCTTCTTATCCTTTCCACCGGTCAATAACCTTTCCTGGTGCTTTAGCGGATTAAAGTAAAAACTCACAACAAAAGTTTGAAGCATATTTTACATTGCCTCCTGTGCCTTGAAATATCTAGCTTCAGTATCTCACCAAATTTACTAAGTCAAGATAAACCGTGTAATAAAACCACAAGTTGAACTTGGCAGAGACATGGCAGGATTGAAAGGTTGTTTTGTGCTAAAATCGACTTGAAAAAAGGGAATAAACGAAATTTCGTAAAAAGTTGATAAAAAATTGATAAAAACGAGATACCCTCGTGTATTATACTTGGATTGTAAAACAAGTAGTGGTTTTTGCGGGACTAGCCGCCCGCTGATTGGAGACTTTCAATGAGGTGGTTTTATGCGTTTACACACGTTGATTGACGAATTTGTCCGAACAAGGGACCCGCAAATTTTACGCCGTATCAAGAGAGATTTTGGCGGTATCGGTTTTTCTACCGCCTGTCGGGCTGCCGGGATTTCAAGAGGCCACGGCAAGAGACTGCTCGGTATTTACGACGACACCATCGCAATCCGACAGCTAGCTTCAAAAATCGGTTACAGGGAGGTGGACTATAGATGAGAAAGCTTTTCCTAACGCCGAAGGAAATTGCTCAACTCACCGGATTAAGTGAACGCACTATAAAAGGCTACTTTTACAACGGCGAGCTGCATGGAATTAAACCGCACAACTGGAAGATTTTGATACCCGTTAGCGAATTTGAACAATTTTTCAAGATTAAGCTACCGGATGACTGTAAAATTACTGGCAGGTGATGTTCATGACCAATGTAACGGGTAATTTCGACAACATCCCAAATGAATTAAGGCAATATCCACAGTGGGTGGTGTGGCGTTACACTAATCGTGAAAACGAAAGACCGACCAAAATCCCGCATAATCCGAGGACCGGCAAACCCGCTTCCGTAACTGATTCAACAAATTGGGCCACATTTGACGAGGCCCTGACCGCACTCGAGACCGGCGAATACGATGGGTTGGGCTTTGTGTTCACGGGTACCGACTCGTTTGTGGGCATCGACGTTGACGGGTGTATTAATGACACCGGAGAGATCCAGTCGTGGGCACGAGAGATTATAAACAAAATCGATAGTTACACTGAATTGTCGCCAAGCGGTCATGGACTTCACATCCTGGCGAAGGTCCAGGACAAATCCAGATTACCGTCTGGCCGAAAATCGGGTAACATTGAAGTTTACACCGCTGATAGGTATTTTACAATTACTGGAAACCACCTGAAGGGTACTTCGACCGAAATCTATGACCGGCAGGCTGAGCTTGAAAGTTTTGTTCGGGAGCTTTTCGACGCCCAAAACGAGTCCTTAACCACAGAGTTGGGTCCAATCCCTTCCGATACCGAAGTCCAAGCCCTGGTGAAGGCCGCCGACCAGGTCGTACCCGATATTCACCATCTTTTGTATGGGCACTGGTTTGAAGCCCGCACCGACGGCATCGACCGTTCCGGGATGGAGTATTTACTTGCCCGAAAACTCGTGGAATTCGGTTTCAAAGACCTGGAAACCGTTGCCAAAATCGTTTACGGGAGTGCTGTTCACCGGGCCAAGACCGCCGGAAGAAGTCCTGCAGCCTCCTGGAAGCTCGCTGTTGACTGTGCCAGACACGCGCTGGAGCGAGGAACGGCTGTTTCATACACAGAAGCTGAAAGGGACGGTAACTGGCTGCTGGCACAGGCGGTCAACTACGAGGACTGGCTCAATCAAGTCCCGGATGCAGAGCCCTTATGGGAAGGTATCCTCTACCGAGGCGCAGTTCATTTGCTGGCAGCTCCTTCAAAACGCGGTAAATCCAGATTCATCCATGATCTACTTGCACATTTAACATGGCTACCCGAACAGCTGGTAGTTAATGGAAAGACGCTAGCTGATGGGAAATACTGGAATATGAAACATAAACATCACTTAAAAGTTTTAGTTATCACAGAGGAGCCGCAGGCGGCCTGGCGAACCCGCAACATACCGCTCTCAAACGTAAAAGTAATCTCTGCATACACGGCACGGAGCGGCGGAGTAAAACCCATCGCCGAAGTGATATCGAGCAATATTTTTGACGTAATCATCCTTGACGTTCTCGACAAAATTATTCCCATAACTGATGAAAATGACAATGCGGAAATTGTCGAAAAGCTGGCACCTATTCTTGAAGCCACACATAACAGTACCACGTGCGTAGTTTTGGTTCATCACTTTCGGAAGTCAGGTGGAACAGATGGTGACGAAATTCGAGGTGGGACCGGGCTATTAGGGTCTGTTGACGTATATATAAAATTCGCCAACGTAACCGATGAAAAGAACGCCCGTAAACTCGAAGTCATAGGCCGCCTGGACCACCCGGAAGAACCGCTATACGCTGTTTTAAATGACATAAAACACGGGACATATGAATTACCACAGGAAAATGCGGCCTGTCAGAAGGATACACCAGACGGTAGCACAGGTGAGAAAATCGTGTTATTTTTAAAGACATCGAAAAAACCTGCCAGTCCCAAGGATATCTCCACAGCATTAAATCTAACTGAGGCAGCTGTGAAGAAAGCTTTAGCGCGGTTGGTCGGTAAAAAACTCGTGGAAAGAATTGGCCGAGGGAAGTATAAGGTGGTCGAAAAGTGACGTATCACCTTTTCAATTTATTTATGAAATGCCCACAACACCAGGCGTATCAAGGCTTTAAGGGCAAAGGTGACAAAGTGACATATATATATATTTTGTTTTTCTGACACTTTGTCACCTTTTTTAAAAGTATAAAAGTATAAATAGATAAAGTAACTGTATCTTATACAGTTAGGTACAAAAGGTGACAAAGTGACGGATACTCCAAATCTATATATAAAACGTCACTTTTTGCCCTGTAACCTTACTCCCATGCGGGTTTGACGGCATTTTTTCAAAGGTGACACGTCACCTTTTGCATTAAACCCACATGGCTGTAAGGATAGACGATTTAAACCCGATTTTTACTTCGGCTTTAATCAACCTGTGGAAAGCCTAAAACCTCAGTCGTGTCAAGGCTTTGGAGGCAATTTTAAATGAAAAATGCAATAAAACCAAAAGGGAGGCTTCAGAATCATGGAACTAAAAACCAATTACTTTGTAAGTCATGATGGTCAGGTGAGTCTTTTCGAGAGCGATACCGCCACCGACACCGGCACCATAGTCGCCTATGCCCTGGTGGCGCCGGTGAAGGGCCGCAAGTACATCCGAGCCGTGCCGGTACCTGCTTCCGGCGAACCTGTGGAATTGGAAGTAAACAAAGAAGTGGTGGGTGCGGTTCCGGCCTACACCGGCGGGAGGCAGCCGGAATGGTAAAGCCTGAACGCACTCACGAGAGAGACGTGTCGCTCAGCGAGCGGCATCGGCTGTATGGTATTGATTGCCCGGCTGTTGACATCGACCTGCTGCTCATCGAATACGACCAGGCAGCACCTGTGGCCTTAATTGAATACAAGAATGAACACGCCTATTCGGGACACACGTCATGGACTACTTGGCACGCCCTGGAAACGCTGGCGAACAACGCCATGCTGCCGCTATTTCAGGTGATTTACAGCAGTGACTTTTCCCGCTGGGAAGTCCGGCCGGTGAATTACATCGCACAGTATAGAATTCCACAACCTGTGGAGATGGATGAACCGGATTTTGTCAGGTTCCTCTATTCCCTTCGAGGCCGTGAGGTGCCACCGGAGGTTCTGGAAAATCTTCAGAAAGCAAAGGGAGGTTGTCAGTGATGCTCAATAAGCGTTTCGGCAGTTACGCGGAGGCCCTTGAATTTGCCAGGGAACGGATGAAGGAGTTCATATCCTGGGACAGCTACGAATACCATGAACGGGAGGTCTACAAATCCGTCGGCTGGTCGCTGGTGCATGACGCCGCCCTGCCTGTGGAGGACCGCTTAAAAGGCGCCGAACTCGTCCTGCAGGCATGGTATGACCGCTCAGGCACACCGCTGGACTTCGACAGGTACGTCAGCACATCCCTGAGGCAGACACACATCAAGCAGCTGTTCCCGGAAGAGGTGTTCGCCGCTCTTGTGAAAAAATACGGCCCAACAGGCGGGAATACCCGCCGACGGCACGTTTTATAAGAATATCCTCACAGGGTATGCGAAAGAAGGTGGTAAAAACGCTCTCAGCGGTTGACAGTGTCCTGCTGGCGGTTATCGGCTTTGTCCTTTCGATTCTGCTTATTGCCGGGAAGCCGCCACCTGTGGAGAACCGCTTAAAAGGCGCAGAATTGGTTTTATGGGCCTGGTATGATCGCTCCGGGATACAGTTTGATTTTGGTTGCTATGTTGCCGAGATACTCGAAAACGATGTCAAGCGGCTGTTTCCTTAGGAAGTTTATGAAGCTCTCCGAGAAAAATACTGCACCGATGCGATGTTATAGCATGTTGAGACCATCAAGGAGGCGATACTATGAAGGTGATAATCGCCAACGCATTGACCATTGCGGTTATTGTTCTTTCGGTAGCGCTTATTGGTAAAACTTTAATGCTATGGTAGGTTGGTTTAAAACATTATGTAAACTGTCTGATTGGAGGTTTACTGATGTCGCTAACATATGACATGCATGATGGTAAGATATACCCAATTTTTAAATGCGACTTCTGTGGATGGCCGATTTTTGGTGGCAGTACGGTAGTATTTCGCAATGGAAATATCGAAATACTGCACAATAGCTGCTGGCTTTCATATCTGGACCAAAATCCTGATGCGCTTGATTGTATAACTACTTCTCTCGGAATCCTTCTGGATTCCCTTCGAGAGAATACAGTCCGTGGGAAATACGTGTTTGTAAACAAGGCGTGATTGTATTTTTGCAAAAAATATGTTAAAATTATATTATACCATAATTTAATCACAATTTTCAAGACCAGAAGGTGGTAAAAAATGGCAAATAGCAATTTGGACGGTAAAACCCTCCGAAAAACGGTACTTAAAGAACGTATTGGAAGTTATAAAAACCCTTCTTCAAGTTCTACGGATTCTATAACTTCTACTTCTTCAACAAGTTCACTCGAAGCCCAGATGAAGAAAAACTCCGAAGCATGGTATAGGACCAGCGACCCGGCAGAAAAGGAACGGTTGCATCAGGAGAACCTGAAAATCGCCAAGCAGCTGGGGCTTACCTATAATCCAGGCACCGGCACGTACTCCAAGTCCGGTACGGTCTCGTCAACAACGTCAAAGACGAGTACCGAAAAAGGCGGCCCGAATAGCGGTTGGAGCCTGTACACATCTACAACGTCGAACAAGTCCGGCAGTAGCGGTAGCGGGACCTTGACCAGCAAGGAACGGAGCGACCCTAACAGTGTAAAGCCGCCTATCACAACAACAAAAACTACGGTGAGCGTGCCTGCAGCCAAAGCAAGTACACCAACTTCTTCCGGTGTGGCCGTGAGGAGCACGTTTGAGCCTCAGGGACTTAAAGTTGACTTTGACAGTTCTACCGGTGTCATACGTGTATATGACCCAAAGACAGGGCACTCCGCAACCATCGACAAAAACAATTACAAAATAATAAACGGCAAGGCTTATATTGCGCCAAACGTAGCACAGAACGTAAAAAACACTATATCGTCTGGTAAATACACGCTTCCGGGATATGGAAGCAGTTTGACAAAGTCACCGACAGCACCCGGTAGTTCAGGGACAATCGTTAGTGGCACCGCAGGTAAGGGTACTTCCACGGACGTTCCAAAGGGTACATTGGAAGATTATTACAAAGACGAAACCGCACAGTTGAAAAAATACATGGAACAGCAGACAGCTATCAATCAGCGGTATTTCGAGCAGCAACAGCAGCAAATAAACACCTTTATCCAACAGATGAACAACTACATGTCCCAGTTAAGCGACGCAGGACTGGCGATGCTGAGGCAGTATCAGGAGCAATACGAGCAGGCAATCGCTCAGCTCCGGCAATATCTGCAACCGAGCACGGAAATCCCGGAAAGTGTGAAGGTGGCACTGGATGTACTGGATAAACAGCTAAACGAAAACATACGGCAGATTAACAATATACTGAATGAGCGTGGCGTGTATAATTCCTCTATAGCGGCTGACCGCATAAAGCAGGCCCAGGATGCTATAGGCACTGAAAAGGCCCAACTGCTGGCCCAATGGCTGGATGACCAGCACAAGCAGATGTTTCAGGCCGCCATGCAAATGGCTAACATGCAGGCGCAGTATGCCGCAAATTATGCTAATTTGTACAGTCAGGCGTACATGCAGCCTTTGCAACAGGGCATGTCCCTGGCTAGTAACATATACGGTCTGCAATCTAACCTTGCCCAACAGCAGTATCAGGCACAGAGCGCATTGGCAGAGACAGGGTTGACCATAGCCAACCAGATATACGAAACCTTTGTGAAAGGTAAGCAGGCTGAAAAACAGGCAGAACAGGAAGCTCAGCAGAAGGCGGATCAGCTGGCGTGGGAACAGTTGAAATGGGCTGGTGAGCAGGCGTTGAGACAGGCACAACTACAGGAGACACAGCGGCACAATATCGCTATGGAAAGAAAACCGAGCGGTAGCTCATATCCATCAGCTGCCTATATAAAACTTATGCAAGAATTGCAAGCTGCTCAAGAAAAGACAGCGCATGACAAGGCTGTAGCTGATTTCGCAGTTAAATACACGCTAGACCCGGTTACGGCGAAGTGGATTTACGATAACCAGGATTATATAAGACAAAACCCGGATTGGGCACTAAAACAGTTGCAAGCGGATAAAGATGCCGGTTTACTTAAGGGTGCGGATATAGATTATATAAGACGCTTTATCGAATCTGCCAGACCAAAACAAACTTCAACACCTAAAACATCAACACCTACTACGATTATAAATCGCCGCAACATCCGTAATATTGGCGGTCTTACCGGTGGTATAATGTAATGCCGTTGGAGGTGCGTCCGAATGCCTGAAATACCCGACTTTAGATTAACGTCAAGAATAGCGGGACTACCTGATTTTAGATACGGTTCTTTCGCACAAGGAAAACAATACGACCCATTCAAGGCCGCACAGACCACTGTGGCACACGATATAGCCCGACTGCAGGCGGCTGGTATCACGCCTCCGAAAGTGTCTTCACATCCAAACCTGCTCATCACCGCGCTAGACATATGGGATAGACCGGCAGCCGCAGTGCGTGGGGCAGTCCATGCTGCCCTGACACCGGAAAAAGAATCCATACTTGGTGAGGCTTGGAAGGGGCTTACCGGAAAAGCCAAGGTCACCGGTGCGGATATTCTTAAAGATATGGGAATCGATCCGAGCAACAAAATTGCAAAATGGGCGCTGTCCACCGGCGTTGAAATACTGTTGGACCCGGCTACCTATCTTACGCTGGGTACCACTTCCCTGGCAAAGAAAGCGGCTACTGAATCCGCCGAAACCATAGCCAAGCGGGTTGCCCGGGAAGTAGCGTCGGAAACGGGCAAGACAATCTCCGACAAGAGCGCCCTAATGCTAGCGCAGAATGCCCTGAAAGGCAATATTCCCGTGGGCCGGTTGGGAACTGCAATCCAGCGGGCACTGGGCCGCCAGGCGGAGACTGCAAGGATAGCAAGTAATTTGCCGGAAATCGAACGAACGGTCGCTAAAAGACAAGCTGGACAACTTTTAGGGAAGAGATTTAAGTCAGCGAGCAGTGCCGCCAAAGCCGTTTATAAAGCCGCTTTCCCGGAAAAGGGAACTGCCAGGATGGCCCCAGAGGTAGCGTCGGAGTTACTGCAGCGGTTGCAGGTTCCCGAACGAGCAGTTACCGTTACAAAGGTTGCAGGCGAGATTCCGGCGCACCAACTGGAATTAGGTTCGTTCATGGGTTTCACCAAACCTGTGACAACTGTAGACATCACGAAGCTGGTAAACACTTTGAGGGGATTTGCTGGCAAAGTAGGTGGCAAGCCTGGACAGAAGTTATTTGACTTGGCTGGACGAGTCTTTGTCAGAGACTACACACCATCTACTATAAAAGGGACTCTCAGAGCTACCATACAAGAAGCGAAACGGCGGATAGGGCAGACAGAACTCATGGCGCCCGCTTCTGCCCAGCAGGTCTTAAGGGACGTTTTGCGAGACTGGAAGAAAACAGGTATACCCGAAGATGCCTTGGAGAAAGCCACCTATCTTATCGAGGAACCCAAGACACCCGAATATAAAGCCCTGGAGAAAGCCAAAACAAAACTCAGTGAAGCTACAAACAAACTAAACGAGTTGTTGCAAACTGGGGCGTCCGCCAGAGCCATAGCCGGGAAACAGCGAAGTGTCAACATCTGGACTAAAAAACTGGCGGAAGCTCAAGCAGCGTTTGACGCCCATCGAATGAAGCTATTCGGCACTACCACAATACCTAGAGAAGTGTCACAAGCGGCTAACAGTGCGATTAAAATGTTTGCGGAGGACGCCAGCAGATATGTCCAAGGCGGCATGCCATTACATCTTATCAGCAATTATGTCCAACACCTATACTACGACCCACCGGAAAAGGTTAATGCCGTACTACAAAAGTTTTTCAATACTCAAAGAATATCAGCAGCACATCCGGCCTTCGCTAAAGAGCGCTTAATCGAGTTTATTGAGAAGGCCGAGGATCTAGGACTACACCCGGTTAAAAACGTAGCAATAACCACAGCCGTTCACAGGGCTATGACTGAACAGGCCCTGGCTATACAGAACCTTGGCAAAAGTCTGCTCAAACTTGGTTCGGATGTGATACGCCCTGCACATCTTGCACCGCCAGACTGGGTTCCAGTAAAAGACACAACTATCCCGATATTGAAGGGAACGGCCGTGCATCCGGAGGTAGCAAAGACATTGGAACGATTGTACACCGTTGTAAAGTACCCGGATGAAGCCGCTAAAGCACTAAACAGTATATACGACAAAGTTATGCGAATAGTGAAATCTGGCATGACTGCTTGGAATCCAGCATTTCATCCTAGACAACTTGCTGGAAATATTTTCCTTAATTTGATTGATGGGCTATTTGACCCAACGATATATGCAGTCGCAGACAAGGTACTTAGAGGCAAACCTGTGTCAATAGATATTGGCGGTAAAGCAGTATCAGGTGAACTGTTGAGACGTCTATTTGAAACGTATGGGCTTGCAGGACAGGGTTTTGTTCGGCAGTTTGAGTATCCCCAACCACTGCTGAAACAGGCCGTTCAAGAGGCTGAAGATATCGGAATAACAGCTGCGACTAAGCAGGGGCGCTTACGACGGTTAATGGCTATTCCTACAAGGCTGGGTGTATATGAAGATTCTCTGGCTCGAATGGCGAACTTTATATATAATCTGAAAAGAGGTATGTCACCAACGCAGGCAGCCGAGCATACTCGAGAAGTGCTGTATGACTATGGTGCTTTAACGGATAAGGAACAGTTTATCCGCCGGTACCTTGTGCCGTTCTACGCGTGGATGAGATTTAACACACCTGCCATGCTGAGGCTCATGGCTACCAGGCCCGGCACAATGCTGGCATTGAAACATGCTATCGAATCTGGTAAAGCCGTGAACAATATTGACGACAAGGATGTCCCAACATGGCTTCGAGATATGTTGGCGATACCCGTTGGTGTGACCCCTGAAGGCAATTACAGATATCTGAACCTATCTCTACCTCCAGCAGACCTTGCCCGACTGCACTCTGTTTCTGACTGGCCGGAAATAGGCAAAGAAGTGTTAAATGCTCTAAACCCGTTGTATACTGTTCCATTCCAGGTAATTGCCAATAAAAACCTGTTTACCAATATGGATATAAGCAAATACCCTGACCTGCCCATGCAGAGATTGAAAGATGCTCTAAAGTTTGCACTATCGCAGATGGGACCGGTCAGGGAAATAGCTGCTGCACAGCGCTTCATGGCGGCAACACCCGAAAAGCCTCT
This sequence comes from Biomaibacter acetigenes, assembly GCF_003691585.1. GTDB lineage: Bacteria > Bacillota > Thermosediminibacteria > Thermosediminibacterales > Tepidanaerobacteraceae > Biomaibacter > Biomaibacter acetigenes. The sequence continues at coordinate 1,894,231 of NZ_CP033169.1, read as the reverse complement.
AACTACCAAACATATCCCAGGGCTCGGGTCTGTGATAACCTATGTTAATCCACAGGCTGTACGGCGCAATCAGATATATGAGTTGCGAGACCTGCTACGGCAGGTAATACGGTTGAAAAAAGCACAGGGTGTTCCTGTACCCGACTGGAATACACTTAAAAAAGCTGTACGACAGTCAACTAAAACGTATTAACACGGTCATCCACAATATTACGTACACCTAGTTTTTTCTTAGTCTGTACTCGGCAATAATCGCATATAGTTCATCTTTATCCAAGGAGGTGAGAACGTGCGTGCCGGAGTATATAGAAGATTTCCCGCAAATTCGAGCATACCCTCTGCAGAGTATGACAAATACAGTTTTGCGTGTCACTACGGGTGGAATGAAGATCGGACTGCGTGTCTTAAAAAATAATATCTTTGTTTTCTGGAATTCTCACGGTCGAGGGCATATTCAATCGATTAAGAGGCATAGGTTGCCATATCCCAACGGCGGGTTTGCCACACGGATTAAATGCCCGGAATGTGGGCTGGTAACCACAGTTCTGTTCTTTTCAAAAACCCACGGCAGGTTCGTGTGCAGATACTGTGCCGGCGCTCTGAAATACTCGGCATGGAAAGCACCGGGCTGCACACGGGTTCCTAAGCGGGTTGATGCGTGGTTTGCATGGTTCGGCAGGAAAGCGGCACGAATTTTGCAAAAGGAGGGCGGGCCATGACCGTAATGGAGTTGGTGCAGTTGTCGGCTCTGTGGGAATTTCTTTCACAGACGCTGAAGATTGTAGAAATAACGGCGCAAAAAGCGGAGTCAGGAGATGTGGAAGCTGCCAGGCTGATTTTTGAGTTGGCAGGGCTTTTGCCGACGAGGGAAGGTGGAAAGATTGAACAGACATTCATTGGCAAAAACTTCAAAGGAACCAACCCCTGTGGAGATAGCCGAAAAGAAACGCCAGGAGCTTACCGAACAGGCCCTTGAGGCCGCTCCACAGGTTTTGCAGGCGGTAATTAAACTTGCCTGCGAGGGAGACCTTGAAGCGGCTGAACTGGTGTTCAAAGTGGCCGGTCTTGATTTAAGCGGAAGTAGCAGTAAGTCGGTTCAAAATGCTATACAGATTAACATAACCCAGAAGGAACAAGAAATGCTTGAAGCAGATTTTCAGCAGGGAAGGATAGGGAACTATAGCCGCCAATACGACGATGAATGATCGGCCGCAAGACCGGCTGACGGTGCTTGCATTTCAGCCGTAGCGGTATTTACCGCTGTGGAGTATTTACAACTACCACAAAATTCACATATCGAAAGGAGACGTTAAAAATGGCATTTGAAGTCGGAACTGGCGGCGGTGCCGCAACCGCCCGAAAAACGGCGATTACCAAAAAACTCAACGAGAGTATTGCAGGTTCTAGTGTGAAAAATACGTCGAAGACAAGCGCACCAGCACCTTCGACAAGCGACAGTGCCTCATCGGGTAGTAGTCCTTATGGTAAAAACTATTTCGGCTTCGGAAGCAAAGAGGCATATGCCCGGGCCATTCAGCAAAAGGAAGCCAGCGGACAGACATTATCAAATCCGGAGGCCGCTGAAAGGTTCAAGCGGGAAAACCCGGACCTTTTTAAAGCTGCGCCCGCATCATCCGGAAATTCCGGAACTGGTGGCGGTTCTGCGCCTAAAAGCGCTTCGCCCGGTTCTAATATAGTATCGAGGGCACCGGAAACATTGTCGTCTTTCCGTGCATCGGATGAACGAAACAACCCGAACTCCGCAAGACCTTCAACATCTACATCTATTGCACTAGGGCTAGGTAGTGGCAATGCGGGCAACGGTGCTGAATCCAATTCACAGAGAACAAAGGCCATACAAAACCGTTTGATGCCCGGGTCGTCTTCAACATCGTCTGGGTTATCACCATCGTCTGGCACATCTACTTCGCCCGGGATTTCTATGCAAACCATAGGGACACCGCCGACGGATATTGATGTTACTGCTGGAACGCAAATGGCTTCAACGGCAAACGCCAATGTGCCGGAGGCCATGAGCAGGACTCCTTCCGGGTTTGCGGAATACGTCGGTCCTATTGCTAACGTACCGACTGTTGACGAACTTTACAATCTATACAAACAGGTTACAGGCGGACAGGAAGACCAGGCTGTGAGGGATTATCTCGCTTCGCCGGATTTCCAGTCTGTTCTTGGCGGGACGGTACCTTTCTGGATGCAGGCCGACCCAGTATGGCGATTGTATCTGCAACGTCTCGGCATGTTGTCTCCTGAGAAATCCTCCCGTATGAAGGCGATGATGCAGCGGTTAGGTGGGAGATAATCGAGGCCGTTTAAAACGGCCTCCTTTTCCTTTCGATTACGAAAGGAGGGCAGCATGAAACTTGATAAAGCCGTTTTCAATTTCATAGAGCACGAATTGCGTAACGTTGAGAAATACAGCAAGAGACTGCAGGATATGGACTCAATATCTGAAATATCTTTTACCGAAATCGTATCATGCGCCGAAGCAGCCCACATGTGGCGCATTATAAGAGCTGCGGCAAAAACCCTGGAAGTTTTGAACGAAGGCCACAGGAAGTTATACGAGCTTCTATACGTACAGAACAAACCCTGGCAGCGCACCTGCGCCGAGATGCACGTCAGCGAAAGGACCTTTTTTCGACTGCGTCGTGAACTTATTGTTGCGGTGGCGGCCAATCTCGGGCTTGCAAATCTGTGGAGCGGCAGGGACATGCAGAAACGAATACCACAGGAGGCAGACAGCCGTCGGGATACCCGAGCGAATGCCTGACAGCAAAAGGAGCGAAAAGGGCATGGCAGCAAATGAGGAACTTGCAGTGAAGGCCCGAAAAGGTGACATAGAAGCCCGAAATGAATTGATACTGCGGAACAAGCCGTTTATATGGCGCATGGCGAAGAAGATTTACACACAGAGGCCGGATATGGACATCGAAGACCTCGTCCATGAGGGCATTTTCGGGCTTGTAAGGGCGATAGACGGCTACGACCCGTCCTGTGGAGCTGCGTTTCTCACATACGCAGCCTACTGGATTAGAGTAAAAATGCTCCGTGCATTAAGCCGTGAAAACAACACAGTCTCTCTACAGGAGCCAATCGCTTTTAATGACGAAGGAGACTGCAACACACTTGAAGACATCATCACCGACGAGCATGATTACTACCAACCGGTCGAAAATAGAATCGACGGCAGCAAATTGTGGGAGCGGATAAAAGCCGTATTATCCGAAACGCAGTATAAAATCATGGTCTATTTTTGCTTCGGCTGCAACATCCGGCAAATCGCCAAAAAACTCGGCATAAGCGAAGAAGTGGCCTGGAAAGAAAAAACCAATGCCGAAAAGATTTTACGGAGCTATAAAGTGCGTGGCATGTTTGAAGTGTTCCTGGATGAACTTCTGGACGAAGAAGTGCCAATTATACGGGCATGGGACCCAAGCAAACCTGTGGGAAGCGGCTCAAAACTGGCCAGCCCAGTCGAAAGCGTGGCAATACAGAGAGAAAGGGCAATTGATAAAATAGCGGGAAAATGAAAAGGGTGTCGTTTCAATAGACACCCTTAAAGGCTATATACAAGTCGTTAATTATTACTGTAATTACTGCCGAAAATTGTTATCTCTTGCCATTTACCACGGCAGGCGCCCAAAACGCGACCCAAGCGTCAGATAATCCTGTAGCATCTGAAATGCTATCATCGCAGCCACAACCAACACCCACAAGACTATATTGAGAAATTTGCCTTTCACAACACTCTGCCCCCTTAATCCTCCGCTTTAGAACGCCAGTCCGAGAACGCCAGGCGGTAATAGCGTTGATTTGCGCTTCGGGTTTTCCGATTTTCTTGTTTCTTGGATGCACCTTCTTTAACTCTAAAAATGCCCGTGCAGGTGAGCGTTTACGAGAAGATACAGTATCCCTAAAATTAATCCCAATACACCCTGCCATTTATTTAGACTATTGCTGTTTTTTCGTTGTCTCGCCGCCTTGAAGCAGATATGCAATGACGGCGCCACCCACGGAATAGGCCAGGAAACCACCATAATTAGGCCCATACCCGATCTGATGAGTGCCGTACATCTCCTTTTCTGGAGAAAAAGGACTGAAATTTTCACGCACATAATATGTTCCGTAACCATACTGGGGAACTTGCAAACCAAATGCTACCAAGCGGTCAGTAAAAGACCAACCAAAAGACCCGAATGCCAGATAGCCCAGAACCATAATATAAATAGCGAAAATTAACCATACGATTCTTTTTCGTGCAGTAATGTTAATGCACCTCCATCCCAAATAATCCCATTAATTAGATAGTAACATATATTCCGTAACATTGCAATATATCCATCCGTATCAAGATTCGAGCCTTGTGAGCGTTAAAAAAAAAAAAAAAAAAATCGGTGCGCATATGAAGCGACAGGGCTTACCCAGAACCAATCCCACGGCTCCATGCCCAATACCGGGATACCCATGCAATTGACATGAAAGTCCGAAGAAAAGCCCTACCGATAGCCTTGTCAGCTTTACGGATGCCGAAGGAAAAGAAAAAGCCCTGCATATCATGCAGGGCTTGACATGTTTCATTCTTCATTTAACTTGTCTTCTTCTGGTAAGTGAGACCATTCACCGTCCTGTAGCAATTGTTCTATAGCCTCCATGTCTTCCAGATAGTCCAATAACCTGTCTTGGTCTTTTGTTAAACTTTGATAAATCACTTTAAGCTGCTCGTCCGTCAATGAATCCCATTTTGTTGCATTTTTATCATTCGATGCGCTCAGCAGTTTTTCCTGTTCTTCCGTAGCATATCTGTAAATTCCTATCATTTGCTCATCCGTTAACGAATCCCACAGTCTGGCTTTAATACCCATCCTCCTTTCCTCCAGTTTTTCCCTGACCTTTTCCATTGATACTAACATTTGTAAAACCTCCTATATAATATTTTTTGCTAGCAGGATTTTGTCCTGCCTGCTATTATATATTGTAGCATATATGCTTCATTTTGTAAATAGATTTATGATAAAAATTTAAATCAATTTGAAATAAATTATTGATAAATTGTCTTGCATATGATACAATATGAATGGACAAATTGTTCGGCTGATTTGTTCACGGCAATTCATTTGACGCTGCCGTTTATAAAAGCTCCAAGGGTGTGCTTATCCGAAAATCCTGGCTTTTAGATAATTGGAGGTGAACAAATGATTACATGCAAGCTTGCTACAATTATGGCCGAAAGAGGTGTGCGGCATATCAGCGACCTATCGGTGAAAACCGGCATTGCAAGGTCCACACTGACCAAACTGTGGTATAATCAGTCGGATGGAATTCGTTTTGATACACTAAATAAACTATGCGAAGTATTAAACTGCACACCGGCTAACCTTCTTGTTTATACACCAGAAAATAAAACACAAACTAATAATGAATAAATGAAAGGAAAATTTTATTGCAGAAAAGGATAATCAAAGATGAAAGTCCGTGATATTATAAAAATAATAGAAAAGGATGGCTGGTATATTGTTACCCAAAAAGGAAGCCACAGGCAGTTCAAGCATCCTGTAAAACCAGGACGTGTCACCATAGCCGGTCATCTGAATGATGACCTGGCTCCAGGCACTTTAAACAGCATTTTAAAGCAAGCCAGGCTAAAGGAGGGAAAATAGCCGTGAACAGGTTTCTGGTCGTAATCGAAAAGGCGGATAACAACTATTCTGCTTATTCACCGGACCTTCCCGGCTGCGTAGCGACGGGCAAAACTCCACAGGAGGTCAGGGAGAACATGGCTGAAGCCATAAAAATTCACATAAAGGGCCTCAAGGAAGATGGATTGCCAATTCCAATGCCGACGGCAAAAGCGGATTACATCGGCATTAACCTGCAGGCCCTTTAAATGCCCTTTATAGACCGAGTTTTTCTTCGCAAATGGTTTTAATTTAAAACGCTAAAAAGCAATGCTTAAAAACGATTTTAGGAGGCATTGAGCTTGAAAAGAAAACTCACAATAGTTTTAATGACTCTTATGATTATGGCAACTGTGGTATATGCAGCACAGGAGGATTATACAATACTTGTCAATGGTACGCCGCTAAAATGCAATATTCCTCCACGTGTGGTAAATGGTTATATTCTCGTACCATTTCGAACAATAGCTGAAGCTCTGGGCGTAGATATACATTATGATAGCTCGACAAATATTATTTACGTTAACTCAAAACCTGAAGAAAAACCGGAATTACCGCAAGAACAACCTGAATTACCATTATTTGCAGAATTGGTAAACCGGTATTGGACGGAAACTGACCTTGAAACACCGCCAATAGATGGCCCAGATGACTTCAAAAAATTCATAACTGAAGCATTGGAAGTATTAAAAAATAAGACTCCGAATGAATATAGAATCGTATTAAGTTATGTTAAAAACATAAAACTAGGTAAAGCTGACACTGAAGAACGATACGACGCTGCGGTTGTTTCCGATGGTACTGTAATTTTTAACACAGATTCCTATAATATGTGGATAAATTCCAGGTGTGACAAAGAATGGCTGGCGAAGAATGCTGCTGCCTTGTTGGTACACGAAGCCACGCACATGCAGCAAAACGTATGTGGTATGTCGATTGTAGGAGGCACACAATTCACGAAAGATGATATTGAACTTATGGCATATCTAGCACAATATCGTGCCACACAAAAGCTAGGTCTTGGAAAAGAGGCCGAAAAAGAAATGTGGAAGCATGTTGAAGAACATCTGAAGAAATGAACTACTTAAAACTTTGGATCGGTATTAAAACCGGTTTACTGGGATTTATTTTCGGGATAGATAAACTATATTTACAAAATAGACAAAATGTGATATATTGAATATAAATAATAATCCTGTGTGCCTGGAGCATGTGGGAAGGTCAAAAACCCAGTAAAAATGCGGATTTGAGGGCCACAGGCAGACGCACAGGACTTAAAATCCTGCGGGTAGCGATACCCATACCGGTTCGATTCCGGTTCCCGGCACCACCTTTTTTCATTACATTATCAGATAATTCATTACGAATAGAAGATGAACTTTCATCTTCTTTTTTATTTTGATTATTTCCATTCATTAGCATTAAACGCTTAATATCCTGCCCGGTCGGATCATGCCAGAAATAAACATATATCTCACCGGTATCGGGATTAAAGCGTAATTGACGTATAAAGCTTCTCACAGCCATTCTTTTGGTATGATTTGATGTGGTAGAATCCATAAGGATTGATTCTAGATTCTGGACTTGAGCAAGGATTGTGGCTTCTTCAATTTTATCTACCTTTGGACTTTCCTTTTGAATTTCCTCAAGTTCAGTTTCAAGGGTCTGTTTTTCCTCCTGGAGTTTTTCGAGCTGGCTCAAAAGCAATGGAATAACTTTTGAATCTTTTCCCTCCTGGATTGCGGCTAAAATATTATTTATAGCATTTTCTGTTTCAATAATAGATTTTTGTAAATGATTTTCAGCTTTGTAAAGGTCATTATTATTTTCTTTAAGTATTTCATTCATTTCCCGGACTATTACTTTTATCTTTTGCGGAGTAAAACGGCTCTTTATGGCCGCCAGCACTTTTCCTTCCACTTCTTCTTTCCTGAGTGCAACAGCCTTATTACATCCAGCCTTGCCTTTATTTTTGAAATTAGCACATACATAATACATATAACGATGTTTTCCCATCTGTTGGCTGTTCATAGGACCTCCACAGTTAAGGCAGACAAACATGGGCTCTCCTACTGCATTTTCTCCGCTAAAAAGATATGGGCTGTCTTCAGTTCTGGTAGGAATTATATTTCTCTTTCTTTTTTCCACCAAAGGTCCCATTACCTCCTTTAATTCCTGCCATTCGGCTTGGGTGATAATTGCCGGATGAGCATTCTCAATTATTACCCAGTCATCTGCATCTTTCCATTTCTGGCCGGTTCCCCTAAGATCCCGCCCCGTCCGGTTCCAATAGTAAAGGCCTGAATAAACACCTTCCAGGGCACGCATACAGATTTCCCTGATAGTTGTTACTGACCAGGGCCTACCCTCTCTATTTTGATATTCGGTACCTTTAGTATTGAGATGGTCCCTCACATCTCTATATGACATTTTTTTTCGATACCAGAGTTCCAGGATCATATACCGGATGAGCCAGGACCTTTTTTCATCAATCTCCCATAGAAGTTTGGTAATATCCTTCCCACGGGAGTCTTTTCCTCTGATAACCCGTTTGTTTATGTATCCATCCGGGGCAATTCCACCGTTTTTATAGCAGTAACCTGTCTCAGGGTCCCGGGTGCCGGCGTTTCTTGTCATACCTTTTACGGTATGATAGGCGGTTTCGATACTCCGGGCCTCATCTTTGGTCTCAGAAATACCCTCCAGCCAGATGCCGTGAATTGAGTTCCGGTCATATTGTGGCTCGCTGACTCCGATGACCGTTACACCGTGCCGGCGCAACTCTTCTTGCCATACCACCCGAAGATATTTCCGGCGGGCGAACCGGCTTTTTTCATCGACTAAAAACAGAGACACTTTGTCGTTATTCTTGGCATATTCCAATAGTTCCAGGACTTCAGGATCTTCATCTAGCCCACGATAAGCGGAATGGTGGAGTTCGACCCATTTTAAAATAGTTACATTATGTTCATCCGCCCACTTCTGAATCCGCTGGCGCTGTTCCGGGACAGAAAGGCCTTTTGTGAACTGGTCTTCAGTAGAAACCCGGCAGAGGGCAACTGCATATTTGATACTTTTTGACTGTATTTTTGGGCTGCGGAAATTCAATATTTCATTCATAAGAAGGCCCCCTTTTTAGTGTTATTTTACTGTTTTATAAACATTTGTTCTATATGAAGCTGAAATAAAAAGCGGTTTCCCGCATTTAAATAAAAATATATTACAGTTTTTGATTCTTTATAAATTTTGTTTTCTTAATAGATAATTCCTGATATCTCAACCAAAAACAAAAACTTGTACATAAAAAAGCTTCTCCAACAGAAGGTAAAAAATAATATATAGAATCTAATGGCGTGAATTTAATATCCATAGCATAATAATAAATTAAATTTGCAATATTTGGCATGCATAAAATAATAGCCGTTATACTCATTACCAAAAAAAATCTTAAATTTACTGTTTCAAATGGCTTTGCTTTAGGAATATCCGATATTTTTTTAAAAAAGGAAATAGCTTTATCTATCATTATAACAATTTCTCCTTATAATACTTTATAGCAGAAATTACTGTTGACAATAGTCCGATTGAACCAAAAACACCCATTATCGAATAATACGGATGTATTATGTAAATCCCCTTAATTATTAATAATATTAAAGATATAGAGAAAAAAGTTATACCAAGACAGCTTATCAAGGTAAAAATTAGAAATGGCATGCTAAAATTGTCTAAAAATAGTTTAGTCATATTAGGTTCCTCCAGCGAAGATTCGCGAGAATATATTCTTATAGTTCTATAATATTCTGGGATATTTAAAGAATTGCATTCTTCGGAGTAGAAATATGCATTCTCAGAATAATGCTTATCAAAATTACGGCTTTGTCTAAATTTATTATTTGGAAAAACTTGATTCTTTTTTCTTATTATAACACTATTTGCTTGATAAAAATCATCTTTCTCAGATAAATTCTTATCATAGTAAATTATTGCTGTGGTATCTGGAGGAACTTCAAGGAATGCTTTAATTGAATATTCAGGAGAAGTATTTTTTATTATTGTTGGTTTTTTTACAGTTGAGTTTTCTATATTATATTCTGGATTTGGATCTAACATAATAATATTCCCCTTAGAAAGAATTTAAAAAATTACAAACGTCATTTAATAAATATTTTTTACTATCTTGGAAGAAATCAAAGGAGTCATTAAACGGAATATTTTCGATATAAAAATCCGCATCGATAAGTAGGCCCCAACGTCTTTTTGCCTCAGTATGATTTTCTGTAATATTAATTATTTGCCTTCCGATAGGAGCAAATCTTAAATTAATCTTATAATTCTTTTGTATATGGAAAATAATCTCGGTGGTCATATTATTAGCTTTGAAAGAGTTTGGGAAATAATTATATCGTAGAAAATTTTTCGTTATAAATTTCTGAGCCATTTGTATTGTGGATGTATCCTTTATAAAGAAATATCGTATTCCAACTCTATTTAAGATAATGGGTTTTTTGAAAATCCAATACAGTTTTTGAAAAAGATTTTACAAATAATATGAACTCATCTACATCTTTGGGTTCACTATATGTTAACCCAAATCTATTTATACTAATATTAGCATTAGTCTTCATTTCAGGATTGAATAGAGCTATTGTATTATCAGGTTGAATTGAGTAATTAGGTAAAATATTGCCCAACTTGCTAACAAGTTCTGCTTTTTTGTCATTGAAAAATAATGAATCAGGATGACGAACATCTATTAAAGCTTCATCAAGATATAGATTATCTAAAGAGAATTCAGCCAAGGAAAACCCCCTCCATATAATCATGAATAGTATAAAATCCTTTTATCAATAGGTATTCATTTTATACCTTACTAATTCCTCCGGCACCTCGAGCCACTGACTCATTTCCGGGGCACTCAAATCTTTTCTAACCTCATCGTCGTCTAACCGACTTTAGCATTATACCGGCTGCAACTTTCAGCTACCTTATCCGCTTCGATTTCGAATGTCTGATGTTGCATGTCCAGCCCGATGATATACCCTTCTTTTGGTATATCATTTATAATGTGCTTTATCTCATGAATAAAAACTTTGCATTGAGTTTCATAATTTATATTTCCGTTAAGAGCTAAATGATAATTACCTTTCTTACTTACATATGTAAACCCATACACAGCAGGTGGGAGGTTTGCAATAGTAACCCGTATACCGAATGCATTCATAACCTCATGGAATGGCATAGTGCCATCCATTAAAGCCCGGAATAGGGGCTCATCTAAAACCAACATTCAGCCGCCCCCTTGAATCAAAAGTAAAATCTTGACTGTTTTACCATTAAGTTTATCTTATGCGGCGCAATATTACTTCCTCATGTTTTGATACTTCGGTTTCAATTCGATCTAGCTTATCACTATTCTGTTTATATCCATCAAATAGGGCTGAGAGTTTCTCACCATGCTCATGTTCGATTTTAATCACGGTTTTTTCAATCTTGTCAATTCTTTGTTCTATCTGATTGAATCTTTCATCTACCTGGTTAAATCTTTCCCGCATTTCTGATTTCATTCCATCCATGTCCATAGTTAGCTTGCTTACTTGAGCAAGAACAAGTTCTAGTAACTCCCTATCTGATGCATTATTACTCATAGATTTTATCCCCCCATATATTTTTATAAATCATCATGCGCCGCTTCTTCATCTTCAATCGCCTTAATTACCCGTATAATCTTTTTGACATCGCTTGGAGGCATGTCTTTAATCTGTTTAAATAGTAATTTTAAATCCTCCCGATTCTTGAGTTCATCCCAGAACTTCGCCAGTTCCGGGTCATCGGAGACGGAGTCGGTGATTTTGTCGGCGGGGTTACGAATTTCGGATATCCCCATAAGCCAGTCAAGAGTAACCTGAAAATATTCGGCTATTTTTTTCTTAATTTCATCATCAGGTATACTTTTGTCGCTTTCATACATAGAAACCGTTGATTTGACAATACCAAATAATTTACCAAAATCCTCTTGGGTTAGATTATTTTCTAGCCTTAATTGTTTTATTCTTTGACCAATGGTTGGCATATTCTACCCCTCAGTTCATAAATCTTAAACTAATTATATCACTCGATTCAAGATAGAAAAATATTGTTCAAGAAATTTTAACTTTTTTATTATAACCCTATTGACAGTTCAATAACATTGAACTATAATAATAATTGAAAGTTGAAGATGCTTGAACAGCAAAGGAGGGATGAACTTGAAAAAGGTCCATGAGAAACTCAAAAAAATAAGAACTGATAAAAACATAACACAAAAGGAAATGGCTTTAAAACTAGGATATAAAGACAAGAGCGGATATTGCCAATTGGAAAACGGAGATGTTGAAATGACTTTAGAGAAAGCCATTAAGATAAGTCAGATATTGGGTGTAAGGGTAGAAGAAATTTTTTTTGACACAAAAGTTCAAGCATCTCGAACGAATCAGCAAACCGCATAAACCAAAAAGAAAGGATGATAAATATGAAAACATTTGCAGGCAAAAGATTTTTCAAGGTGTTTGTGCCGAGCGAGGCAAGAAAAGATGGTGTGCAGTTTAACGAAATGCATGAAATTATTGCTAACGATGAGAGTGAGGCCATAATTAAAGCCTTCAATTCAAAAGATTACAAACCAGGGTATTACACAGATGTTGTTGTTGTAGAACAATATGTCGGTTATGGTGTGTCAAAGGTCACAGAATGGTCGCACAGACATTATGCAGATACGTATGAGCAAACCGCATGAAGGGAGGGAGCAGGATGGAGGAAATTTTAAAAGAGATTCTGGCGGAACTCAAAAAGATAAACGATAAACTTGAGACCCGCCAGAAAAAGGAAAATGGGCTTACCGCTGATTTGATACCGGCAATTAGAGAACTTACTGCAGATACAATACCAACAGCAAAATAGACTACTTCTTTTCTCTCAACGATTCACAGACAAGAAAAATGGCTTTACATTGCAAGCAACCGTAAACATCTACTGGCAAGTATTGTGATGGAAGTGTAGGACCTTTGTCGGTATCGATTATAGAAAGCGCATATGTTTGATTGGGTTGTATGTTTTTTAATTGCTGAACATTTTGGTTGCCACAAAATGGGCATGTAATGCTCATAATTATCACCTCCTCTCCAAGAAAATTTTACCACCAGAGAGAGGAGAAAACAATCAACAAGGAGATGAACTTATGGGCGAAATAATCCATCTTGGCATAAAACAAGAAGGCTCAATGCTGGTTGTATCCAGCAGGATAGTTGCAGAGAATTTTGATAAACGTCATGACAATGTCATAAGAGACATTGAGGAACTTATAGGGGGTCTCCTCAAAATTGAGGAAACCCAAGCAGAAAAGTATTTCATCCAGTCAACTTACATTCATCCGCAAAATAATCAGGCTTACAAAGAATATCTTCTCACAAAAGATGGATTTACTCTTCTCACAATGGGCTGGACCGGCGAGAAAGCCATGAGATTCAAAGTCGCTTATATTAATGAATTCAACCGCATGGAGCAAGAGCTTAAAAATAACCTTCCGGCTGATCCACGAAAGCTATTAGCCGCAGCAGTGCTGGAGGCCAATAAAATCATCCAAGAGCAGGATAAAAAGATACAGGAGCTGTTACCAAAAGCTGAATTCTATGACGCAGTGGCCGGCAGCAAAGATGCCATAGATATAGGATCTGCGGCAAAGGTGCTTGATATGGGCATAGGCCGCAACAAACTGTTCGAGATACTTAGGAATAAAGGCGTCTTAATGAGCAATAACATCCCATATCAAAAATACATCGACTGTGGTTACTTCAGAACGATAGAGCAGAAATACTCCAAGCCAGACGGAACGGTATGTATAAACATTAAGACCCTGGTGTATCAGAAGGGGTTGGACTTCATAAGGAAGCTGCTTAAGGAAGACAATGTTGTGGCCTTAAGAAGGGTAAGCAAAGAACAAACCGCATGAAGGGAGAGCTGAGACCATGATACCCAAAATAATCGAAAAAGAATCCGGGCCCCCGGAGGGCATGACGGAGGAACAACTACAAAAGATACTATACCCGAATCTGCTGGCCATGGCCCGGATACTGGCCCAGGAGATAAAAAAAGAAAAGGAAGAAGGTGACCACCGATGCAACGGTGCGAACACTGTGGCCGACGGCTGAGGCCCGATGAGGGAAAAATCTGCCGGCTGTGCATAGGGAGGATCTTGAAGCAACTGCAGCAGTTGAGGAAAATGAGAGCCACAAGGAGGTGACAGTTTTGAAATTCGGACCGAAAACGGATTTTATCAACATCGAATTGAGTATCCATGTAACTCCTGCAAATAAAGAAGCAGTAAAGCGAGCCATCGAAACACTTGTGCTATGGGAAGCAATCGGGCCCTATACAAAAACAGATATTCTGCGGCAAATCGAGGAAGTGGTCTGATGCCAAAAATTTTTACCGAAAGAAGGGACAAGCATGGGAACAATAGCGAAAATCGCCCCAAACAGGCGGGAGGGGCAAGAGGAATGGCTCCAGGGAGGATTAACTCCGGAAGATCTGGCAAGGTCCGAAGAGCAACTGGCGGTAACATTACGTGAAATTGATGAGTGCAACAGAATCATCCGCCAGGCCAGGGAAGCTGAAAAGAGGCTGATTGAATTGCACCAGGAGCTCATGACGCAGATGAGCAACCTACAAGATTATATCTCTTATTTATACGGGGAGGAGGGAGCGTGATGAGGTTATTTTCAGTATCCTGCAAAGTGCGTGAAATTAAGACTGTCTTAAAACTGCTTCGTTGCCTTTATCATACAGCAGAAAGGAGGGAAAGGGAATGCAGGCCCATTGCGAAAACATCTACAAAATTGCTAGAAAAAGCGCAGGTTTAACACAAATTCAGGCAGCAGAGGCAATAAATGTCAGTGTTCGGTCTCTGGCAGATTATGAGACGGGCGTAACAATACCGCCGGATGATGTGGTTTGCAGGATGATTGAAGCATATCGGGCACCATGGCTTGGTTATGAACATCTAAAATACTCAACAGCCGTAGGACAGAAATATTTGCCTGATATAAAATTCTCGGACTTGGCAAGGGCTGTCTTAAGATTTCAAAAGGAGGTTAAGGACCTTGAATCGGTAGACAGGACACTAATCGAAATAGCTTGCGACGGAGAAGTCGACGAAACAGAAAAACCAAAATGGCGGGAGGTGACCAAAGAAGTAGAAGATGTTGTAAGTGCAGCATTAGCCATTCTGTTTACAGAGACACAAAAAGAAAAAGCCCTTATGGCAAGGGCAATCTAACACCACCTCCAGTATAGCAAATGCTGGGGGAAAATGCAAGGAGGAAGAATGATGAACATATTAGCAAACATAGCCCTGAAGAACCTGGGCGTGGACATAGAAGATGAACAGCAAAAAGAAAGCTGGAAAATCGAGAACGATAGCCAGGCCGATTGGGCATTAGACAAAATCAGGGAAGCAAAAGCCGAATTCAGGCGGTTTGAGATGGTCGTAAATGACAAAATAGCACAATTACAGGAAGCTCTAGCAGCAGAAAAGGAAAAAATGGAGCGGGAAGTCGGATTCTTTTCAGGGAAACTGGCGGAATACTTCGAGACAGTGCCACACAAAAAGACCAAGACGCAGGAGACATATGCGCTTCCCAGCGGAAAGCTGATCAAGAAATACAAACAACCGAAGATTGAACGAGACGAAGAAAAGCTAATAGCTTGGCTTGAGCAAAATGGGATGACTGAACTAGTGAAGATCGAGAAAAGAGCAGACTGGGCAACTCTAAAGAAAGATACGGTCATTGATGGTGAACGAGTAATTTCGAAAACTACTGGCGAAGCTATTCCGGGAGTGGTAGCAATACCGCAAAATCCGGAATTTACGGTGGAGGTGTAAAAAATGGCAACAAATGAAAAACAGATGGTGCCAGCGGATAAGGACCCAAAGGTCCTAAAAGCCCTGGCTGAAATATCGCAGTATAACGGCAAACTGGACGTAAAAGGAATGAAACCTTTTTTGGTAGCCTTGGGCGGCAAGCCGTACGTAGACACCGGCGGCCTTAAACTCAAGCTCCAGGAAGTTGCCAACAAGCGTAAGGGTATTAAGAGCATACTAACGATTATGGGCAGCTACGCTCACGAAAGCCCTCAAGAGATGCTCCAATTGGCAAAGACACTGCCTGCCCCTATCATAGAGCAGATGTGCAAAGAGCGTGACTATATGGCAGAAATGTTCACAGCCCCGCAAGGGACCGCAGTGGCAAAATGTATTATCGTCTTTGGCGACGGATTGAAGGTAGAAGCTAAAGCCACAGCCAGCCCTGAAAATATTCAGATGAGCACTATTAAGCCTCATGCCGATGTCATGGCCCAAACAAGAGCCTTTAACCGGTGTGTTCGGTATATAACCGCCAATGGCTTTTTAGATGTGGAGAATATGATTCGGGAGGAAGAAGCTGATGACGTGGCCGCATTCGAGGGCGAGGATCAGGAGTTTTTTCGGCAGGATGGCGGAGGAGATAACGAGGGTCCGGGAGGATATCCGGAGCAAGATGGAAGCCCGGAAGGAGATGGAGGAGAGCCCAGTATTCCAGAGCCTTTCGAAGATGTCGGAGATACTGAAGCAGTGGAATATGGACAAATACAAACATGCGACGAATGTGGAAAGATGATATCGGAGAAGGAAAAAGAATATAGCGAGAAATACTTCAAACGGGCGCTTTGTATGGATTGTCAAGCGATAGTGAGAAAACAGAATAAAAAGGCACCGGCGGCGCAATAGCCGGTGCCGGGAGGAGGGAGAAGCATGGATGAAAAAATTTGCCCGATGTTGAGCAGGTATGTCTGGAAGGATACAGGATATGTTGAAAACGGATTGCATGACGTTGCATGCAAAGAAGAAAAATGTGCATGGTGGGACGTTCGTAACTGCGAGTGCTCCATAAAAGGCATTGCGACAATAGCGGAATATTTTGCTTTGCGTATATAGGAGGAAAGAACATGATAGAAGTTACCATACTCGATGATTGTGAAATGAAAGTACAAATACAAGAAGAATTTTGCATAACAAGGGATAGTTATTACGAATTTAAGGAGAAGTTAGAAAGACTAATCGAAGAATACAGAATTTGATAATCTTGTGGTGGCAATAAAGGGGGCCTAAAGGCCCCGAAAGGAGGGACCAATATGGGTTTGAAATATGAAATTGCCGAAGACGTTCAGAACCTTGCAAAACAGCTCATATCAAAATATCATCCACACCTTGGACTTGCAAAAATTGCATACATATTCAAAACGGATACCTGGAAGAAAAACGGTAAAACAATCCTGGGGAGTGCTCATAGATGCAGTGAGAAAGAGAAGCTACTGCATGGATACGATTTTATAATTACGCTTAACCATTTTGTCTGGGCCACAGTTGATGTAAATAGAAAGATGGCAATTCTTGACCACGAACTTTGTCACTGCGGATGGGATGACGATGAAGCTAAATTTATCTTGGTGCCTCATGACCTAGAGGATTTTGTGGATGTAGTCCGCCGGCATGGGTTATATATGCCAGATGTGGAGGCCATGGGCAGGGCAATGCATCAGTTGAATTTGTTTGAAAAGCCAAATTTAAAGGTAGTGGGAGGGAATGAGTGATGAAAATTCGTGTTGCATATTCCGAACTCAAATCAGGGCCTGGATACAACAACCGTAAAGCAGAGGCTGAGATCGAAATTGATGTTACCGGCAATCTTGATAGCACATTTCAAAGAGCGTGGGAGAGAGTTAAATCAGAAGTAAAACGGCAGTTGGATTATAACGACGATATTCCATTTTAGGCGGGTGGGCTATCCCCGGCCTGCCTATATCCCTTATTGAATAGACGGAGGCCCCTTGATAGTAGGCCTCCGCAGACTCAGGAAGGTTGCCTCTTCGCTATAATCCTGAGGGAGTCCGCCATGTCTTTCATGATGAAAATGAAAGGGACAGTTAAACCCACTGACAGGATACTAGCAATTATCCAATCAACAGGTGACATGTCCTTCATAGCAAGCACCTCCATAATTAGTTTATGTATTTTTGATTTATTTAACCATTAGGTAAATTAAGGGGCGGGGGTCTAAAGATGATATTGGATGATAACAATAAATGGTTAATAGATAGAATTCAACACTTAGAACCAAAAGTTCAGGATTTTATTAATAAAATAATTTACAACTATGCTTACGAATATTTGTCAATAATCGAGGACTGTGAATCCCCTATTGAACAATTATTAGTTTTAGCCTTATTAGATGTAGCTGATGGAAGAGGCCTTACCCATATTGGATTCTATTTAGAACCTCAAAGAGAGATTGAGATTTTGGGTAAGAAATATCGGGTTGATATATGTATTTATTTAGGAAATATTACTGATTTGAATTCATGCAAAAAGCTCATCATCGAATGTGATGGTCACGAATTCCATGAAAAAACAAAAGAACAAGCTGCTAGAGACAAGCAAAGAGACAGGATGCTAATGATGGCTGGGTATCAAATTATACATTTTACCGGAAGTGAAATATGGGCGGATCCATATAAATGTGCTCGTGAAGTAATTGATTTGTTACTTGTGCATTAAGGAGAGGGAAAAATGGGAAGGAAACGATACATCACCAGCGATATGAGTATAGATGAACGGATAGCCAATATTGCATCAGAGAACCCAGTAGCAGCTCTTATGTGGCCCTGGTTTATTACAGGTTTCGATGACTGGGGCCGAATGGAAGCAGTGCCCATGAAAATTAAGCTTAGCATATTCCCAGCATTTCCATACACTGCGAAAGATATAGAACAAGCCATTGAATTATATGCAGCTTCAGGATTAGTTCATAAATATGAAGTTAACGGCAAATATTATTTAGCCATAGATCCGCAAAAATACTATAAATATCAAACTTACATACGAAGCAGTAAGCGAGAATTGGATGATTCCAATTGCCCACCCCCGCCAAATCCTCCATGGGGGGACGATGAAGAGCTACAAACCGCAGAGGATAGCGCAGAAACGCTCTTGGGAGATAATTCGCACGCAGATGCACGCACTTGCGCGCAAGGTAGCGCAGATGAGCGCATTTGCGTACCTTCACCTTCTCCTTCACCTTCACTTTCACCTTCACCTTCAGGTACTAGTACTACGTCCGAGCAAAGCCCGGACGAGCCGCAGGAACCCCAAAACGAAGGCAAAAAAAGCAAGAGGCATATCATACCACTTTTCAGCGAAGATACAGTTCAATATCAGCTCGCAATGTTCATGAGGCAGTGCATATTAGAAAATCTACCTGGCGCTAAGGTCCCTGAACCATCAGCAAAGGGCTTGAAGCGATGGGCCTATGACATTGACCTCATGATTCGCATAGATAACCGAAGTCCGGACGAGATACGGGCACTGATTGACTGGTCGCATCGGGACAGCTTCTGGAAAGCAAACATACTAAGCCCGGGGAAGCTTCGGGAAAAGTGGGATACCCTTGTTGCTCACAGACAGAGAGAATTCGATGCTAAAAAAGCAAGGGAGGAACCCAAAAAACATATACCTCGTGCATTTGCTAGTCTAATGGAATTATCCGCAAAAGGGGGATTAAGAAAGAATGACACTGGATGAAATAAAAAATCTTGTGGGGTGGGCTGTGGCTAATTTCCCTGCCATGCAGGAGCGTGATATGGGTCCTACGGCCATGCTTTGGTTTGAGATGTTGAAGGATGTGCCCTACAAAGTTGCCGAGAAAGCACTTTTCAAGATACTAGCCACTGCAAAATACTTCCCCACAGTGGCCGAGATGCGAGAAGCCATTATGGAGATAACTACTCCGCAAACGGAAACCGCTGCCGAAGCCTGGGGGGAAGTCGAACGAGCCATAAGGTTATACGGTTACTACCGGCAGGCTGAAGCCCTGGCGAGCATGTCACCACGGACGGCAAAAGTGGTGAAATACATGGGCTGGCAGGAGATATGTCTTTCAGAAGAGCCAGGAGTAGTTCGAGGGCAGTTCCTAAAGATGTATGAACAGGTAGCGGAACGGGAGCAAAAAGAGCGTCTATTGCCGGCAGCCCTGAAAGAAGACATAAAGCGACTGAGTGGCAGCATGAGCATGAAAATGCTGGAAGGAGGTAAACAGGATGATGAGGAACAACATTGGCTTGCAATACAGTGAACGTGACCGTCTTCTGGACCTGTATCTCCGGGCCAGAGGCGAGGAACGGATACGGATACTGGCACGGCTTGTGGTGCTGGATGAGGAGGCGGAAAATGGAACTAACAAAAAATACAATTATAAAAGTCAAAGATAAAACAAAAGGCCGAAACAATTATAGTGAATGCCGAAGGAATTATACAGCTAAGGTGATCAAAGAATATCCTAATTTTTACCTGATACTGAATGAAAAAGGCTATAAGGAGTGCATAAATAAAATCTTTCTTAAAACCGGGGATATCAAAGTCATGGAGGGATAAAGTATGAGCATTGAGAAAGATATATTCGCAATGCATATTCAAAAAGCCCAAATAGAACTTGCTCTTGCAGAGCAGGACCTGGAATACGCAGAGCCGGATTTTATAGATGCAGCAATATATGAACTAATGGCAAAGCGCAAAAAGCTGGACACACTCATAAAAAAGGCAAAGGGGTGTGCGTGATGAACATCATAGAAGAGCTCATAAAGCTCCAGGCCGAAATGGACGAAAAGCAATACAAATACTTCGGCATGAAAACGTCAGATAAGTATACTAATGCTGATTTTTATGGCAGAGGTAGAGCGTATGGAGAATGCGCAGATAAGTTGCAGGAATTGATAGACAGGGTGAAGACAAATGAAGTATAAAATCATCATCCCACTTCCACCAATTACAAAAAAGAACCATCAGCAATTACGTTTAAACCATAGAACGAAAAAGTATTTTGTCGCTCCAAGCCCCCAGTATGAACGCTATGAGCAACAATGCCGATATTTCATCAAGCCTCTGCCGAAACCTATCGACTATCCTGTCAATGTCAAAGCCCTTTTTTATATGGACATGAGGCGAAAATGCGACCTGACGAATCTCAATGAAGCCTTACACGATATCCTTGTAAAATGTGGCATTTTAAAAGATGACAATTCAAAGATTGTAGCGGCGACGGATGGTAGCCGGGTGCTGTATGATAAACAAAATCCAAGGACGGAGGTATATATTGAGCCTTTAGAAGTCGAGGAGGTATGCTAAATGACCTTAGAAAGCATTAATTCTGAAATAGCACTTCAAATGGCAAAATACAAAAACGCCTACCACAAATCGAAGATAGCGGAGGGATTAACCCGGGAGCTATACCAGCGGGAAATGGATCGGTGCACGAAGCGGCTTTGTGAGCTGCTGGCGGAAAAACGGAAAATTAAGGAGGCGTAGGCCATGGCCGAAGTGATACAATGCCCGGGATGCTTGCAGTGGCTGAATCTGGAACTTGGGGAGGCACGAGTACTACGGAGTATCAATAGCGATGAAATACTATACAAATGCAAGAAGTGCGGGGCGTATTTTGATGAAGACGGAGTCTGGGAGATAGTTTCATTTAAGGGGGCCGGACGGTGAATGATGAGGCATTGAAGCTTGTCTGGCGGATGGTGCTTGCGACGATGGCGGGGCGGAAGGAAAGGACGTGGGACCTGTATGAGAAATATTTGCGGAAGATTCGCTTATGCATCACGATTAAAGAATATATCGATTGGAGGCGGGAAATTGAACGAACAAGAACTGCATGAAAAAGAACGTCGGCTGCTGGAATTCATCCGGCAGTTGGGGCATGGGGAAGTGACGATAAAAGTGCAGGATGGGCTGCCGGTCATGGTGGAGGAAGGAGTTAAAAAGACTAAGTTATAGAGACGCAGTCTATAAATTATGTGAAGGAGGAACATATAAATGGATGAAATAGCAATGTCTTTGTATGAGGAAATATGCCCGCATTGTAAGGGTAGAGGTATCGCAATAACCTGCCCAAGATGTGGTGACAAACATGTCGAGGTTCATGTAGTGCCGGGAATGTGGAAAGAATGGCGATGTGAGAAATGTGGATTTAAGGCTAGGCAGTATGATCCACGTTATTAAACATTACAAGGATATAGCGACAGGGGGTGAAATTACAAGAAATATGAAAAACTGTTTTAATTGCGATGAATACAGCCCATGTCGATACATTGACCATTTCCAACAGGGTGGCGGAGATACGAGTCCAGATTTTAGTTATATCTATTGCGCACTTCTTCGAGAAAAAGTTTTAGTAGAACCGCCTCTAGGAGGAGATAATATACCCATTACAGACGTATACATGCCGCAGAAATGCCCTATCATTTATCCAAAGGAAGAGCAACTATGTTTAATTATATAATGAATAACTGCTGACCGGAAAACCGGAGGCACTTCGAGAAAATCGAGGTGCCTTTTTCTATTGCGGGAGGGAGGGCGATGAAGGAGCAAGAGTTTGATGAGTGGCTACAGGAACATGAGAAAAGGCGGCCAAGGACGAAAATGCCGCCAAAGGTCCTGAAAAGGATTATGGAAGAGCCACCATTACCGGGAAAAGGCGGGCTAGCACCAGGAGAGAGGGAGGAGGATTTTGTTTTGAATTACTACAAAGCAACGGAGAAATTTTTATATAACTACAATTCGCTCAAAGCCAGTATCGAAAATATGAAGCAGGAAATTGAGGGAATGGACTATCGGGAAATATCAGCTATTAATTATGATAAAGAGCCGACCAGTAAAACTTATGCATTTTATTCGATTACGGAAGAAGCGGGAGTAAGAGCAGCAGACAAGAAAAGGCTTCTTGAGCAGAGAATAAAAGCCACAGAGGGGAAGATAGAGAGAATCGACAGGGCAATAGAAGCTCTAAATGACACCGAGAGACAGATAATAACCGAACGGTATATAAACGGTAAGCAGTGGTGGCAAATAGCTTATAGTGTAAGGATTAATGAACGGTGGTGCAGGGAAATACGAAAGCGAGCTGTCACTAAAATAGCAATTGGCCTTTTTGGAGAAGATGCAATGCCTAAAGACAGCCGGAATACAGCCGTCCAGAGTGGGTAAAAATATGTTAGTATGATAATATACAATATATAACGATGGCAGGTTTCGATAAACTTTTAATAAATGCGCCAGATAGACACCGGAGACCTCTAAGCTGGCCGTAACCTGCCAATCCGGAATAATAGCATCGGGCAACCGGTGCTTTTATAATTCTATATGGAAAAATGTCGAATGATTGATGCAGGAATTTCCTACTTTTATGTAGAAATATAATAAACAAGAAATAATTGAATATTAATACAAAGAAAACAAATTATTCAGATAAAATATTTAACATGATATGATACAGATAACGCATAACAATCGTAAAATTGTAAAAGTTGGTAGGAGGTTGCTTATGGGCATAGAATTGAATAATACAATGAATCGTTTCATTACTCAATTACAATTAATTGAAAAAATAATAGAAGAGTCAAATGCTGAAAAGGTAGAGAAAGACGTTGAAATATTAGAACTAAGAGATTTAGTTTATGCTATATTTGATAGAAAGTTTGATGAGTATTTTACACAAAATAATATAGAAGATGAAATGGCTCGTGGTGATGCAAGGGAGCAATTGTATTCACTTACAGATTTTTTAATTGAAAAAAATCCTATAATGAAAAAAATATACAACAGTATTAAAGTTAGTAAAGATGAAGATGGTGAAGTATCTCTGACATCTGATAGTCCAGGAGTAATGAGCTACATAATGGAAAGAATCAGAGAAGATGATTCAGAACCAAGTTTTCATAAAAAAGATTTAATAAATCAATCCTCTGTTATAAGTGTGTGTATTTGCTTAGAAACTCTAGTTTCAGAAATACTACGAGATTTCTATTTGAACTTATATGAGGGGGATTTAGTTGAAAATAAAACCGTAACATTTAAGCAAATGAAGGAATTCGGAAATATTAATGATGCACGTTTGTATTTGATAGACTCAGAGATTGACAGTATTTTTAGAGGGAGTTTTAAGAGTTGGTTTTCATATATTAATGATAAGCTAAAAATTAGTGACAATTTTAAGGATGAAAAGCAAACTGTTGAGTTAATTAATGAATTGTATCAACGAAGAAATTTATTTGTACATACAGATGGATATATTAATGACTACTATTTAAAAAATGTTTCAAAAGAGTATTCTAATTGTGTAAAAAAAGGAGAAAGAATTAATGCCGATTATAATTACATAGTGAGCCGTATAAAGCAAGTTGAAAGATTGGGATGGATAATATATTATCAATATAGTAAACTAATACATAGAGATAATTATAAACGTATGTTTAATGATGTAAATGAATTATTGCTAAAATATATGGACAGAAATTGTGACATTATTCCTAGTATATATCAATCTATTTATAAATTTGACAAGATGGATAGACACAGTCAACTGATTGCAAAAGTAAATTATTATTTATATTACAAAATAAATGGCAGAGTCGATGAAATAAGAGAAGAGTTAGAAGCTATTGATTTTTCTATGCTAAATAATAATTTTATTATGGCAAAAGCTATTATACTCGATGAAGAAGATGCTTTTGAAAAGACTAAAGCTGCTCTAGATGATGTTGATGATGACGATTTTTTATTTATGTTTGAATGGCCATTGTTAAAATTGGTTAGGAATAAAGAACCATATAAAGAATATTTTAAAAAAAGGTTAAATAAAATTTTTGAGATTCAAGAATAGGAGGAGAAGAATGAAGCCTATTAAGAACAAAAATAAGGATTTAAAAGTCGGAAACTGTTCAACAAAAGATAAGAGTATAAAATATACTGATTATAAAAACATAAGAAGATAAATGAAAATTTAAGAGCTCCTAACTTGGCTCTTTTTTCATGCCTGTGTTACCGTAACAACCGTAACAGTAACAACCGTAACAGTAACAGGGAGGTGGCCCGGATGCCGGCTGGGTATTCTTCCCGGTGCAAGGTTTGTAACAGCCAGCACCGGGTCGAAATTGAAAAATGGGCGAAAGAAGAAGGGATGAGCCCAAGAGCGCTCTCTTCAAGGCTTAAAGAAGAATTCGGCGAAGATATAAGTTATAAATCTATTTGGCAACATCTCAATGAACATTTCGATATAAAAGCTGAAGCGAGAGAACAGTATCGGAAAAGTAAAGAGCAAATGCAAAAAACAGTCAAAAAACATCTATCAGATATAGAAATGCTTGATAGTATTGCTCAAAGCAACTATGAACTATATCAAGGAGTCAAAGCATGGCTTGAAGAGATATTAAAAGAAAAGGCTAAAGCACCCCCCAAGTCGTTAGTAGATTTATTGTCAGCAACAGCATCAGAAGTTAGACAGCAATTTAAGCAAAAACAAGAGCTGTTAGGAGAAAGTCCCGAAAAAGATGCTTTGGAAAATCTAGCGGACGTGTTAAAAGAGGCCTGGGATGTGCTAAAAGATGAAAAATGAATTGGTCCGAGGCATGATCCAATACATCAAAAGGCCGGTACTGTTTGTTAGAAATGTACTCCATGCTGAACCTGACGATTGGCAAGCTGAAACCTTACAGGCTCTTGCAGACTACCCACGGGTAGCAGTGAGGTCCGGCCATGGTGTAGGGAAAACAGCCCTCGAAGCCTGGGCACTTTTATGGTTTTTATTCACGAGGCCTTTTCCAAAAATACCTTGCACAGCGCCGACCAGAGAGCAGTTGCATGACATACTGTGGGCAGAAGCGGCAAAATGGCTGGAAAGAGCACCAGCTTTAAAACCATATTTCGAATGGCAAAAAACAAAGATTGTTCAAAAACAATATCCAGAGCGCTGGTTTGCAACGGCCAGGACATCAAATAAACCGGAGAATATGGCAGGGTTCCATGAGGAACACCTGCTTTTTATTATAGACGAGGCCTCTGGTGTGGCTGATAGCATATTTGAGACTATAGAAGGTGCACTTACAACATCGGATGCAAAGCTGCTTATGTGCGGAAACCCGACGAAAAACAGCGGCGTATTCCACGATGCATTTTTCAAGGACCGTGCTCTGTATTGGACCCGGAAAGTCTCATGTCTGGACAGCCCGAGAGTTACACAGGAATATGCTGAAAGATTAAAAAGAAAATATCATGAGGACAGCGATGTATATCGAGTGCGTGTCCTCGGTGAATTTCCGAAGGCCGAACCGGATACGTTCATACCACTGGATATTGTTGAAGCGGCAACAATGCGAGAAGCTGAACCTGACGGAGTTTTAGAAATAGGCGTGGACGTCGCAAGGTTTGGTGATGATGAAACAGTATTAGCGGCAAGAGTAGGGTTGAAGTTGGTATATCTCAAAGCATACAGTAAACAGGATACAATGGTCACGGCAGGCCATGTAATAGCACTGGCAAAGGACCTTATGAGAGAGTATGGAAAACCAAAATGCATCGTAAAAATTGATGATGATGGTGTAGGCGGTGGTGTTACAGACCGGCTACGGGAAATTGTTAGAGAAGAAAAGCTTTATATAGATATAGTTGATTGTCATAACGGAGGAACACCGGAGGATCAGGATCATTACGAGAATTGGGGTACTGAAGCATGGGCACATTTGAGAGATTTATTACAGGAAGAGCAGATAGAATTGATTAACGACGATGATCTCGTGGGTCAATTAACCACAAGAAAATATCGAATTACCAGCAAAGGTAAGATTGCATTGGAGACTAAGGAAGAAATGAAGAAACGGGGATTGATGTCACCGGACAGGGCCGATGCAGTGGTTCTTGCTTTTGCTAAACCAACCACAGGCAATTATGATCCGACAGCTATAAATATTTTAAAAGGTGTGAAGATATATGGCTAAACCAAAATGGCTTACATGGGCTGTAGGCGAAATATCAAAGTTAAGAGACATATTCAGCTTTACCGGATGGAGATTATATACCGGCACTTATGCCACGCCGTATCGACTTAATTCCAGCCGTGTGGATTATCCGAAAGCTCGGGCCATTTATGAGAACATAGATGATGCATATAAGCTCGGTGCCGGGTTTGCAAAGCCCGTTATCAATACGACTGTGGGCTTTATGGGTGTGCCGCACTTTCGAAGCGAAGATCCGGATGCTCAGGCCGTGCTGGACGACTTTTTCGGTGCAAATGTAAGCCGGATGCAGCAGACTCACCGTAATGCTATGCGAGACGGGGACTGTTTTGTCTGGATAACCCGGGAAGAGACGGAAGATGCAGCGCTGTATCCTGAGACAAAGGCCAGGCTGGTATATAACATCATTCCACCAGAACAGGTGGTGCAAATCATCAGAAACCCAATTACCGGGTCGGTTCAAGAGTATGTTCTTAAATCCGAACATATCTGGCTTGATGAAAGTAATAACACAAGACGATGCGTTGTTACTCAACGCATTAGCGGAGACCATCGCATGATACAAATAGATGGTGATACACCGCCGGATATACAGCCGGGGGAAGAAAGGAACCCATGGGGATTTATTCCTATAGTGCATTTCAAGAATGAAGGAGACGAAACGAAAGAATTCGGTCAATCGGACCTTGAACCGATAGAGCCATTTTTGAAAGCCTATCATGATGTTATGCTTCATGCCATACAGGGATCTAAGATGCATTCAACACCACGGTTGAAACTTAAACTTAAAGAAGTTGCACGATTTTTAGCAAACAACTTTGGTATAACAGATCCGGCGGAATTTGCGGCAAAGGGTGGAACAATTAATTTAGATGGTCATGAGCTTTTAATATTCCAGGATGAAGAAGACGCTGGATTTATTGAAGTCAATTCAGCTATAGGAGATGCAAAGGATTTATTGCAGCTCCTTTTTTATTGCATTGTAGACACATCAGAAACTCCTGAATTCGCTTTTGGCGTCCATACACCAAGTAGTTTATCAAGTGTCAAGGAACAGATGCCTATACTGGTCCGCAGAATAGCGAGAAAAAGGGAACACTTTACCGAAGCATGGCAGAGATTGGCTCGAATCGTACTGGCAATGACGGCCCAAGCGGAAAACAAAAGGTTCTCAACATATGCCACAACCCTTGAATGGGACGACATAGACCCGAGAGACGGAAAAGATGTGGCCCAGGAACTTCAGTTAGTAACCCAGGCTTTAAACACTGCTTTGCAGGGTGGATTCATAAGCCTTGATGCCGCAGCGCAATTCCTGAGTCAGTATATCGAGACTATGAACGATTATATCAGTGATGACCCCGAAATCCCCGGTGAAAGGGAACGGATCATGAAGACCAGGCTTATGATGATGCGATTGGAAGATGGGCAATTCCTGACAAGCCAGAAAGAAGAAATAGACAAATTGCTGGGTGGTAATGCATGAGCCGGGAAATAGATGAGCTGAAAAGTACCGCCGGTGATTACTGGCGGTGGGCCCTGGAAGCTCGAAAACTATATATCGACCTGCGGTTAAGACAGGACCCGGAGATACGAAGCCTATATATCAGAGCAGCAGATAGAATTGCGGAAGAATTGCGGGAGATGGCCGCTTCCACGCCGGGTGCCATGCTGAGGAAAAGACATCTTGAAGCAATGGAGAAACTTTTGCGGCAGGAAGCTGAGAAACTTGCCGGCCAGTTTAAAAACCAGATGGATGAGTATATACAAACCGCCGTCGAAGCGGGGGTGGGATATACCAAAAGCATTCTATCTTCTTTATTCGAGGAAGCCGGAATTAGTACCGGGCATATGAATGCAATGCTCGCAGGAGTAAACCGCCAGGCAGTAGAAGCATGCTGGGCCAGAACTAAAAAAGGGCTGTTCCTATCGGACAGAATTTGGGAGCAGGGAGAAAACCTGCGTGGAACCATTCGGGACATTATTCAGGAATCTGTAGCCATAGGTCAGGATGCAGTGAAAACAGCCAGAATGCTGGAAAGATACGTAAAACAAGGAAAAAAAACTTTAGCCAGTGAGTATCCCAAAATGATGGAAAGAATGGGCGGCAGAATTCCAGGAGATATCAGTTATGAAGCTTTGCGGCTTGCCCGCACAGAAACAACGGCAGCCTTCGGTGAAGGAACAATAGCGGCGGCCCGGATGTCGCCGAGCTACAAAGGAATGAAGTGGATACTATCGAAGAGCCACCCCATAACTGATATTTGTGATGACCTTGCAGCACATGATGAAGGCCTTGGCAAAGGAGTATATGCTCCCGGGAACGAACCGCCGTATCCTGGACATCCGAATTGCCTTTGCATATTGGTGCCGGTGCATGAGGAGCCTGAACAGTTTGTCAAACGATTAAAGAAGTGGAGATCAGATCCAAGTAGTGATCCTGAACTTGAAAAGTGGTATAATGATATATACAAAAAAATCTGACAAGGAGGCACCATATGCCATTCGGGATTGAAATAAGTTTTCCGGCAGAGCCAACAAAAGAGGACTTAAAAGAACTAAGACGACAGGTAGCCCATGATATGTTTCAGGTGATTGATGGCAACAAAGAGAAAGATAAAAAGCCAAAAGAAAATTATAAGCACCAAGGCAAATAGCCAAGGTGCTATTATTTTACCCTGATAAGGAGGTGAAAAAGTGAAGTTTACAATATCAAAGTCTGTCTCAAATGCATCCTGGGGAGATGTAGATAAAGGCCGGATATGGCAAATTCTAAAACAGGGGATAGCCGAAGGAGCCGAAGGGATAACAGAGGCTGTAAAAGAAGTCTATGCTGTAATTAAAGCAGAAGTGAACAAAGACCTTACCCAAGCCGATTGCTGGGGACCTCACCACGAAATAAGAGAAGACGGAACAATTGTCCTAAACCGTTCTGGCCTTATAGCTGCAGCTGCAGCATTGTCGGGTGCCAGAAGCGAGCCAAACCTCACTCCAGAGCAAAAAGCTCAGGTCAGGCGTCACCTGCTCCGTCACTACAGGGAGTTGGAAATGCCGGTGCCTGAAAGTCTTGCCGGTGAAATGGTAGCAGTGCAGGCCATGATATGTGGTGAAATTAAAGTTGAAGATATACCACTGGCACCATGGGCTAATCTTGATACTCTCAAAGCTGGAGACACAGAGCCTCTTGAGATTGTAGTCGAAATTCCTGCAGGTAAGAGCAAAAGAGGATGGAACTACCGCCCAGAAGCACTCCAGGCTATTGTAGGCGAGGTCATGTCTCAAGGTCTTCCTGGATTTTTAGGGCATCAAAAGCCAGAAGATGTGGATCATCAATTCCCGACACCAGTAACGCATTGGGTAGGTGCTAAATGGGACCCTTTTACGAACAAAGCATATTTCAGAGGTGTGGTTGATAAGGCGGCGGCAGACCTAAAGCGATGGATAAAATCCAATGTAGTCCGCACTGTGAGTATTTTCGGCCTTCCAAAACTTCAACAGGTAGCAGGGGAAACTCAGGTGGTTGATTATCAGCCACTAAGCATTGACTGGACACCGCTAGGTAGGGCAGGAATGCCTACAGCAGTGGTGGCTATAGGCGAGATGGATGAAATTATAAACAATAATGGAGGTGTAAAAATGAATTGGAGAGAGTTAATCGCACAGCTTAAACAGATGCTGACGAATAAAGATGTGACTTTGAATCAAGTAGTAGGTGAAATGGGCTTTACAACCCAGGAATTAGCCGGAGAAATGAAAGAAATTAAAGAGGCCTTGGAGGCAAAAGAAACCCTGGGCAAAGTTAAAGAGGCTTTGGGAGTATCCGGCGAGATGGACATAATTAAGGTAGCTGGAGAAGCCAAAAAAGCTCTGGATGAGAAGACGAAGGCAGAACACGAAAAACTCATCGATGAAGTCATCAAGGATAAGATTGCTGGCGAAATGGCGCAAGGCTTGATTAAGAAAATGCTTCATGTAGCGGATAATGCAACGAAGGAACAAATAGCTGGAGAAATAGACGCATTACTCAAAGATGAGACCTTGAAAGATGCATTCAGCAAGCTGTACATTGATAAACCAGCAGGTGCAGGTGCTGGCAATGGTGAACCAAAACCCAATGGCTTACTTAGGACCAAGAAGGTGGCCATATGAGCATAGTAAGGTTCAATCCTCAGTCACAAACTTTTGTGAGCCAGAAAAGCAATGGGACCTTTGCTCCAAAAGCAGTGTCTCATCAAGGGATAATCTCAAATAGGCCACCGCAGAAGTCAGGACATCAAATAATATCCCAACATCCAATAACTGCTAATATAGCGGTTAAAATTTTGCATTGAGGAGGTAATGAATCATGGGAAGAAAAATAAGTGATGGGCTTTCCGTTAAAGTTATGGTGCCCGAAAATACCACGATAGAGCAGGGTAAATTCTATGAACTGGATGGCTTCTTTGGCTTGGCAGTCCAATCGGTAACCACAGCAATAGGCCAGACTGCACAGGTAGTGCTCAATATAGAGCAGGCCGAATATGAAACATCACAGATTACAACCACCGATGCATTTAATAAGGGCGATAAAGTTTACTGGAATGCAACGACAAAGCTACTTACTACGCAGGCTAATCCTGACGCCAGCGGCAATCCACAGAATAGACCTGTGGGCAGAGTTACAGTTGCCAAAGATGCTAACAATGTAATCTGGTTTATACTTGGACCGCAGGTCCAGGCACATGCTTAATGGAGGTGGAATGAATGAAGATAATTAGCATTGAAACGTTAAAAGAAGAAAGACGCAAGAAGACCATCGAAGAAAAGGTCCCATATTTCATCAATGGCGAAATGAAGACTGTAACCAAAAAGATGGTCAACGGGGAAATGGAGGTACTGGAGTTTTCCAAACCCGTTGGCGAAATGCTCACCACACCAGCTGGGCTTGACAGCATAGTTCAGAAGACCGTCATTGACCTTGAACTTGGCCGCGAGGCGGTGCCACTGCTATATGGGCCTATATACCGCAGAATGGAGGATCCAAATTTTTCAGAGTATGTTGACATAGCACCCTTCACATATGCCCAGGTGGTATTCCTGGAACATATGGAGCTTGAGGAAGTCAAATTTGGCTCCAGAAAAGTAGGCCTAAAAGACACAGTACCTATCATAACCTACGCTGCTGGGCTGCAGTGGACAGAGGATATGATTGAATATGATAAAACATGGCAGATAACCGAGGCCAACAGGGCCATGGGTGAAGCCTATAATGCATTGCTGAACCACATTCATTTATATCCTATATTGAGCTATAACTATCCGGCTAAAAATAAAACCGCAGCTGATACTACTGGTGCGACTTTGCTGGAGAAACTCCGCAATACAATTAAGGCCGGGCTGATACATGCAAGTCAGGATAAAAACACCGATACTGGTGCTCCCAGACGGCCTACGGTACTTTTTGCTCACAGCTCCCGACGGTGGGATATAGAAGAATGCTTGCAGAGGATGCAGATTGGCGGAACCGTGTATCCCGCTATCAGCCAGATTGACACTCTCATATTCTACGATGGATGGAGCACAGTTGTTGGTGAAAAGTCATATGAATATCCCGGAGTAGATTCCGGTAAGGCATATCTCATCGAGCCGCAGAAATACTTCCGTGAACTAGTGAAGCATGACCTGCGTATAGATGCCGGTGGCGCGGATATAACCAGGCTTGTTGAGGATGCCATAGTAGGCAGGGCAAGGCGGGGCGTGGTGGCTTCTCCCGCAAATTCTGTGGAAGAATTAACTCTGCCCAGTTAAAGCGGGTGATATGAATGGCAAAATGTAAAGATTGCGCCCGGTATCCGTGGGTGCCGGGCGCTGACCTTTCTATGCTGCCAGCAATGAAATGCCATCAAGACCTTCAAGCAAGGAAATGGACTGCTGAATCTATAGAGCTTGATAATAATTGCCCTAAATTCAAGGCGGTGATAAACAATGACGCCGACGCCGGAACTAAGAACAAGGCTAAGGAAACTCCTAAACGAGGTAATACCACAAGGCGGAAGTGAAACAGACACGAGGTTCCTGAATGCAGACCTTGATACACTGCTTATAGAAGCTGTAAATATTTATTCTGCTGCAACTGCCGGTTGGACAATGAAAGCCGGAATGCTTCAACAGGAGCTAGGGCAGATTGAACAGTATTCAGTTGGAGAAGAAACATATAAAGTTGTTAATTTGACGACGGCTATAAATGCAGCTCTTAAGATGGCCGAAACCTATAGCCGTATGGCTGCCAGCGGTATGGGGAGCATGATATTGAGGATTACACCGCCGGAGGTGCTGTGATATGGATTTGATTAGCCTTCGGCGGCAGCATGTTGCATGGGCAATTCAGCAGAATCCGGTGACAATAACCATCCAGCGAACCGAGAAGGTCGATATGGGTGGTTATTTTAATGAGGTAAAAAGCACAAAGGGTCCCTTTGCGGTAAGAATTTTTACAGAAGGGAATAGAGTACCGCTTGATGTTTCAACACTGGCAGGAACGAAGCAAATTGATAAAGGTTGGGGCTTATTGGCTGATTATAATGCCGATATAAAGGCGGGGCCTAACGTACTGGATGAATTTGATACACCTGTGGGGCATTTCATCATTAAAGCGGTTTATCCTCAGTATGTGCAGGGGCAATTGGTAGGATACCAAGCCGACCTGGAGAAGGTGAGCTGAAATGGCACTGGGCGATGGAGCAATAGAGTTTATTGAGCGAAAGAAAGCTGAGATGTATGGACTACTGCAGGAATGGGCGGGAACAATGGAAGGCTATGCAAAAGAGCACGCCGCCTGGCGAGATAGAACTGGCCATGCAAGACAGAGTATACACTCTGATGTAGAGAGAAATGGTAACAAGTTTATCTTGTATCTTTCGCATGGTATGGAGTATAGCGGATATCTGGAATCTGGCACACCACCCCATATCATAAGACCAAATAGAAAGAAGGCCCTATACTGGCAGGGGGCAAAGCATCCAGTAAAATTAGTCCATCATCCTGGAACAAAATCTTATGCGATAATAGGACCAACTATAGATACTCACATCGGCAGAATTAAAAAGTCGGTCCTTGATTTGTGGAGTGAATAATGATGCGTGAAGCCATAAGACAGCATTTGATAAATCAAATACCGGAAATAAAAGGATGCTTTGAACCTCATGCAGCTACGGCAAAGACTCAAAAACCATATTTGATCATCCGGCAGGGCATGGATACGGAAGAAACTCCATGGACCGGCTTTAGGAGAATTATCGAAGTATGGCCCTATGTATCAAGAACGACGTTTATCAACGTTGATACTTTGGCCGAAAAAGTAATCAGGGCTTTGGATGGTCAGCTTCTTACAACTCAGGCCGGAGAAGTTTTTACATGCCACTATCTCGGAACTGCTGGTGATGATTTTGTAGACGAGGACTGGGATGCCATAACACGAGGCCTTCGGTTTGCCGTAATGGCCCTGCAGCCAGTGACGGTGCCGGAAACAGTGGCCGATGACCCGTGGCTTGATAAATTGGCTTTGTGGACAGCTAATGTCATGGGTGTTGATTGGACCATATATAGAAACTTCTGGCCCTTGGGTTACAAAAGGCCGGCAGTGATGTGGAGAATAACAAACATTGAGGTTAGGGAAAAGGGAACAGCCATGTTTGAAGTGAGAAAGAGATTCACCGGGCATATTTTAGGCAGAACACCGAACGAGCAAATAGCAGGGGTTATGACCATATTACAGGAGATGGGGAATGCGATCAAAATTCCCCTTGATACGATGAGCAGAAAGTATATGACAATAAGCAACATGGCTTCAAATATGCAACAAGATGCCATAACCGCAGGGCAAATATCGTTAATCCTGGCTAGAAATACAAACAGACCGGCGGAAGATGCACCGCTCATTATGGGTGTGCATAATTCAGGATTTATCAATGATTGAGGTGATATAAATGGCTGATAAAAAAACAGCGGAGGTCCAGCCCAAGTACTCCCGTGAAGAGCTTCTGGAAAATGCGGAAGCTCTTTTCAATTGTAAGCCGGAAGTCATCGCGGGAGCGCTGCATGGGAATAAGCAAAGAGAGTTTACCGTAGATGAAATGAAAAAGTTGATTAACGACTTTCTTAAGAGGAAGGTGGTTTAAATGAGTGGAGGAACATGGAGTGCGACCGAACTGCCGGTACTCCCGGGCCTGTATCTCAATTTTCAGGCTGCAGCTCTGGCGGCAATTCAACCCGGTGCCAGGGGTATAGTCGTAGCTCCTGTGAAAGCTCACTGGGGCCCGGTCAGGCAATTCGTTGAAATAACCAGCGAAGCCGGGATTACCGAAAACTACACTAATGATGAAACAAATGGAGCCACTGCTTCTACTACACTACGGTTTGCCTTATTAGGAGGAGCAAAGAAGGTTTTAGCCTACCGATTGGCAGATACGAATGCGGCAAAAGCTACTTTGACTTTGCAGGACACAGCGGCGACACCAGCAAATGTCTTGAAGCTTGATGCTAAGTATGAAGGTGCCAGGGGCAATAATTTCAAAGTGACGGTTCAAGTAAACCCAATTGATGGTACAAAAAAAGATATCAAGCTCTATGAAGGCACTACACTTCTTAAAACCTTTACCTTTGTCAGTGGGACCATCCAGGCGGCGGTAGATGCCATAAATAATGACACCGAAAATAAATGGATTATCGCAACAAAACTGGCCGAAGGGACAGGAATACTAAAAGATGTGTCTGATCAAGTTTTTACCGGCGGAAATTCCGGCATATCTGCTATAGCGGCTCAGGATTATACGAATGCATTGACTGCTTTTGAGACGCAGGAATTTAACCTGCTGACACTGGACGGCATAGCGGACTCTGCTATCCAGACCAGCGTTGTGTCGTGGGTTTCCCGGGTGAGAAGCGAGGGCAAGGGCGTCATAGCAGTCTTAGGTGGTTCTGCAGCCGACGATACTGCAGCCGATGCCGTAAATAAAGCTACTACACGGAGCGCTGGCTTTAACCATGAAGGCATTGTCAATGTCGGTGTAGGTGGTAAGTTGGATGGCGTGAGTTATTCCAGTGCACAGGTAGCAGCATATGTAGCCGGCCTTATTGCCGGACAGAAACTGAGCGAATCTGCTACCTATGCGGTTACACCTTTCGATGATGTAACCAGGCGGTGGACTAGAAGTGAGATGGAGCAGGCCGTAAATGGCGGGGTGCTTCTGCTGTTCCACGATGGACGGCAGGTCAAGGTCCTTCGGGGCATAAATAGCCTTGTAACTCTGCGTCAAGGTCAGAACAATTCCTGGAAGAAAATCCGCACTATCAGGGTAATGGATAGCATTAATGCCGACCTGGTTAGGACCGCCGAGGACGCTTATATCGGCAAAGTAAACAACACCGAAGAAGGCCGGTTAGCTCTCATCGGCGCTTGCAAGGAGTATATGAGGACGCTTGCCCAGGCTGGGGTAATAGAGGCCACCGGATATGATGTATATCTCGATCCGGATTATTACGGCCCGAACGCAATGCTTACTCCTGAGCCTGATCAGGTGTATCTTAAATATGAGGCCAGGCTCACCGACACCATGGAAATTATACTCGGGACCTTCACGGTCCTGTAGGGGGTGGTATAAGTGGCTCTTGATGCTGAAAGGGTTATTTTAGGTTCATACGGTAAGATTTACGTCGACGGAATATGGCAGACAAATCTCAATCATCTTGAAGCATATGTAGAGATTCAAAAACGAGAATTGAATTTATCCGGTGATGATTGGGTGAGACATAAGAAAGGTCCTAAGAAAGGGACGGGGACCATGAGCGGGTTTAAGGTTACATCCGACATGATCCGCCGGGAGTTCAATAAGTTTGAAATCATAAGTAAGCTGGATGACCCGGAGGCATACGGATATGAACGAATACGGCTCATGAATGTTATGCCCGACAGGGTTCAGCTTGCCAACTGGACGGCTGGAGAAGAAGTGACCGAGGAAATTCCATTCACATTCGAGGAATATGAGCTTTTGGATCCTATTGAGGCTTAAGGGGGTTAATTTTTTATGGATTTTGAGAAGATGACTGAAGAAGAAATACTACAAAAGCTGCTTGATGACGACACTATCCCCGAGAAAACAGTATTTTTGAAGAGAATAGGGATACCAGTTACTCTCCGTGGTCTTACTGGAAAGCAAGTATATCACATCCGGGAGCAGTGCACGGAAAGAAAGGAAAAGAGAGGCAGGGTAATTGAGAATTTTGATGAGGAACAGTTTAATACTGCCCTGATAGCGGCAGCCACGGTCAAACCAAACTGGGGCGACCCAAAGTTGCTTGCAAAATACAAAGCATCGGGACCGGAGGAAGTTATAAAGCGGCGTCTTTTGGCCGGGGAACTTTCGGCGCTGGGTGATATTGTTCTGGATCTTTCGGGATTTAATACCGACCTTGAAGACGTAAAAAACTCATAAAGTCCGGGGGCCTAGCAGGTATGCTGCACAACATTTGGGTGCGGCATCACCTGCGCCCCGGAGAGTTTTGGAAGCTACCAAGAGGGGAACAGCTTTTTTTGTTGGCATGCACTGAGCTTGAAATAGAAGCAGAGGACAAAGCCAGAAAGAAGGTGGAGCGGCGTGGCAGAAAATGAAGCCTATAGGATTGATATTGTTATAGATGTGACCGGAGATGAACAGACAAAAGGTAAACTTAAAGCCATGGATAAGTTTATGGAAAGTGCCAGAAGGCGGGCACAGATGCTGAATAAGGTGAGGATAAGCCCGGCGGCAAAGCTGAATGATAAGATATCTGGCCCGGCAAGGAGAATTCAGTCGGTGTTGACATCTATGGCGAAAAGGACCTGGACAGTGACGATAAAGGCCAAGGATATGGTAACTGGAGCGGCTAAGAAAATATTCAGTGCCATAACGTCACCGCTTGGCCTCATCGGCGTCGGCCTGGGAGGAGCCGCAGCTTTTACCGGGCTTGTAAAAGCACCGCTCGCACTGGCTGGAAACATGGAGCAGGCACGCATAGGCTTTGAAACTATGCTGGGAAGCGCTGAAAAGGCAACTGCATTTTTGAGAGATCTCCAGGCATTTGCAGCTAAGACACCTTTTGAATTCCCCCAGCTTCAAGAAAGCAGTCAGTTGCTACTAGCATTTGGCTTTGGCGCAGAGCAAATTCTACCGATGATGACGGCAATCGGGAACGCCATGGCTGGGCTAGGCAAAGGACCCGAGGGCATTGAAAGAGCAGTAACAGCCATCGGTCAAATGAGGGCCAAAGGCAAGGTAAGTGCAGAGGAAATAATGCAATTGACTGAGCTTGGTATCCCGGCATATGACATAATTCAGAAGAAGTTCAGGCTCACTGCTGATCAGATGGATAATATAGGCAAGGCCGGTTTAAACGTCAATAAAGTCATATCGGCAATAATCGAGGGCATGAACCAGCGATTCCCCAATATGATGGATCGCCAGTCCAGGTCATTGTTAGGCCTTTGGAGCACTATAAAAGATACGTTCAATATGAGTATCCTTTATCGCTGGGGCGATGGGTTGAGTAAAGCAGTAAAACCCAGGCTTGAGAGACTGGTTGATATGTTTACTAAGAATGAGGACGTTGTGAATCGGTGGGGGGATACACTGGAGAGAGTGGCAAGAGATGCGGGAAATGAAATTCTTGATAGGCTTGAAAAAGCCTTTAATATGATAGAAACACGATATATAAATAATCCTGAATTCCAAAGACTCGACTTTTCTGGAAAAGTAAATTTTGTCATGAGTGATATTGGAAAGGCATTTGGTCAGTGGTTCCAGGCTACCGGGGTACCTGCGGTGGCAAAATATGGCGCGTTACTAGGAAAAGAACTTATGAAGGCCACTTTGACTGGTGCTACTTCGGCCATAATGGAGAGTCCGTTATTATCCATGCTATTGGGTGCATATATTGGTGCAAAAACACCCGGGCCTTTACCGGTTAAGATCGTTGTAGGAATATCGATATCCGCAGCACCATCAATACTAAGAATATTGGAATGGCTGACTACACGAGGAAAGCAGATAACTGAGGCTAAAATAAATGCCGCATATGAAGAACAAAATAGAGCATTTAAAACATTGTCAAGTCACCGTGAAATAATTGAACAGGAAGAGCTCCATAGGAGAATGTCGGGTATGGGTGGCCTATCATTAGAGGAGAAAGCTCTATATAAAGGTACGTCTATAAGTAAACGTGCTCTTGGCGGTATATTTCAAAGGCCTCATCTTGGCCTTGTTGCAGAGGAAGGTCCGGAATCCATAATACCTTTGTCAGCAAGATTAAGACCCCGTGCTCTGGCTTTATGGCAAGAAACTGGCAGAAGACTTGGGGTGCGCCAATATGCTACGGGAGGCATTATAGCCCCAGCATTAGCGACTGTCGGCGGAAATA
Source organism: Biomaibacter acetigenes (assembly GCF_003691585.1). Classification (GTDB taxonomy): domain Bacteria; phylum Bacillota; class Thermosediminibacteria; order Thermosediminibacterales; family Tepidanaerobacteraceae; genus Biomaibacter; species Biomaibacter acetigenes. The sequence goes on along the minus strand of NZ_CP033169.1, from coordinate 1,855,190 downwards.
ATATAAATGTGACTATACCTGGTATAAATATTAAATTATACAAAAATGACTTTGACCTCAACGAAGAAGCACTTGCTCTAAAAATAGGGTGGCAAATAGTAAAACAAATAAAAAACCATCTGGAGAATGAGGCATAGCAAATTAAGCAGGAAATATTTTTATAATATCGAATATATATACAAAAAGGGGGATTAACTTGATACAATTTATTGTACTTTTGATAGGTATTTTTAGTTTAATTGCCGGAGTAAAGGGATGGATATGGAAAGAACCTGCACTTAAAGCGGTTATTGTTTTATTATCTTTGATCTTAATTTTTTTTGGCTTGTTCTCAATCAATATAACTCTTGTTCCATCTTATTAATTGGGATATGACTGTCAATATATAGATAAGTTACAAGAATTAGCCAAAGAAATTGAGATTAATACAAATGATTTGTTCCCGGGTATAAAAGTGTCATATGTTTGAGGATGATGTTTTAATTATGAGCATATTAGACTTTTTTAAAAATATGGTAAATACTTCAAGTAAAAGCAAAATCAATACAAATAGGCAAAATAAAAGAGAAATCAAATCAATACATGATTTTTCAAATGCTGAAATAGAATTACTAAAATATATGGACAATAAACCCCTGACATTTGATATACCGGCATACTGGAATGAAAAAGTTAACGATCCAAAACAATTTATAGAACTATGTATATCAAAAAAATATGTCAATGACCAAAATATAGAAGGATCCCTTATGAGGCTGACTATAGCCGAACTGAAAAAAATTCTCGATATGTATGGTTTGCCTAAAAAAGGCAAAAAGGGTGACCTCGTTAAAACAATAAAAGAAAATTTATCCCTGGAACAAATAAAAAAATATCCCGATTTTAAGTTATATTATTCTTTGTCTGATGAATTAAGGACTAGAATAGATAATTATTTAAAAGAAAAAGAAGAGAATTTTAATAAAATGTTTGACGATATAGTAAAATTCATCAAAGAAGGCAATATAGATGCTGCGATAGAAAGATATTTTAATTACGAGAGAAGTTTGGTATTCGTGCCAAGCTCTGGGCCTTTTTTCTCAGAACAGCAAAAAAGAAGTTTTGATATAGCTTTCAACGAACTCAGTTATTCAGACGTTGTAAATACTGAAGAATATATAAACATTTTAAAAGCGGTTATAATTGCCTGTATGATTACTGGCATAGATTACATGAGAAAAAATATTGTTGTAGATTATATAAATAACAATACAAACGAAATTTTTAACTGCCCTAAATTAAAGGAATATTTAATGGATACATACAACTATTTAGGGGATGAGTTTTTTGCAATCGATAAAAACAATCCAGCTGCAGAAGCAATGCTCAAAATATATATTCACACAAAAAGTTCAGAGGCTATGAATAAGGCTGTTTATTATGAGGTTGTTGAAAGTGATGATCCGTATATTATTGGAATTGAAATTTTGCCTCCAAATAACCCTGATGATATGTGTAAAATCTGCAAACGAAAAAAGAAAATTTATAAAAAAAGTGAATTTGATAAATTACCTAAAATACCGGCAC